>CAZIMJ010000126.1:0-31061 GCA_964540205.1 uncultured Eubacteriales bacterium | reverse complement strand
GTCTTGTTCTCAAGTTCTTTTGCTATCTGTAATGCCTCTTGATAGTAACGCAATGCCTGGGAGTAATCGGTTTTATATCTCCAATAAAGGCCGACGTTATTTGAGCATCGGCCTATCTCAATTTTATGATTCAATTCTCTAGCGATCTCCAAGCCTTTTTTATTATTGGAGTAAGATTGTTCAAACTCATTCATAAACCAATATGTTAAGCCCAGTTGCCTCAAACATTTTAATTCATGCTCTTTACTACCGATTTGCCGGGCCATGTCGATGGCCGTCTGGAATTCTTGAGTGGCTTCTTGAAATTGTTCTTTGTCTCGAAGTTCCTTAGCTTCAACATAATGAGAGTAAATATCTAGAGCGCTTTGGCTCTCAGGCTCTTGTTTTTTCAGGCCATATTTTTTTGAAATTTTTAAGGCAGCCTGATACTTTTCTGTCGAAGTCGACATCTGACCCAGGTTCCAATACAAAAGACCGAGCTTAATGAGATGATCACACGCTTTTTCTTTATCAGGATTTGTTTTAACAAGAGCAAGGGATTTGTTAATTAGTTCTACGGCTTCTGCAAATTCACCGTTTTTCTGGAGCTCTTCCGCTTCCTTGAAGTATTGAGCTCCTTTGTCAGATACAGATATATCTTGCCCTTCAATTTCATTGGAATGGAGAAGAAAGGGTAGAAGTGTACAGACAAGAACAAGGAGAAATCTTACTTCTTTAAATCCCTTCAATTCTTCACTTCCTGGCTATGTGGAGTACTGATTCTGATTATTGCATAACAAATTGTGACAAATCAACACAGGAGGAACAATCGCCTCTTGAGATGAATTTGGGGGGTGATATTTTTTAGTACCTCTCCTCTCCAGAGGTGAGATGCTAATACTAGGCCCTTCGGACAAAGACCTATACTATAATATTTTTCCTCTATAAAACAGAAAAACCAATTCTCTTTGTTTTCTAGAAAGAAATAGAAATTTTCTTTTTAAGCCAAAAAGCCTAATTCAGATTTGACTTCTTTTTAATCGCCGCCGCTTGGTCTTCCGCTAGCAAGATCTCCCGTGATCTTGAGTTTTTGCTTGATGTCGTTTGTTTCGTCAGGAGCCTTATCGGTTTCCTGATCCATAAAGGGAAGGATAGACAACAGGGATGTGACGAATGCGACCTGTTTCTTGATGAAATGGTTGAAGTCGAACTTCTCAGTCCGAGGCTTCGCATTCAGTGTTGGTACGGAGAGCGCAAGCAGAGCAAAACACGCAATCAGCGCTGTCACCTTGATGGTTTTTTTTGGCATTGTAACCTCCTTTTAGGTTACGCTCGCCTTAGGTGAGGGAATAAATTTAGAGGGATTAATTCATGTCGGTACCATAAAAAGTTTTAATCCCTTCATTATCATCCAAGGCAGCGTTAATAAGCTAAAAAATTAAGGGCGTGATGTCAAGCCCTTTTTTGGGCGTAAATGGTTTAAAATAATTGATTTACCCCATCTCACCTCATCATATTGTGTGTTTAGGCATTTAACACCGCATATATTGAGTCGAAATTTATTTAAAAAAATTGAATATTTTTTGCGTTTTTTTTGATTTTTTTTGTTATTTTTTGTTTTTTTCAAAAAATTTCCCTGGTGTGTCCCTAATAAAAATAGTTAGACGACTAAAATTACGCACCTCATCGATGCTCTGAAATCAGCGTGACATTCGATTGGGACTGTTAGGATTTCATGATTTTGAGCGCGGATTTAGGCTGGAAAAGATTGAAAGATTGTGAGGACTCCGATAGGAGCCAGGTTTATATAGCTCCGAACAACGGACTTTCTAGGACTTGTTAAAGTAATTGATCTCCCACTCGGCTGTTTGGCGAGCATCCGATCCGTGGGTGGCGTTTCGCTCTACAGAAAATCCATATCGGTGCCTTATGGTCCCGGGTTCTGCCAGTGCGGGGTCGGTCACGCCCATGGTCTTCCGCCATTTTTCGATGGCGTTTTCTCCTTCGAGAATCATCACAACAATCTCGCCTGAGGACATAAAATCAGTAAGGCTGCCGTAAAAGGGCTTCGCTTTGTGGACGATGTAGAATCCTTCGGCCTCTTCTTTAGTGAGATGGAGCATTTTTAAATTCGAGATCTCGAACCCTTCTTCTTCGATCCTTTGGATGATCTTGCCGACGACTTTCTTTTTTACTGCATCAGGTTTAATGATGGCTAATGTTTTCTCTATCATGGTGGCTCCTTAAATGATTTTTCCGTCCTTTTTTGTTTTGGCTTCTAGGGCGCTGCCGATGGCAACGTCTATTCCAATGCCAATCCCGATTCCTGCACCTACATTCCCCATGCCACTTCCGAGAGCGACACCGATGGCCGGGCCTAAAGCAATTCCAAATCCAACGTAAGTGCCTTCTGCGACGAGTTTGTGTTTCTTCTGGAGGTGGCTGGTGATCTCTTTAATCTTCCTGTCGAAGTTTTTCTTTTCCTCTTTTGAAGACTGAACTAATCCTCCCAAATCTTGGGTGAGCTTTGATATATTGCTCTGGAATTTTTGACACTCTCCACATTCTTGGGAAAGATCTGCAATCCTCTTTGCTATGCGAGCAAGATAGTCCAGCTTATATTTTTTTACTTCTTTATTGCTGAGGGTCTGCTTATAAGCGGCAAAACTTTCTAATGTGTTATTCAACCAACTGTCATATGTTTCCATCTTTTAATCCTCGGGATAAAACCTTATAACAAAGGACAAGAATGAAGTCAAATTTTAGGCATGTCACTAATGTCGATTATACGAATTCCGGAAGATCCATTGGCTTCAAATATATTTGGTTTAGCTGGTATCTTGATTGACTCTGATAAGATCCACCAGTACAATGATTTCTCATGACTGAGGATAAGAACAATTACGAAAAACTTAAGGAACTCTCTGTTGATTTGGGTTTTTCACTTTTTGGAGTGGCAGACATCGCAGAGATCAAACATGAATTCAACCTCCCTAAGATTTCGGTGGAAAAATTATCACGAGGAATCGCCCTCGGAAAGAGACTGTTGGATGCAGTGATCGAGGAAATTAAGGATCGCCCCACCGCTCTCTATTTTCATCACTATCGGCAATTGAACTTTTTCCTCGATAGAGGAGCCTTCTTTGTGGCATCTAAGATTCAAGATTTAGGTTTTCAGGCCCTTCCCATCCCTGCCTCCCAGATCACGGATTGGAAAAAACAACAAAGCCACGTTTCGCATAAAAAGGTAGGCTGTCTGGCAGGATTGGGTTGGATCGGCAGAAATAATCTTCTCGTGAATCCCGATATAGGTTCAAGATTTAGGCTCGTCACCATACTAACGGATATGCCTCTTGCAACGGATAAACCGCTCGACCAGGATTGCGGTTCCTGTCGCGACTGTATCAGCGTTTGTCCGGCAAAAGCCATACATGAGGACGTGACTGATTTCGACCACTGGCTGTGTTTTGATAAGCTGAAAGAGTTTCGCAACAGTGGAGTCGTCGGTCAGCACATTTGTGGCGTATGCATCAGGGCTTGCCCCGGCTTCAAACGATAGAGCTCATCCCCTCTATTCCAATTTCAGAGATTGATAAGTGCTGGGACTGTTCACGGACGGTCTGTTCAGAACCAAAAAGGTGACAGTCCCCTTTATTATCCTTTTTTAGCGGGAGAGACTTATCCTTTTGGATGCGATCTCTATCGTGTTTTTACCGATGCTCTTGGCTTTGAACAGTGCCGCATCGGCAAGATTGGTAAGGTCTGTAGCCAATTTCTCGTAATCTGTTGTTCCTTTTTTCGACGCAACATCGCCTTTTTTCCCTCTCTCTAAATAGGAACAGTGTGCAATTCCCAGGCTAATTGATTTATGGACGGCTGTTCCCTGGGGATTAAACGTCAGCTCTGAAAAGATTTTTCTGATTCGATTCGCCACCAAGAGGGCATCTTTGTCCTCGGCTCCTGGCAGAATGATGGTGAATTCATCCCCTCCGAACCTCGAAGCCCAATCACCGATCGATGAGCTGTTGTCCTCAAACCGCAAGCTCCAATCGCCATCCCTCTCCCTCCGGATATTCTGTGAGACGACATTCGCCACTTCTTTAAGAAGTTCGTCCCCCTTTAAGTGATGATATGTATCGTTGTAGTGCTTGAAATCATCGATATCTATCATGATGAGTGACAGCGAACTCCGCCATCTTTCGGCGTTTTTTATTTCTTTAGGCAAATTCTGGTTGAAATAGCGCCTGTTAAATAGTCCGGTGAGCTCATCTGTAATGGAAAGCCGATGGACTTCCTCCTGCAGCTGTTTCTTTTTCGTGATGTCCTCGATCACAGTATCATAGTAGAGGATTTTATATGCTTCCTTTCTTATGGCCGTTGATGTCAGCGAAGCCCAGAATTGTGTTCCATTTTTTCTCTTCAGACAGAATTCCTTATTTTTGACCAGGCCGTTGTTTGCCATTTCAGCCATGAAGTTGGATGATATTTCCTGCAGTTGGAAGAACTCAGACACGTTCTTCCCAAGGAAAGGCATTGCATTTTTAAAACCGAACATCTCGACAGCCGATGGATTGGCTTCAAGGATTTGACCATGCGGATCCATGCGGAAAATTCCCACCTTGATGTTGGTGATCAACTCCCTGTATTTTTCCTCGGACTCTTTGATCTTTTTAGCAAGAATTCTTCTTTGGAGCATTTCTGAGATCAAGTTTGCGAAGATCTCCAATGGCCTCACAGTCACTGCAGTGGGAGAGTAGCCGCTCTTGGACTCATCAACAGAAATTATTCCGATAACTTGTCCCATAGCATTTTTCATGGCCACCAGGAGATTGTCCTCTCTGTGCCAGTGTCCATTTTTTTCGGGGTACGATTTTTTCCCGTAGATAACAGCTGTTTGGTCCAGGATGTCTTTCAAGTTATGGGGTATGTAACACGATTGGTTGCCGAGTTTTATACCTTGTTCGAAGTATTCGAGGTATTTTGTTCTCGGCATCTTCACTTCTTTGATCTTGTCCAGTTCTTTTTGTGCGATTCCATGGAAACCAATGATCTCCCGGTAGGGAGGCTTGTCGATGAAGTAGGAGATGAGCACTCTGTTGAAATCGGAGATGTCCGCAACAGCCTGTGTTACGAATTTTAAAAAATCCGCTGCGTCTTCAACCAGAACTAGAGCTGCAGTGATCTGAGCGAACCTCTCGATTTCCCGGTTCATCTCATCCATCTTGTGGGAGATGTGTTGGCGGTCGATGAGGTCCCGGATGAATCCCATATCTGCCGGCCGGCCATCGTATTGGATGACAGAGGCTGATATCTCGACTTTTTTTGTTTTTTTATCCTTACAGACCAGGTTGAGCTCATAGACGGAGGGGACATCTTTTCCTGCGAGGCGCATATGGTATCGCTTTTTGACGATGTCTCTTTCTTTCTGCGGCAACATTTCGAATATTGACGTACCCACAAGATCGTCAGGGGAGAAGCCCAATATATTTTCAATGGTCTTGTTTGCATATTTACAGATGCCATCTTGAATGATGACGACACCATCTTTGGCTGTTTCGATGATGGTTTTATATTTTTTTTCAGAATCCTTGAAGACCTCTTCCGCCTTTTTTCGTTCGGTAATATTGCGGCCTATACCCTCGAGAGCGACGATGATTCCCCGGGTGTTTTTTATGGGCTTGAACTGAATTTCAAGAGGGATGTGTTTGCCACTGGTTGTTTTTATCTCAACTTCGAGTGGAAGGGGAAATTTTTTCCGACGGATGCTTTTTAGGAGTTCTTGGATTTTCTTTTGATATGTTGGAGTTGAGATCTTTATGAGGTTGATTTTTCGTGTCTTCGAAGATGTCTCAATGACTTCCTGTGCAACTTTGTTAAGATAGAGAAAATTCCCCTCCAGATCTGTGGTGAAAATGAGATCCGGCGCATCATCCACCAGGACTTGATAGTTTTCCTTGGGATTGGATTTTTTAGCGATATACGGATTTATAAAATCGGAATTTTGAATAATATTGATTTCTCTGCGGTTGGCCATTTTATTAGAATACAATTCTCACTACTAGGAATAGGATAAAATGTGAGACAAAATGAGTAAATCGCCTTATGGGATGAACTGGGGAAGGAATTTACCGAACTCTTTCTAACCCCGCTAGCTGTGATTTTTCACCCCCCTCGGCTAATCTCAAAAGGCAAAAAAGGGAACAAAAAGGGGACAGGCTGCTTTTTACTGGGGTAATTAAAAAAGCAGCCTGTCCCCTTTTTGTCAGGCGAAGTGCTTCAGGACTAATCTCTTGGCAAAATCTACTGTATTTTCGAGTGTCTCGAAATTCAAAACAGCGCCGATATAGTAAGTCCCCTTCTGTCCCTGCAGCTCATCGAGTCGCTTATAGAAGCCAGCTCTCAAATCCTCTGTGCTGACGCGGGGAAAATAGCGCCAATGCTTCTGCGTTATGACTCCACCGAATCTACCTCCAAGCTGCTTTACATCTTTCTTTAACATCTCGATGATCTCATCCGGGCTTGTGTCTGGAGAAGCCATTTGATATCCCACGTGCACATTCGAATCGCAATGCCTATAGAAAACTGCAACTGTCTTCCCCTTTGTTGATGGATAGATATGGTCTCTGATAAACAAACTTTTGTTAAATCCGTATCCATCAAAGAGAGTCACATAATAATCAGTGTATGCTATCTTGCCGAACAGTTCTTTTTCTTCCTCGGATACATCCAGAAATTGAACCGTTTCTTCCAGCGGTGATGAAATGATCAGGCGATCATATGTTCTTGTTTTGCCATTCACAACGATCTCAATTTTTGAATCTTTTACACTCGCTAAATCCATCACATTCCTTCGGATGGTTTCAATTTCAGCGTTTGTTTCCACATGTAGCTCTTCAGCCATCTTAATCCACAACTCTTGACAGCCATTTTTGCAACCGGTTATTTCTGAGCTTTCTTCGCTGCGCACGATTTTTAATAGATTATTAAAGCGCAGATATGTCCTGAAAAACATCCACAAGAAGCGGAATAAATAAATGGCAGGAATCTCTTCATAACAACCGTATCCACATCCAATCAGAAAGGGGGATAGCGTGTCTGCTATGGGTTCAAGTTTATACTTATGCATAAAGTCTTTAAAATTGATATACAGTTCAGGCGAGGCATCGATAAAGCCACCCTTTAAGTATTTTTTGAATTTGAAGCCAAGGTATAACATGTTAAAAAACGCTCTTATAACACGAGTAAAAGAGTAGTGATCTTTAAAATATTGTTCAAACGAGCATCGATGGCCATCCATGAAGGCCACATCCGGTATCGTAAAATTTTTCAATGGGATGTCATAAGCGGCCAATAATTCATGGCAATTATTATAGTTTTTCTCGTCACCAATAATGATGGCGCCCAGATCGTACGTCTTCCGCTCATATTCGTAAGATAGAACTTTCCCCCCAACATAGCTCTCCTTTTCGAATACAGTGACATCTCGATATCCCAGTTTTTTTAAATAATAGGCTGCTGAAAGTCCTGAAGCTCCGGCACCAATTATGGCGATCGGAATGGATTTATTTTTTGAGGTGATCAATATGTTCCATATATATATGCATAATGTGTTCTTAGTCAAGAAACCAGACCAATGAGAGTGGGCATCCTCTATCTTAAGCGGTGGGATCGTTCCCTGGTCGATCTACTGCAATCGGTTGACTCTTTGGTTATTAATTGATAATCTTCCTTCAGCCTTATAAGGGGAAAAAAATGGCGATTCGTTGTCCAAAATGTAACTCCGAAAATCCCGAGGCATCGCGTTTCTGTGCGGATTGTGGGACGCAATTGAATGTTTCTGAGGAAATACCCATAAAGTCCATAGAGCCCCAAAAACCCATTGAGCATACGGAAACCCTCCAAGCTCCCCGGGAGGAATTAAAAACTGGCTCTACCTTTGCCGAACGATATCAGATCATCGAAGAACTAGGCAAGGGCGGCATGGGAAAAGTTTACAAAGCCGATGACATCGAGCTCAAAGAAAAAGTCGCGCTCAAGCTAATAAAACCAGAGATCTCTGCGGACAAGAACACCGTTGAACGGTTCCAGAACGAGTTGAAATTCGCCCGGAAGATCGTTCATAAAAATGTCGGCAGAATGTATGATCTCGGGAAAGAAGAAGGAAGCTACTACATAACGATGGAGTATGTCGAAGGCCAGGATCTAAAAGGACTGATTCGGCAATCAGGTCAATTGGCAATCGGAACCACAATATCGATAGCCAAGCAGATTTGTGAAGGCTTGGTGGAAGCCCATAGGCTGGGAGTGATACACCGGGATTTGAAACCCAGCAACATCATGATTGATAAGGACGGCCAAGCACGGATCATGGATTTTGGGATTGCCCGGTCTTTGAAAGGAAAGGGGATAACCGGTGCCGGCGTGATGATCGGGACTCCTGAATATATGTCTCCGGAGCAGGTGGAGGGGAAGGAAGTCGACCAACGTTCAGATATCTACTCACTGGGTGCGATTCTGTTTGAAATGGTTGCGGGGAGAGTGCCTTTTGAAGGAGACACACCTTTTACTATCGGTGTTAAACATAAAAGTGAGATCCCTGTAGATCCCAGGGAGATAAACGCACAGGTTCCTGAAGATCTGAGTCGCATCATACTCAAATGCCTGGAGAAGGATAAGGATTCAAGGTATCAAAGTGCAGGCGAAGTCCGTTCGGAACTCGTAAGGATTGCAGAGGGATTGCTCACGACGGAAAAGCTTGTTCCCCCCCCAAAAACCATGACCTCCAAGGAGATCACGGTAACGTTTAGTAAGAATAAGCTTCTTATCCCAGCTCTAGCGATACTCGTTCTAGCTGTTTTAGCAGTGGTTATTTTTCTCTTTCTTTCTAAAAAAGCCCCTGTGGAACACTCCGTGGCTGTCATAACCTTCGAAAACCAGACCGGGGAAAGGTCCTATGACTACTTGCAAAAGGCAATTCCAAACTTGCTCATCACGAGCCTGGAGCAATCGAGAAATATCCGGGTCGTCACTTGGGAAAGAATGCATGACCTCCTCGAACTGATGGGAAAAGGGGATGTTGAAGTCATTGATAATGATTTAGGCTTTGAGTTGTGCCGTCAGAACGGCATCGAGGCAATTGTACTCGGAAGCTTTGTCAAGGCGGGCAAGATGTTCGCCACGGATGTCAAGGTCTTGGACGTAACTACCAAAAACCTCCTTAAAAGTACGAGTTCTCGAGGAAAAGGAATCGACAGCATCCTCGAGAGACAGATCGATGAGCTGAGCCGGGAGATTTCCAAAGGTATCGGATTGCCTGCTCGTACGGTTGATGCCGTAAAAACACGGATTGTCGATGTCACAACAACATCCATGGAGGCCTATAACTATTACTTAAAAGGAAAAGAGGCTCACGAAAAATTCTATAATGAAGAAGCGAAGCAGTATCTCGAAAAAGCCGTGGAACTCGATCCTCAGTTTGCTGTTGCCTATCTCTATCTCAGTCATGTCTATGCCGAGCTGCAGCGCCGTGGAGATGAAAGAATAGAACTTGTGAGAAAGGCCAAGGAGTTTTCTGAGAAAGCCACTGAAAAGGAAAGGCTTTACATCCTCGCCCAGTATGCATCAACCATAGAAGGAGATTCTAAAAAACAAACCCGAATTTACAAAGAGCTGATAGAAAAATACCCTAATGAGAAAGATGCTCACTTTGAATTGGGTTCTATTTATCAGAACAGAGGTAAGTTCACGAATGCCATAGAAGAGTACCAAAAAGCCCTGGAATTAACTCCCACCGATGGATATATCCTGAATCAACTCGGTTATGCATATTCGGATATGGGTGTTTATGAAAAAGCAGTTGAATATTTCCAGAAGTATGCGGCACTCTTTCCTGAAGATGCTAATCCTGTAGACTCCATGGCGGAGCAGTATTTCCGAATGGGGCGTCTAGATGAGGCCATCGCAAATTATAAAAAGGCATTGGAGATCAAGCCTGATTTTGGTGTGGGATTCCGTGTTTCCTATCTCTATGCCTTAAAAGAAGACTATGCTGAATCCATGGTATGGCTCGATCATGATTTCAACAAAGTGCCAAGTCCCGGAGTGAAAGCAGAGGTTTTTTTATGGCAAGGAATTTATAACTTCCTGCTGGGAAAGAAAGAGAGCGCTAACCAGAGTTTAAATGAGGCAGAGAAATGGGCTGAGGAAACGGATGATTGGCCAAGAAAAATGTCGCTCGATTTAACAAAAGGATGGTGGCATTACGAGTTGAATGAGCTGGATCTAAGCAATGGGTATCTTCAAAAAGCATGGGATTTGCTTTTTTCAGTCTTCCCAGATTCTAAAAGCTTTCGGGCAGCCTATGATTTTTGTATCGGGCTTTTAGAAGTTAAGCAGGGGAAAATTGAATCTGCAAAAACAAGGTTGGATGAAATACAATCCCTTTTATCTGAATTGAATCCGGCTATGAAAAAATCCAGAGCCTTTGCGAGTGCAATTCTTGAGGCGGAGATATTGATGGCCGAAGGCTCACCGGGGAAAGCTATCGAGATCATTGAAAATGCGACACCCTTGGGCATCCCTAACCTTCAAACGGATACCATCGGTCCTTATAATATGCCGTTTATGTGGAATTTTCTGGCGCGTGCTTACTACCAGAGTGGGTATTTGGACGGAGCGATCGCCGAATATGAGAGGTTAATCACATTTAATCCGGAAAGCCAAGAAAGGCGTCTGATCCACCCAAAGTATCATTTGGAGTTGGCTAAACTGTATGAAGAAAAAGGTCAATCCTCTAAGGCTATCGAACAATATGAGAGATTTCTCGATCTATGGAAAGATGCAGATCCGGGATTGGCAGAGTTGGAGGATGCTCAAAAGAGACTCGCTAGTCTCAAAGACGAATAGTCAACTAGGATTTGAGTGGAATTGATTCGCCCTCGTAAATTGATTCGCTCATAAATATAAGAAACATCAACATAGAAAAAGGAGGAGAGAATGTCTTTTCGGTGGGAAAAACTCTTTTGCCTTGTTGTAGCATTTCTATGTCTTTTTTCTTTCTCTTCATCTTTCGCCCAGGAGTTTGATAAGGTAGAGATCGAAACCGAGAAAGCCGGGGATGGAGTATACGTACTGTTTGGTGATGGTGGAAACATCGGCGTCTGTATCGGGGATAATGGCGCTCTTTTGGTCGACAGCCAGTTTGCTGAGCTGAACGAGAAAGTTACAGCCGCGATTGCAGCGATCAAGGACGTGCCGGTCCGATATGTTCTTAACACAAACTGGCACTATGATCATGTCAGTGGCAACAAATCCTTAGCCGAAGGGGGTGCGATTATCATTGCTCAGATTGATACACGAAAACGTATGATAACCGAGCAATACCATCCTATGTTCGATACTAAAGTTCCCCCTTATCCTGAATCTGCACTTCCTACGGTGACTTTCGCAAAATCCATAACTCTCCATTTTAATGGCGGCGACATTCATGCGTTCCATATCAAAAATGCTCACTCTGATTCGGATATCGTTATTCATTTCAAAAATGCGAATGTTTTGCATACGGGGGATATCGTTTTTTCCAGTGGATTTCCTTTTATCGATATTCCTCATGGCGGATCTGTGAACGGCATGATTAAAGCCGTTGATCAATTGCTCGAGATGGTCGATGAGGAGACAAAAATAATCCCTGGGCATGGCCCACTGACAGATCGGAAGGGATTGAAAGAATATCGTCATTTGTTGGTTACTGTGAGGGATCGTGTCAGGAATCAGATGAATGAAGGAAAAACACTCAAAGAAATCCTCGCATCCAATCCCACAGAAGGATTCGAAAAGATGGGGATAGGAGTTCCCGCTGAGATGTTTGTAGAGATTATCTACAACGATTTTTCTAGCGAGTGAGGATAAGCGGTTGTCGAAAGGCTTTTTAGATCATTCAGAGAATTAATTCATTTTTTTTACAATATTAACTACATGAGTTTTTAAAAACTTTTCTGTAGCTTTGAGAGTTTCATCTTTGAATTGGGGCGGACCTTGAGCCACCCAAACAGTAAGATTGTAGAGCTCCTGAGAATCAACCTTTATCCACTTCTTATTCTTATAAAGAAAAACAAATAGAGCTGTAATGGCGATCCTTTTGTTACCGTTTTGGAAAGGATGGTTTTTGATCATGAGATAGAAAAGAACGCTCGCTTTGGATATAAGGCCTGGATATAAAGTTTTTTTGGAGAAGCTCTGGAATGGAGTGGCGAGACAGCTTTCCAGAATGTTTGGAAAGCGTGTTGAAAAATCGGGGATGGGCTCATTAAATGCCAGCCATTCCTTTGCTAACTTAAATGCGATATATTCAACCTCTTTGACAGTGATTGTACGCACTATTCACCACCCAGTAGTTTCAACGTGTCGCCGTAGTCTTGTATGGTTTTTTGAATGGCTCTATCAATTTCTTTTTTGGCTTTTTCACTCACTTCTTTCCCTAAGATTCCTGATACATAGGTTTTTGGGATGGCGTGGATTCTCCCGATCTTTATGGCTTTAATCTCGCCATTTTTAACTTTTTTATACACGGCTATTCGAGATATTCCCAGTAATTTTGCAAGCTGTGGGATTGTTATATATTCTTTTTCCTTCATCTTGTCCTCTGTTGGTCTCTGCTGTAATGCTTTAAAACATGTTAACTTATCTGTTAAGAATTAACTAATGTTAACTATATGCAATTAGGTTAACATAGATCATTAGGATGTGTCAACAGCAAAGTTCTAATGAATAAATCAGCACTTGGAAATTTATGTATGCAAGAAAGCTGGAAGTTTTATAAGGAGTACAGGACGCAATCGGATCTAGAGAAATACGCTCGTAGAACGAACCCTACATCGTAAAATAGGTCCTTAGCTTTCGGATTAAGGGATAAATTGCACTCCTGTAAGCATTCCTTTGTCGGTTTTTTTCTGCCAGACAACTTTGGCGATCGACTCGATGGGTTTGGGAGTTGGGGATTGAAGCTCATACTTCACTTCAAGAATTGTGCCGGGAGCAAATTCCTTGTTCAGGAGAAGACACAATCCACCTTCGCTGATATCCTGAATAATACCCTCTTCTCCTGACGGCACGAGTTCCCGATAAGTCATTTTTTTGAATACATCCATTCGGGGATATATTCGTTTTTCTTCTCCACCAGGATTGTTATGAAGATCGTCTGTCATCTTACCCCCTTTTGTGTATTTAGATAATAGGATAGATGCTTAACTGATTTTATCATAATTATACTTCCCGGTGAAGCTAATAATTGTTTCTACTGAGCCAAAAAGGGACTTGAATTCAGTAGAAAAGGTGAAAAAGGGGACAGGCTTTTTTGAAATATGGAGAGATCATTTCCCAAACGGTCCGCTTGGGGAGCGGACCCTACATAAATAACCTGTCCCCTTTTTATCCCTTTTTACTGATTGTTCTGGGGATATTGGGCGTTGGCGACAGCGGCGATGCTTTCTCTGTTGTCGTCGGTTACTGCGGTTATCGCATAGTAATATTTCTGATCGACCTCTTGCACGGGATGCCAGTATTCATGCGTCCCAGCACTAACTTCATCGAGAAGAAACCAATCGTTATTTGTGAGATCGTAAATCCTGTGGTCTAACTGATAAATTCGATAACGAGTCACGTTAACCGTAGAGTTTCTGGGATTGAACTGCCACTTCAGATTGTTTATGTACTCAACCTGTGTGAGACTGCGGTTTTCGTACTTGTTTGCGCTTGCCTCGAGAGGACAATACGGGGGCTCTCCAAGAGATGAATAAATGGGGGAAAGAAGGTGGTGGACCATCCATTTGAATATATAATCGGCGTGCAATCCAGAATCCAGCCTTACGGGATTAGGGAGGGTGATCGTAACGACGACCATATCAAGTTCCGGAATATTCATGATGAATTGACCGCCATATCCCCAGGCAAAATAGCAGTTGTAGCCGAAGATATTGTACAACCTCCATAGATATCCATACCCGAATTGATCAGCCGGGACTTGGAAACGGATGGAGTCCCTTATCCACTGCGCAGACAGGATTCGTCTGCCATCGATAGATCCATTGTGGAGATAGAGATCTCCGAACCGGGCCATATCCCGAGGGGTGGAATACATCCTGAATCCTCCAGTGTAATACCCTTCTGGATCTTGCTCCCAATCTCGGACCGAGATATTCAGGGGCTCAAATAGATATCTGTCCGCGAAGTCCTTGGTACTCATTCCTGTTGCCCGGGTGATTATGGCGGATAATAAATGTGTGTCTGCATTGGAGTAATGGTACTCTTCTCCGGGATTGAAATCCAGAGGATGACTGAAGATGAATTCTATCCAGTTGGGGCTGGCCAGCATTTCGAGCTCATAGGGATTTCTGAAGCCGGGGGAAGATTCGTTTGGGGGGAGACCCGCTGTCATTGTCAATAATTGTCTGATGGTGATCTCGAAGAACCTTTGATCTACGACGGTTTCAGCGTGGTCAGGGAAGAAATCCATGGCCCTCTGGTGGATGCTCTGGATATACGCTCTGTCTATGGCAATACCGACGAGAGCGGAAAGGATACTCTTGGAGACCGAATGAATGGACTGAGAATCGTCTTGGGTGTGGAAGTGAAAATACCGCTCCCCGATGAGATATCCATTTCTGGTTACGAGCACGCTGTAAAGATAAGGCATATGTTCGGCGATATGGAATGCATGCTCAAAAATTTCGGAGTCCAAACCTTGAGCTTCGGGGGCGGAAATTGGCCAAGGGTAAGGGGGTTGTGTTTCGGTTCTAATTCGTTCAATTGGCCTAAGCGCGGACGGGGGATTGAATTTGAACTGATTTTTCCGTTCCTGTGAAATCCCGGTTAATACAAGTAGTACGATGAAAAAAAGAAAAAGTGGCTGGTTGGGTGTTTTGTTCTTGCGCATCTCTTTCTTGTGGTGTGTTCTTTTACTAATCTCTTTTTTATGACTCCCAGTGTTTGGATTCAGCCTTGAGGTTATCATAATAATTTCACATAAAATCTTTAAGTTCACCTAAAACCTGTAAGCGATTCCAATCCTGAACTGAAACCCGGACAGATCAAGATTAAAATCGCGGTGCTTGCTAACGGTTCCTCCCCAATCATTGCTGGGATATTCGTAACTCAATTCTCCCCAATCCCTGGATGATGTGTATTGTTTGACCCCCCATTCTCCCCCCCATTTTCTCTCTAAGAATGCAGTCTGTTCAATCCCAGGGCCGGAAAGGTTTTTTATCTTTTGATAGACATAACTGCCCTCAAAAAAAGGAGCGAACTTCCCGATTGATAAGGATATTCTCAGTCCTCCCTCCAGGGAAAATCCGGTTCCTTTCCCGATCTCTTCGAGATACCTATTGGAGGATCTATCGATAAGATTTTCCTCGTTAGAGTACCATTCTTCTGTGTAGTCATATCCTAGGGTACACCTGCCAATTAAAGGCCCCCCTTCAAGAAACCCTCCCGCTGATAACTGCTCCTTCAGAGGCGTTTGGAAATGAATTCCGATTGAGGAAACATATCCACGGATAGAAAGGATGTAAGGATCATAAACGATCCGGTATTGATACTCCCCGTAAGCATAGGGAAAAGCCCATGCGCTCGAGACTTCACGGTTGTATTCTCTCGACAATCGTTTAATTCCCAAAGAAATTCCGACGTGATCGTTGAATGTGAACTTGAGCCGAATGCCAAATAGAAGAGCGGTTTTTATGCTGGGGATATTTTCACTTGTTATCTTTGTGTATGAAAAATTGCTGTTCTGTGATGCCCGGTAGTCAAAGAAATCGTCGTTGAAGAATTTGTCGGTCTTTTTATTCATGTCCGACCAGAGATTCAGGTCGGCCGGATTTATTGTGGATATTCCGCTGTAGAGTTCGATCTCGAATTTTTTCCAGATTTTCTCACCCGAAAATGAAAAACAGGTAAAGATCATTATAAATAAAATCCCCAATCCATGTTTTCTCATTTTTAGAGATTCCCTAAAGCTCTAAGAAACTTATCAAATAACCGACATCTCCTTTTTTAGAGCCTCTTTAATAATTACACAGTCCTCTTTATTAAAGGAACTTTACATGAAATCACATATTTTCTGCTGTTATTGGCGAAAATGGTTAAGCGCAAAAATTGTGCCATTTTGTAAGAAAAAAGACACAATATAATGTTATATTGTTGCAGATTTTTCGAGTAGGACAAAGTATCTTTACGGCATGGTGAGTTGTGTGTGTGCGAGCAGGAGTTTGCCCTGAATAGGGACGTTGTAGGGGCAAGCAGTTTCGCAGTGGCCGCTGCAAGTGCTGCAGGCGTCAGCTTTCACTCCGGGGATTTTGGCATACTTGAGCATGGCTTCTTTCTCGCGGCCTTGGGCTATAAAATAGTGGTGATAGCGCATGATGGTGTTGACCGGAACACCGTGAGGGCAGTGTGGTTCGCATTCGCCACAGGCGTGGCGGCAGTAGAGTTCTCCGCATCCTTGTCGATAGGCATCCAGTTTGGCTTGGTCAGGCTTGGTTAGTTTAGTCCCTGAGAGATTGAGAAAACCTTCTAAATCTTCATAAGTCTTCGCTGAACAACAAACAGTGCTGACGTCCGGATTGCCCAGAACAAACTTCACAGCTGCCGCTTTGATCTCATTCGGGTCTTGCAGGTTGTATTTCTTGAGGAATCCTTGGGCTCGTTCTAACTTGTCTTCGTATCGCTTCACTCCTTCGAAATAGAGTGGGTCGATCTCTTTGCCTTCTTTTTCCATTCGTTCGACGCTAGATTTCATGGAGTGATAGAGAGCCACGGGCGTAGTTTTCATCAAAGCTGTGCCAATATTTTTTTTGCGGGCTGCTTTTAACACTTCCTCAGCTTGATCCATCTGGAGAAAATTATAGGCCAGGAGGAACACATCAAAACGGCCGTCCTCAACGGCGGCCAAAAGCACCTTCCTCATAGTTTCTTCTGGGTCTTTGAACCAGAAAGATCCGTGGTTGGACACGCCCACATGATGGATTCTCCCTTCGGCTTTGAGTTCGTCCATAGCGGCATGGAATCCTTCAGTGCTCAAGGATTCGACCGTTTCGGCACTGTGCATCATCATGCAATCGACATATTCCATATTTAGCTCTTCGATACACTTGCGCGCACGTTTGAGAAATCCCTCTTTGGATTTGTCCTCAGTGACGATCAGTTTTGTACTGATGAAGACCGATTTGCGGTTGCGGTCCTTCATCACATTAGCCACGATTTTGTGATGGCCCGGGTATTCCTCTGCAGTATCTATGTAATTCACTCCGGCATCGAGAGCAGCGCTGAGTACTCCCTCGTCCATGATGGAACCTGCCCCGATGTCGGAAACCTTAAATCCTGTTCGTCCCAGGGTGCGGTACTTTTTGATCTTTAAGGGAGCTTTTTCCTCTTCTTGAGCGGTTTGAGCCCAACCACTACCTGCTGCTATTCCTGCGCCGATCACAACGGCGGCAGATTTCTTCAAAAAAGACCTTCGGCCAAAACTGGATTTTCGATTCATCGTTCCTCCTTAAATTTTATAATCCCCTATTTTAATTCCTGCATCTCATTTTGTCTTGCACTAAATTAAAAAAAAGGACAATCCCAATGCTTGTAGGGTTCGTTCCCCGAACAGACCGCAGCGGCGAACAATGTAGGATTCGTTCCCCGAACAGACCGCACGGTGGACCGTTTGGGAACCGGTCCCTACATTCTTTAAAAGAAAAAAGGGGACAGGCTGCTTTTTCTTTTACCTCTGGAAAAAGTAGCCTGTCCCCTTTTATTTCCTTTTTTATTTATGGATGGCGACCCAGATCTCGGTCTGTAATCGACTGGGGATTGTATCGGGATCGCCGATGTTCAGGAAAACTGCGACGATCGGGCCGGCCATAGAATAGCCCCTTTCTTCTACCCACAAGAGTACCTCATCCACAGCCTCTCCGATGGATGAGGCAGGGCCTGTATGAGTAGCCGAAGCGACTTCGGTAAATTCCCAAACTCCTTTTGTCAAGGGAGGCTGGGGATACACCTGAGCCGTAACTGGGAAGCTCACTTCCCAATCAAGTGTGATGTCTTCGCCTTCCTTGGGGATCTTGTGCATAATGGCAAACATATTGCCTGCAGGAGCAATGTTCTGGCTGCCGAGGTTGTTCATCAGGATGGTAACGGCTGTCTCGAATTCAGATAACGGTCCTTGATGCCGGATACTGACATAGGAAAAGGGAGTAATTTCCTTAAGCGTGACTCTAATTCTTTGGCCCGCTGCAGTAGAATGGCTAGCCGATAACATTACGGTGGATAATATCAAGAAAATCGTTAAAGTGAAGAATGTTCTTTTCACAGTTCCCTCCTTGTATCCAGGTTTATGGATTCATGATTAAGGCTTCAAGCAATAATATTCTATATATTTTGTCGGTCATCTTCAACAGATCAAAATTCATTGTTTTTTCTAAATATATACAAAGCTTCTTATTCTTTTAGTCGTCTGGGAACGGTTAATTCAGTTTAAGACAGGAAATAGGGAGGAGTCATTTCTCGAATGGCCTGCTACTTTCTAAATGAAACGCTACACAATATCCCGAAAATACCTCGAGTACAGAGTGATGACGGGATTGTGGCCGGTCAGCCTGTCTTTGACGATGAGTGTTGTGACAGGAGCTTCGGAATATTTGGAAAACAGCATGTCATGCCCTACACACAAGCCGACTAAGACATTAAATGCAGTCTTTGCTCTGTTGAGAAGTTCCGCCTGCATCAAGGGATTGCAGGAGGCCTCGAAATTTTCCGGAGACCGGATCTTATATTCTTCGGACAGTCCAACTTCTGTTTTGTCGATGGCACCGCAACTACACATCGCCGAGACCACTTCTAATCCGTGACTTTCGAGAATTTTGTTGGCTCTGCTTGCTTCGTCGTGGAGGCCACTACAAAAAGCCAGTCCTATTTTCTTTGCGCCGATCTTTTTTGCAAATTCTGCGATTTCCTTGATTCGGGGCCGAAGCGGAACAATGCGCCCTTCCTCTCTCGCCGCTTTCGAATCATAACATTCCTTCTCAAGCAGCGCAGAACTTTGAAAAAAATTCACTAGTTCTTCGGATTGGTATTTTTCCTTCACATCCTCGATTAATTTTCTGAAATTCTTTGTCGGGCAGTATGATGGTAACAGCTCTTCGTCCGTTATGCCTTGGAGGCACAGTTTGGTTTTGCATGTCGCACATTTTGGCTCTATCATTTTAATTTTCCTTAAAAATTCATCCTTATTTTATTTTTATACAAAAAAACATTCCTCTTGCGGTCTGTTCAAGGAACGAATCCTACACTATCGTCGAATCCGGGCGTTCGGAACGGTCCATTCGGGGAACGGACCCTACATCTCATTGTGTTCTATTTTTTACATATTTATCAAACCACTCGATCTGTTCAGCTAAGACATGCAGGATAGATTCTTTTGCCCTGTATCCGTGGCTTTCATGCGGGAGAAAGACCAACCGAACTGTTGCCCCATGGCCCTTGAGTGCGTGGAAGAGCCTCCGGGATTGTATCGGAAAGGTCCCCGAGTTGTTGTCGATCTCACCGTGGATGAGGAGAATAGGCTCGTTGATCTTATGCGCATGCATGAATGGGGATACTTTGAAATAGATTTCTGGGGCTTCCCAGAGGGTTCGCCTCTCATTCTGGAATCCAAACGGTGTCAACGTCCTGTTATAGGCGCCACTCCGTGCAACACCTGTTGCAAACAGATCGCAGTGTGCAAGCAGATTTGCCGTCATAAATGCACCATAACTGTGCCCTCCGACACCCACACGTTTGGGATCGATATAACCCATGGAATCCACCTTTTCAATGGCGGCTTTGGCACTTCCAACGAGCTGCTCGACAAATGTATCGTTCATTGTTTTGGGATCGCCGACAATGGGCATTTGCGCACCGTCCAAAACAACATATCCTTGAGTGAGGAAAAAAAGTTGGGATATTCCTCTAAAAAATGTGAATCTGTTCGGTGAGGTCCGGATCTGTCCTGCCACTTTAGCATCGGTGAATTCCCGCGGATAAGCCCAAACAACAAGCGGGCGTTTTTCTCCTTCCTTATAATCTGGAGGAAGATAAAGTGTTCCGGAAAGAGCGACTCCGTCATCTCTTTCATACTTAACGAGTTGCTTTTTCAATCCTGTCATCTGGGGTGCTGGATCTTTGTAATCTGTGAGCGCCTCTCTCTTCTTGTTCTTGAGTGTGAACACATAATAATTTGGAGGTTCAGTTTTGGATTCATAACTTGTGATGATATTTTTTCGAGATTTCCCGACAAAATCGATGAATGTTTCGTAGCTATTTTCGCTGCACTGGAACATCCTTTCTTTTTTCATTGTCTTAAGATTGAGTTTATCCAAGAAAGGCATATTTCCCTGGGGGGAGGCACCGTTTCCATCGAGATAAATCCAATCATTTTCCTTGATAATGAGGTATTCACCCTTTGGCGTGACTGTGAAAACAGGATAACCTGGGTCGTTGTAACTATCATGTATACTGAGGTCTACGATCTTTTTATGGGTTTTCTTGAGATCATCGACGTTGATGTGGTAAGTCGTCCTCCATCGCTTTTTCCAGTCGTATTCTGTGAGGAGGGCCTCACCCAAGGTTTCCATCCAGACAATTCCATCATAGCGGTATTGAGTTTTAAGCATTTCCTTGGGTTCGTCTTTGAAGGGGAAGGAAAGCATCATGGCCTTGTCCCGGTGGGGGACATCTTTGTCGGGATTTCCCTCGTCCAGGGCCTCAACCCAGATCAGGGTGGCTGGATGTAGCGCTCGCCACTCCATACTCCGTGGGCCCTTAGGAACGCCGCGCATGGGGACATCATCGGCTAGCAGAATATCGGCCACCAAATGGACAAGCTCCCCGTTCATATTCCATACTTCTTTTGAGTGGGTGAAGTAGAAGTAAGGAACTCCATAAGAGTAGGGTTTCTTGATCCTATGGATGAGGACGTGTTTTCCATCAGGTGCGGGATCCGGGCCCATGTAGATTCCGGGCTTTCCAAACATCTGGGAATCCCCGGTTTGTGCATTGATTTTTACGAGTTGCGAGGTCGTATAATACGTGAAGAGTTTTTCATCGTAAGGATCCTTTAAGAGATCCTGGTAGGTCCAGACCTTCGCAAATTTTCCCTCTGTGACCTGGATGTTTGGGCCTATGGGTACTGCGGGTTTTTCTGGAGCAGGCCCTCGATTCTCTACAATGGTTTGGACAAGGAGATGTTGGTTGTCGGGAAGCCAAGTAAATCCGGAGCTCACAGTGGCATTTACGACCGGGCCGGTGAGGGCTTTGGCTTTTCCTGTGGCGCGGTCTGTTACCCAGAGCTCAACGCCGTTCTCAAGGTATCTGGTAAACGCGATCCATTTCCCATCAAAAGACCAGCGGGGAAAGCCGAGTTTGATCCCTTCTGGAAGAGCAACCGTTGTTTCTATGCCATCTTTTATTCTCTTGATGATGATGCTTGTGTAAAACATCGTCTGCTGCTGGCTGTTATTCAGTGGTGTTATTCGTGTGCCCGCCAGTCTGAGCAGAGGCTGCGACATGTAGGCGATCGATGGCATGGCCTCATAGGTAACAAGCATAATGTATTCTCCACATGGACTCATGGATGCGCGTGGCGATGGTGCGGCTGTCACAATGTCGACTACCTCTTTGGGTGGGAGCTTATATGGTTCCTGCGCAAACAAGGCAGATACAAAAAGCAAAATAAAGACGAAAAAAAGCAAGACTGTTTTTCTCATGACACCCCTCCAAAATTCATTTTCTAACCTAAAGCAAAAAAAATCCATTTTTATTTAATGATAAGGTGTAGTCTATATCACAGCGCAAACGAAGGGTCAATCGTAATGAGATCGTAATGAGATAATAAAAACTCTTGGTTTGCCTGTAAGGTCATTTTAAATTAAGATGAGAGCGCAAATATAAGAACAGATACAGATATAAGAACAAATATTGTTTCCTAAATTTGGGGTCATTCCCTTTTGACAAAAATTTATTTTCGAGGATATAATCGGTTGGTCCTAATCGAGTCTTCAATACAGAGATTATGGATGGAGGAGGAATCATGAGAAAGAGTTCCAAAGCCGGTTTATGCGCGTTTTTTGCTTTAATCTGTGCTGTCTGTTTCTTTAGTTTAATGGCATGCACACAAAAGCCCGAACCTGCTGATTTAGTTCTGCTCAACGGGGATATTTGGACAGTTGATGAGGCGAATCCGACAGCAAAAGCGTTGGTTATGACGGGGAATAAGATTACAGCGGTTTGCCAGGATGATAAAGAAGCGAAAAAGTACATAGATGATGAGACTAGAGTGATTGATTTGGAGGGTCAGTTTGTGACGCCGGGAATCATCGATAGTCACGTCCATTTTAATGCGGCTGGCGGATTGATAATCGATGCGAACTTGATGATGGTGTCCGATGAGGAAGGATTGCGCAAGGAGATCGGCCGTGTGGTTGGAATTCTGGATGATGGCGAGTGGATCACTAGAGGTCTTTGGGGGGCTTATGAGCAGTGGGCTCTGGGTGATGCCGGTGAGAAGGGATCGGAGAAAGCCGAACCGTGGCGCCCAAATCGTTCCATGATCGATGATCTGACGACCAATAATCCCTGTTTCCTCTGCCGTTTTGATTATAAGGAATGGCTGGCCAATACAGCTGCCCTCAAAGCCGCAGATCTAGAGGATGGGAAAGTTAAAGGGATGGTGCTTGGCAAAGATGGAAAACCGACAGGCGTGATACTTAATCCTTCTCCCGCTTTTGATAAGATGAGAGCCTCTGTGAAGCCGAAATCGCACAACAGAATGCTCAATGAAAACCGTGCTGCACTTAAAGCTTTAAGGGAATCGGGAATCGTGGAGATCCATGATATTGCCCAACCGGACCAAACCAAACGTTTTATCGAACTTCAGGATAATGGTGAGTTGACCTGTCGTGTGTGGTTGCGTCCGGATTTGGCAAGAGGTGCAGAGCTCAAAGAGCAAGGCCTCACCATGGGCCTCCATCCGAGGACCAAGGAGAAATGTTCGTGGCTTCGGTATGGTGCACTCAAGGGATACATCGACGGCATTATGGGAACGCATGGGGCACTTTTTTATGAGCCTTATAATGATCAGCCCGATAATTACGGGCACTGGCGAAGGCACACCTCGGATGACCCCCCGGAATACAAAACACGGAACATGGAAAAGATGTACAACCTGATCAAGGTCGGAATCGAGGGTGGCTTTGTCCCTAACGTGCATGCGATCGGAACGCGGGGTGTGGCAGAGATGCTCGACCTTTATGAGCGCTTGCACAACGAAGGCGTGGATTTAGCGGGATTTCGGGTGATCCATGCCCAGGTTATTCGGTCTCAGGATTTTCCAAGGTTCAAGGCATTGGGCGTGATCGCAGAAATCAATCCCTATCACCTCTCCGATGACATGCGTTGGATGGAAGAGAGAATCGGCCATGAGCGCTGCAAAGGAGCCTATGCGTTTAAGTCGCTGCTGGATAATGGCGCCATGTTGAGCTTTGGTTCGGATTGGCCGGGAACGAGTGCGGCCCTCTACCACATGCATCCGAAGTATCTGATCTATGCGGCTGTTGCGCGGAAGACGTTGAAAGGCATTCCTGAGGAAGGTTGGTTTCCAGAGCAGAAGATCTCGGTAGAAGAATCTATCAAAGCGTTTACCGTTAACAATGCGTTTGCGGCATTTGAGGGCGATATCCGTGGATCGATCGAGGCAGGAAAACTGGCAGATTTTACGGTTTTTGATAGGAATCTGATCGAGATTCCGGAGGCAGATATCCTGAAAACAGAAGTGACCTATACGATTGTGGATGGCAAGGTGGTTTTCGAGAGATAATAATAGGTCCCCACAAAGAACTGCACCCTACATTTCAGTTACTTTGATGCGGCCGGAGATGGCAATGCTGATTTTGTATTGTCCCCGAGAGTTTTGTACTGTGATGGATGCCAGATTGGAGACGGTTCCTCTTGGGTGGAAAATGGGCGAGTTGTTGGCTGTGATTGTCACTCCATCGAGAAAGCTCCGTTGTTCAGTTCTCCATTCACCTTTGAGTTCGTCAAATATTTCTAGCACATAACAGGTTGATTCGAAGCTCACCTTGTATTTCGTTCCTCTATAAATGGCTTTGTAACGGGCATAGTTCAAACGTGAATAGATTTCCCATGTTGCCTTTTTGAGCTGATATTTGGGTGCCTGATTTGTAAAGGAATGGGAAAGGAGTGCGAGTATGAGACCTAGAATTGCGATGGATATAACAACTTCGATGAGTGAAAAACCGCATGTGCGCTTATTCATATTCCCTCCATTCCAAAATTCTGAAGGATGAGAGATGGATCACTGGCAGAGCGGTCTTTGGTGCATTTTGAAGATATTCCTCATTATGGGTGAGCCTTTCGTCAAAAGTTATGTTGAGTTCATTGCCGTTTGATTCGTAATCCGTAGTTTGGAGGCTTCCCAAGAGATGAGCAGTTTTTTCATTGCCCTCAAAAGTGACCCCCTGTCCCGATGCAGTCAATGAAGCTTGAATCTTCATGTTTTCTGGTGAATCTGCGCTCATCACGATTTGCCCGGCGCTTTCTCCCTTCCCTTCAAAATCCTGGCCGGCGGCAAAGATATGGAGCTGGGAGTTCGAGTCTTTGATGTAGGGAACACCATCCTGCCAATCGACTCCCTCATGGATCAGATGTGAGGAGAGAGTTATTTCATCAGAGGAGATAATGCTGAGGCTGACCCCACGAAGAACACAAGGGATCTCCTGGTCTTTGACCATGGTTATGACGCCGGATGCATCGATTATGCCCCCACCCAGTGATTGAATCGCTCCGTCAACAATGATGATTCCACGAGGAGCAAGATCAAAATTCTGAGTTTCTGTGGGTGTGAGAAAAATTGTTTTTTCGTCAGTCGGGCTGAACCAAAGAGTCCATTGGCCAGCCTCCATCACAAACGATATGACCTGGAATTCGTACTTGATGGCGAGTATCATTTCCAAAAGATCTCCCTCTACGTAAATCCCTCCCAGGCCTAAATCGTCCTTGATAAGGTAAACGCCATCTGGAACCGGATCATTCGAAAGCTCCAACCCAAGCGCCGCCCGAAGCTGTGTTGTCGATAGGTCTTGAGGGCTAAAGATCTTAATCTTCAGAGCTTCGTTGATCTGAGGGAGAGCATCCTGAGGAAGAAGCTCTCCTTGAGAAAAACTTGTGTGAGGGGGGAGAGGACTTTTTCCAGCTGTGGCGAGGTTGATGTTGTTCTGTGACAAGAAGTTTTCTTTTTGACCTTGCGTGAGGTTCTTATCCACAAGTAAAGGGATAGTTGACAGAGGAATGTTACCAATGGCTATCTCCAGTGCCGTCTCCAGACTCGAATATCTGACCTGTCTGAAATTTTCGATCGCTCCTTCAGAATCGATGAGTCCCGTATAGATTGCGCGGAAATAGTCCTCATAGTCATAGAATTTTTGCAGAAAGAACGTTGTTATAGATGTCCACCTTAAATTTTCCCAGGTTTCGACACGTGTCAGAGGGATTTCCTCCTCAAGGAGTTCTACGACAGTATCCATTCCTTTTCCCATTGCGTCACTCTGTAACTCACTTCTCCTCTCCTCTGTGATGACAAAAGGAGAGCTTTTTAAGGAGAGCAATTGCACAAGCTGGTCAAAACCTTGTTTGACGCCGTTTTCTGAGGCGTAATCGAGGATTATTGAATTTTTCTTGAATGCACTCATCTTGAGATAGACTTGGGACAGGTAGATCATACCCAATCCAAGGGTGGAAAATACGATGAATAGTAAGACTGACACGAGAGTCATGGCTCCCTTTTGCGAGCTTTTTGAGGGTTTATTGTGCTGAAACCAGCGCCATATTTTTTGGAAAGATGGAAGTCTCATACTCTTTCTCCTCTTTTGTTGTGAGTGTCAAGCTAAGTGAGACGATGTTGGATATCGCTTCATAGGCAAAGTCAAAAGAGTCCACTTCCTCAAGGAGTGGTTGAGCCGGGCT
This sequence comes from uncultured Eubacteriales bacterium, assembly GCA_964540205.1. Lineage (GTDB taxonomy): Bacteria > Acidobacteriota > Aminicenantia > Aminicenantales > Aminicenantaceae > WTAW01. Next base: position 5,024 of record CAZIMJ010000126.1, on the reverse strand, counting down.
GGCGTTAACCTTTCGACGCAAGATTCCGCTGTCAGTATCAAGATAAAAAGACACTGTTCTTATGAGAGCGACTGTTGCATTATCCTTTGCGTATGACGAATTCAATGCAGAGCTGAGTGTGAGCCCTTGTTTATTGACCGAAATGATTGTTTTTACCTCGCCTTTTTCAGGATCAGTGATGCACAGTTTCTGACCTTTTTTTATCCCTGCGGTTGATACGAGCGGGATAAAGGTTTGGCCTGCAACGAGGTCGTTTCCAAGAAGAATGTCCTTATCCTTACTCTGAATGATCAGGACATTGCCACTCGCATGAATCGCTTCGATTAATCCCACAGACTGCGGAGCGATCAGGCCGCGACCACTCTCACACAAGTCCAGCCGAATCTTATCCAGTGTTGCATATGCCGCCTGATTGACTTCCTGTTCGTCTTTAAGATCAAAGAAATGATTCCGTGTTGAGATGAAAAATACTAGGCTGGAGACAAGGATAAAAAGGAAAAGCGAGAGGCTGAGCAGGCTTTCGATTAGGGAGAAGCCTGCATTGGAGCGTTTTGTCTTTGTTTTAGCCATAATCTTAAAATATCTTTCATTAATTGTCTTATATTGACTTTTATTGACTATAATTAACAATAGGCCCATGGAATTGGCCCTGCATCACTACCGGCACGGTCCATTCGGGGAATGGACCGTGCACAGGCCATGCTTTTTCCATTTGTTTAGAATCCCAATTCTCTTGAAAAAAATAGGGCAGCTCGCATCCTTTTGCGTGGATGATTTTTGGCAAAACAATCCACTTCGATTCTTTTCAGGCTCGCGGAAACTCTCCGGATCGTCCAACCTCGAAAGAACAGATGGTTCGATCGTTCATCTTCGATGCTTTCTTCGTATTCAGCGTCTTCCAGTTCCACACTGTCATAGGGGAGGGATTTGAAATACTCGAGCGTTGTAGACGCTAATTCTGCGGCCCTGACAAGACAATCACTCTTACGTTTGAGGTGAATAGAATGGAGAGTCAATTGTGCAGTTCCAAGAATGAGGATACTGGTGATCGACATGGCGATAAGAAGCTCGATCATGGAAAACCCAATCCCTTTCTTTTCCTTAAAAGTGAGAAAAAAAGTCATTTGTATCGTCCCTCTATAACGAAACTGTTTGCATGAGATGTGCCATCTTTGATTGTTGAGGATTTCAGGGGGAATCTGGACATGTAGGGCGATATGCGTCAACAGTGGTTTCAAATCTGTGAAATTCTAGAGGAGTTTAAGATTACGGATGTTTACACCTATCGGTCCGCTCGGGGATCGGACCCTACACTTTAGAGCGGATCGGATACTATTCTTAGATAGGGGATGGATTCTATTCCTTTGTCAAGGTGATTTTTACACTTGACAAACATAGTAAAGAATCTCTATTAAGATAGATAGATGTTCATTCTGAAGGAGGACTTTTAAGATGGGTGAGAAGGAAGAAGCCTGCGAACGGATGATAGAGATTCTCGAAGTAGCCATCAATACTCTCGAAAAAGCTAAAGAAGAGTGTACGGGAGACTGGGATCTTTTCCCACCAGAAGAGATTGAGGAAGTCATCGAGAAACTCGCTGAGATCGTCGCGAATTTGAATCTGCAACTCAGCCAATAGGTCTCAATATCCCTGAATCGACTGAATCTATTGGAGGTTGCTCTCCTTTTTGGGAAGTTTCCTTTTATCTAATTCCCACATAGCTGGCCATTTTCTCCGGCCTGGTTTTCACGATCGACAATGACTTAGCAGGTTTACATAATTCTTCCAGGTGCTATAATTATAATTGTGTATTCCGATGATAGTGAGATGGTTTATTCTCTCTATTTTTCTTTGTCAGGCGCTGGCTTTTCCTGTCTTTCCCGAAGCTGAAGATCACCCTGAACTCACTCAAAAATACAAAGATTGGCTCGAGAAGGATGTTTTCTACCTCATCACTCCCAAGGAGAAATCTGCCTTCTTGCAACTCGAGAATGACAGACAGCGAGACCTCCTCATCAGAGAATTCTGGCGACACAGGGATCCATCGCCTGGAACTCCCCGGAATGAATTCAGGGAGGAGCACTACCATAGGCTAGCCGTTGCGGACCGATTGTTCAGCCGGGGGACCAGCAAGCCTGGATGGAAAACAGACAGAGGGCGCATTTATATCATCCTGGGCCCACCGATCAATAGGCAGCGGTTCAATAATCCCGATATCTATCCCATCGAGCTCTGGTATTATCAGGGGGCAAAATCGCATCGCATTGAACCTTTTTTTCATGTCATGTTTTATAAGAAATTTGGAGGCGGGGATTTTATCCTCTACGATCCCCTGACTGATGGACCGAATATTTTAAGCCCGAAGACGTCCGAGGTCCCATGGGATCCAGGCCGGCCGCAGTTTGATGCGGAAGCAAGTTTTTTCGGGGGGTCAACAAAAGACCAGGCGTTTGGAGGTGCAGTGTATGGGATCCTATTCAAGATATCTCCAGACCTTGCTCAGGCCTCATTAACCCTCCTCCCCCATGGATCCTCGGCCGATCCCACCAAGTCAAATCAAATATTGGGGCATGTCAATCAGTATCCCAGTCATAGAGTCAATGACAAATATGTCACTGAATTTTTGGAAAGAAGAACTTCTGTCGAGGTGGATTACTCTGTCAATTACATCGAAAATCTGAATATTGTGAAAATTTTTAAGGATGCTAATGGTGTTGATTTTGTTCACTATGCGATCCAACCCGAGATCCTTTCTCTCGATACATACGCAAACAAGTTCTATTCGCAGATCAATCTCTCGGGAAGAATATCAGATTTGGAGGGGAATACGGTATTTCAGTATACGAAATCCTATCCCATGGAATTTACCAGAAATGAAATTCCTGAGGTCAACTCACGACCCATGACTATCCAGGATTCTTTTCCTTTGATTCCGGGGCATTACAGATTCAATTGCCTTCTGGAAAATGTGGTGTCCAAAGAATTCACGTCTTTTGAAAAGGAGATCGTCATACCCAAACCATCAGGTGCTCTCCGAATGAGCTCTCTGCTTTTAGCATATGATGTCCAGGAGGTTAAGGATGCATCAAGAACAGCCTTTCAGATCAGGGGTATGCGATTGATCCCCAGCCTGGATAACCGTTTTTCTCCTTCAGAGATACTTGAGTTGTATTTCCGGTTCTATGAGTTCGGGCAGGCGTTGAGTGCAGGAGCAACGCTGATCTGGGGGATTTATCGTGATGAAAAAAAGATCCATGAGGAAACACGAAAATCAAGGACCTATCCCCAGAAATCCGAATTTTTAGCTCGATTTCCTCTGGAAGATTATAAACCTGGCATCTACACAGCAAAAGTCGTCCTCAAGGATAAAAATGGAAATGAAGTGCTGTCCACACACGAGGATTTTTATGTGATGGAGTCGCCGTTATCCCGTGCCTGGATAAACGCAAAAAAAATAGATTCGGAAGATGATGCGGTTTACTCATACCTTTTAGGGACACAACTTCTGAATGTAGGAGAAGTGGAACGAGCTCGCATAGAACTGGACAAGGCCTACCAGAGGGACAGAGACTCGCTGGATTTCGCATTAGGATATGCAGAAGTTCTTTTTGTTTCTAAAGAGTTTGCAATGATCAAAGATATACTCAAGCCATTCCTAAGCAGAGAGGTCGAGAACTATGCGCTTTATGTATCTCTGGGAAGGGCTTCGCAGGGGCTTATGGAGTATGATGAGGCCATCGTTTTTTACCAGACGTTTATGGAACATGAGGGATTGAATTATGAGATCTTGAATGCTAAGGGTCAGTGTCACAGGGCACTGGGTCACATCGCAGAGGCCGTTCGTGTATGGGAAAAATCCCTCGAACTCAATTCCGACCAGCCTGATATCAAGAAAATTCTCGAAAACCTGAAACTTCAATAGAAAAGCTGACTATCCCCATGTATTAAATGTAGGGTCCGTTCCTAGAATGGACCGTTTGGGAAACGGTCCCTACATATAAAGGGGACAGGCTGCTTTTTTTATTACCCCTGTAAAAAGTAGCCTGTCCCCTTTTTTGGGCAGTTTAGGAAAATCGGAAATTTTTTTTACAAAAAAGACCGGAGAAGTCTTGACTTTTCAAAAAATACTCTCTATTATATGTAAGCTTCTAAGCTGCTTTCTATACTTTTTTTAAGTTGTGGTGGTAGCTTTTTATGCAATTTTTCTTTCTAGGATAGAAAGAAACGGATCTTTGAAACAAAAAGCAGAGCGACCTCAATCGATTCGCATTGTCAGATTTTAGTTACGATTAGAGCTCCTTCGGGAGTTCTATTATAACTGGAGAGTTTGATCCTGGCTCAGAGTAAACGTTGGCGGCGTGCCTAACACATGCAAGTCGTACGATCCTTAAGTGGCTTGCCATTTAAGGAGAGTGGCGAACGGGTGAGTAACACGTGAGTAATCTACCTCTAAGTGAGGAATAACTCCGCGAAAGCGGGGCTAATACCGCATGAAACTCTGAAGCAAACGCTTTCAGAGTCAAAGCCCTTCGGGGTGCTTGGGGATGAGCTTGCGCCCTATTAGCTAGTTGGTGGGGTAATGGCCTACCAAGGTAATGATGGGTAGCCGGCCTGAGAGGGTGTACGGCCACACTGGAACTGGGACACGGTCCAGACTCCTACGGGAGGCAGCAGTGGGGAATTTTGCGCAATGGGCGAAAGCCTGACGCAGCGACGCCGCGTGGAGGATTAAGGCCTTCGGGTTGTAAACTCCTGTCAGAGGTGAAGAATACCCCTTCGGGGGTTTGACGGTAACCTCAGAGGAAGCCCCGGCTAACTACGTGCCAGCAGCCGCGGTAATACGGAGGGGGCGAACGTTGCTCGGAATTACTGGGCGTAAAGGGTGTGTAGGTGGCTGAGCAAGTCGTTGATGAAATCCCGAGGCTTACCCTCGGAACTGTCTTCGAAACTGCTCAGCTTGAGGATAGTTGAGGAGAACGGAATTCCCGGTGGAGCGGTGAAATGCGTAGATATCGGGAGGAACA
>CAZIMJ010000125.1:0-7278 GCA_964540205.1 uncultured Eubacteriales bacterium | reverse complement strand
ATAATCGACATTTTTTATGAATAGTTCAGATTAAAGATCGTTCAAATGAAACATATAGCAAAGATTTTAAACTGCCTCTTGCCTGCCCTCCTGCTTCTATGCGCAGCTTTCCTTTGGTCTCTACAGCAGTATACCGTCGATGATGCTCCGGGCCCTTTAAGCACCGCTCACAAAGATTCTCCTGGACTTAAAAACTGTGGCCAATGTCATAACGATGACCTGGAAGTTCTTCCCAAAAAATGCCTGACCTGTCATCAGGAGATGGCCTCGCGAATATCAGCCAATCGTGGATTCCACCGGGATAAAGCCGAAGATTGTGCCGTTTGTCACACAGAACATGAGGGCGATGAAACGAAGCTGGTGGATCTGGATGTCGATGACTTCGACCATGAGGAAACAGGATATTCCCTTTTGGGGAAGCATAAAACAGTCACCAGTTGTCTCACATGCCATAAAGAGGAGAATTCCTTTCCCAGAAAAACTGCGTTTTCCTATCTCATGAAAGACTCCCGCTGTCTTTCCTGCCACGAACCGCAACATCCAGGACGGCAGGATAACTGTCAGGCCTGTCACGGCCGGAATAACTGGCGAGTGGAAATATGGGGGAGGAAAACAAGGTGAATATAAAACTCTGGTGCCTTGCCCCTTGTTTTCTCCTGTGTGTTCTGGTTTTAGGATCGGCCGGACAGGAAAACCAGAAGGATTTTTATCTGAGAGGTGCACTCTATTTCGACTGGTTCGGTGCGCAGTATGAGGGAAGCGACTTTTTTCACCAACTCTCTACCCGGCTGAAGCTGGAGATGGTCAATCGTCGCGGTGAAGGATGGACCTTCCTCCTGGATACACGGGACCGATTGAGGCTGAGCGAAAAAAGAGGGAATCGGGTCATCCTCTATGATGCCCGCATCCTCTTCGATAAACAGGGAAGCCCTCTTTTTCTTTCGCTGGGACAGATGAACCTTTATGATACGGCAGGGATCGGGCAGCTTTTGGGTGGAGTTGTTGGATATAAGATCAGCCGGGACCTACTCTTGGGAGGATATGGAGGCCTGGAATCGAGCATTTACGTCAATCGTCTGGAAAATAATTATCGGAAATATGGTGTGTTCACCCGGTATCAAGGAAATTATGGAAGACGGTTTTCTCTGAGCTACAATCAACTCAGGTATTCGGGGTCCACAGAGCGACAGTATATCTATGCGGGAACGATGTTTCCGTTTGTGAAAACTCTGACGTTCTACGGCAATTTGGAGTATGAGCTCGCATCCAACGTGCGGAGTGAAGATCGATTATCACGTGTTTTTGCGAATGTGCGTTGGGATCCCTCTCGCACAGTGGACATGACGGCGTTCTACAGTTCGGGCAAAGGACTCGACTACCACCGTTACATCCTCGAGAGGTCGCAAGATCCCACCCTCAACGACACGGAGCTCGAACGCTTCTACTATTCCAGCCAATACGGTTTGCGTCTCAGTATTAAACCCATACGGAGTCTGCGCCTCTATGTCTCACGCATGGAGAGTGAACAGAAAGACTTGAAAATTCGCAACCATACCTGGCGATTTGGTAGTTCTGCCGGCGATATATTGAAATCAGGAGTGACACTCTACGGAAATTATGCGTGGAATCGTGGGGAGATGTCTGAATCCGATTCCTACTATGTGGCTTTGAGCAAAGATTTTGGGAGAGTCTCCTGGCATGGCAGTTTTTCCAACACGTTTAATGGAGTCCGTTATGATAACAGGAACGAAACGCCTCAAGTTATCCGTTTGAATGATTACAAGACGTTTACAACGCAATTTTTTATCCCCATCACGCGTTTATTTGCAGCGTCGTTGGAGTATGAGTATTTTCTACAGGAAGAATCCAAGCAACATTTATTTTTTGTGAGATTAATTTTAAGGAATTGAGACCGGAAAAACGAGATGTCATGGAGTTTAGGTAAGATCGAGATGAGCAAGGAAGCAAGAATCCAGGTCCTGGAAGGTTTAAGACGAGTCCTTCCGGTTGTTGTTATTATCGTTCTTTTTATTTGGTTTTCTGGACAAAACGCCGGATTAGGAGGAAAACAGGAAGCGGTGCAGTGGGGTGCCGAGAGCCATGACCGGACAAATTTTCCCCTCGTCGGAAAACACCGTACGGTCTCATGCAAAGAGTGTCATCTTGATGGAGTTTTTGAAGGGACGCCCACAACATGTGAAGTTTGTCACTGGGAACGAAGGCAGGACGATCGTTATGAACTCCGGTTGGGTACTCATTGTGCCGACTGTCACGAGCCTTTCGCATGGAAAAACGTGGCGCCGAATAAATGGAATCATGAAGCCGCCACTGGATATCCCTTAGAAAGTGTCCACAGGACACTGGATTGTGTCGAATGTCATGGAGAGACGGGTTTTATCGGGGCTTCGGTTGACTGTTTCGCGTGTCATGAAAATGATTACCGAACATCTGATAATCCCGATCATATTGCCGCAGGGTTTTCGACCGAGTGCCGACTCTGTCATTTTAACAACAGCAGCTGGCAAGGAGCCCGCTTTTCTCACGACGCGTTTCCTTTGACCGGGCAGCACACGATCGCCAATTGCTCCGATTGCCACGGTAGTGGCCAGTACAGTGGGCTACCATCAGACTGTGTCTTCTGTCATCAGAGAGACTATGACGACACGAGTAATCCTGATCATAGGGACTCGGGCTTTCCAACAGAATGTGAGATCTGTCACGGCTCAAATGCCAACACTTGGGCAGGGGCGGTTTTCACGCATTCTACATTTCCTCTGAACGGCAAACATCGTGTGGCTGATTGTTCCGATTGCCACAGTAGCGGCCAATATGTGGGGCTGCCCTCAGATTGTGTGTTTTGCCATAGAGAGGACTATAACAGCGCCCGGAATCCTAACCACAAGCAGTTGAATTATCCTTTCGACTGCGAGGCGTGCCACGGAATACAGGCTGTGTCGTGGGCAGGGGCGAAGTTCAACCATGATTCTTTTCCTTTGAAGGGCCAACATGCTGTGGTCGATTGTTCCGCCTGCCATAGCAGCGGCCAGTATGAAGGATTACCATCTGTCTGTGTGTTTTGCCATCTGGAGGATTATCTCAGCGCCAAAGACCCAGATCACAAACAGCTAGGCTTTCATACCGACTGTGAGGTCTGTCATGGAACAGATGCAGTGAGCTGGAAAAACGCTAATCTTTCCCACAACCAATCCTTTCCATTGCAGGGTGCTCATACGGATCTCGATTGTTCTCAGTGCCACGTGAAAAATCTAAATATGCCCAAAGAATGTGTGAACTGCCACCGGGAGGATTATGATTCCGCCGAGGATCCAAACCATAAGACAGCGGGTTTCCCCACAGATTGTGAATTCTGTCATTATTCTTCTCACGTTTTCTGGTCTCAGGCGAGATTCGATCACTCTTTCCCCATAGAATCCGGAAAACATTCGCAGTGGGATTGTACGGACTGCCACCTTACGGCAAACTATCGCGACTTCTCATGCATCAATTGCCACGCCCACGACAAAACGCGGATGGATAACAAACATCAAAATGTGCCCGGGTATTCGTACAACAGTCATTCCTGTTATGGTTGTCACCCTCAGGGACGGGAATGATCCTTGAGTCCGCTCGAGGAGCGGAATATTCAGATCGGAAATCTTTTTTTACTCGACTTTCATTCCGATTACATCCATCCCCATTGACTCATTGAAAATGTGACATTTGGTGTATTTGCCGGTGTCGTCTTTCAAAAATTTAATCGAGTACGTGCCTTCCTCCGGGTCTTCGATGGCGAATTCGAAATCTTTCCCCTCCACAGGCTCCATCTGTCCGGGAGTGCTCGAGACTTCTGTAATCGCTAATAGCTTTTCGTTTTCCACATAAAAAGTGATCTTGAGAACTCCGTAACCCTGGCTGCTCATATCAAATGAGTAATCTCCCAAAATGGGAACATACTTTTTTTCGAGGTCTTCTCCCGCGTCTGCACTCGCCGAAACAACAATCCAGAAAAGAATAAAAGTTAACGTGACCAATAACTTTAAATTTGTTTTCTCTGATGAACTCTGCAATGTGCCCTCCTAAATAGAATTTTTGCGTCTATTGATACTTACGGAATTGCACAGCGAAAAGTTCCTGAAGTCTCTATTCTGACCTTGCGTATTTTAAGATCAGGATCACAGTCACAATCACAACGATTAAAAAACCCGCCGCCGATAATTCTGGATTCGCAGTCACAAGTTTCATATAGGCCTCTTTAATGCGAATGAGGTTTGCTCTGGTGAGTTTTAGTGTCATAAATGCGATCCAAGCCCAGTCCATATCCCATTTATACCAGCATTCTTGTATGGACTCAAACGTGAAATATTGCCAGATGGACAATCATGGATTGTTCTTCCTGAACTTCTATGCACTCATTCACTCCTTCATCCTTTCTGTATCGGAGTTACAATCAATATAAAAGTAAAGAATAAGAGGATGAGGACCACTAACGGGAAAACAAACCACGCGATCCGGCTTAGAGTGAGTGGTTTTTGACCTCTACCAGCCTTAACGGAGCGGTCTTCCAGGGGATTTCCAACCAACATCATACCCAGGAGTGCAACAAAACAGGACGAGAGGATAAAAGTTATGGCAGCGGCGATCTCCTGGATTCCCCGTGATGAGAAGCCAAACATTGCCTGAACGAATCCCATTAGAGTTGCAAGGAATCCAGTCAGAGCAAAGCCTACGGTGAAAAACCGTCCGGCCGCAGCATTCCCCACGAAGAAAGTGATCGCTATTGTCCCACCCAGCACCACGAGAAGAGACGGCCAATGGAGGAACAGATCCTGAGGTTTGATCGGGCCTTCGAATGCCATTCCCATTAATGGAGTAAAAATGGCCCATCCCAAAACAAAGATAAAGAGGGCATACCAGATCACGGTTTCAAATTTTAGAAATGGAATATTGATGTCCTCTGATTCCTCAAGAACATTTTGTCTCTCTTCCTTTGATTGTCTATTCAAAATCCCCGATATTTTCGAAGCGGGAACAGTACAGATCACGGCAAAGATCATCCCATATACTGCGGATAAATAGGATGCCGACATCCGGGTTGCTATGCCGAATATTCCTCCCTCCGAGTTTCCCAACGCGATGACAAAGCTGATAACACTTCCGAGAACTCCCATCATCCAAAAATTCCGTACTGCTGTTTCCCAGAAGTATCCGGACTTTCGTTGTTCTTCCGCTGAGTCTGGACGACCAGAGGTATGCTTTAAGGCCAACCCGATCTCCTTGAAAGAAAAGCTCATCAGAGTCAACGTGACTCCACCAAGAAGTACAAAAATAAAATCCGGACCGCTCATTAAGTCTGTAAACTTGCCGGAAAGGATCACCGCAAATACCAGACAACAGACGACCAATATCCTGGCGAAAACAACCAAGATTTTTTTTGAATTTGTGGTTCGAGTCATAGTCCTTCTCCTTTTGGCATTATTCTCTATCTATCACGCTTTTTGACTTTCTTTTATTGACTGTGGGGAAAGGAGCTCTGGGGAAAGCCGGATGTTCCATGTGTACCGGACTTCAAAAACTAGTATTTCCTCATCGCGTTCTTCCGCAGAAAGAATTTTTTTGATGGTAACAGGAAGATAAGTGCAGAGATCTACAGTCACTTCCAGAATTGCCCTCTCGTTGGGAAGCGCCACTGTGAATATCCCCAGCCCACACTCCTCCTTCTGGTATTGTATGAGCTGCCACTCTCCGTACATCCGCTCTACAAGTTCTTTGGGTGCGAGGTATCCGACGATGGGCTGAAGCATAGGGTCACTGAACTGTGCTAGGTGTCTCTCTTTGCGCAGGGTATCGGCCACATGATCGGCAATGACCATGTCTTCCCCTGAAAGCCATATTGTTTTAAGGGGCGTATTATCGGATTCTTCGACCTGGATCTTCGACAGGTTGGGTGAGAGCCATTGAATAGAATATTTGAGTGGTTTCTCGTTTTCTCTGGACATCTGGATCGAGCACTCCATAGACTGGGATCGACTCATTTGACTTGAGACCACGACCGAGGTGCCGAGAACTGATAAATTCTCTGCAAGCTTGTTTGACGATCCGGATGACTGGATGAAACCACCCAGCACGATCATCAGCAAAGACACCACAACGAAGACTTCTTTTTTGAACAGAAAATGAACCCATCGGATACCTCTGAGATAGGAAATTCCTCGGAATGCCTTACTTTCTGCCCGGGTTCTATCTGTCTCCGCCTGATCCATTTTTGTTCGGAATCGGACCAATTGTTTCTTCATGGCATTTTCCGCATACGGAGGAAGGTCATCTTTGAAAGTCTGCTTGAGCAGACGGTTTATGTGTGTACCCTTTGCTTTCCCGTTATCCGGTCCGTTCGGGGAATTATTCCTGTTTCGCTGACTCATTTTTTATCTCCTTAGCGGATGTTGGATTTAGGTGTGACAACCACTGGTTCAACGTTGCTCTTCCTTTTGATACCTGGATCCTCACCGTCACTTCACTGCAGTCCAGGACTTGTGCGATGGAATCATAGGGTTGATCCTGGACGATCCGCATCAGAACGGCTAGAGCCTGTTTTTTTGGGAGACGGCGGATCGCATCCAAAATCTCAGTCTCGACATTCTTCTTCTCCAACCGCTCAAGGCCATTGGTTTCAGATCCCGCGGGGAATTCTTGGATCTTGGTAGATGCTTCACGCTGTCTGACTCGTTTCCATTTTCTCAATGTGTCATAGGCAGCATTCACACAGATCTTCAGGATGAATGCGTGGGGATTAGGGTGTCTGCAAATGCGGTCTATTTTTTTCCAGATGATGGTGAGCGCTTCCTGCATCGTGTCCTCTGCGGCTTCCTGGTTGCGCACGATCCGCCAAATGGAGCGCATCATCTGGGATTCGACGGGTGCAATCAACTGCTCATAGGATAGTGTCTCTTTTGTCTTCAAGATGGCCTCAGCATCCGTCGAATAGCTCCCTTGATCTGGTACGCAATGCTTCTGAACAGTCGTGGCAATATCCATTTCTTACCCACAAGAGTAACCGTAAGGAAAGAGAGAATTGTTTATTCGTTAATGGGACCACTGCCACATTTTTCAGGTTAAGGCCATTGTAAACGAGACTTTTCCTTCTGGCAACTCCTGCCAAAGAGAATTGAATAGGAAATATAAATTTGTCAGAAGCTTTTATAAATAATCCAGAAAAAAGATGAATTATTCACGAGTTGATATCGCTGCAAAGTCAAGGATGTGGCCCACGAAGCTGTAGTG
>CAZIMJ010000124.1:0-14101 GCA_964540205.1 uncultured Eubacteriales bacterium | reverse complement strand
CACTGGAGGTGTGATCATACCCAATCCCACATTCGCTTCCACAAGAATACCCAGATGAATAGGCTCCATACCGAACTGGATGGCAACAGGCACAATGATAGGTAATAGCACAATGATCGCGGGCAAAGCATCCATCACCATGCCTAGTAATAAAAATACGATATTTACGAACAGGACAAATACGATCCAGTTAGAAGCATACTGTGTGATCGTTTGAGCGATCTCATGGGGGATTCGCTCGAACGTCATCACAAAGGAAATCATAGATGCTGTCCCGAGAACGATCAGCACAACACCCGACAATGATGCTGTTTGTAAAAGAGCTTTTTTGATGTCGGCGAGCTGGAGTTCTCTGTAGATAAAGAATGACAGACAGAATCCGTAGATCACGGCGACGGCTGCAGCCTCCGTGGGAGTGAATATCCCTCCATAGATCCCTCCTAACACGATCACGATCATCAACATGGGAAGGATCCCGTCACGAACGATCCGGAGTTTCTCCTTCAAGGCAATTTTAGGTGCCAGGGGGAGATTAAGCTTTTTTGCGAAAAAAAACACGACTGCGATGAGTGCGATAGCATTGACAACGGATGGGAGTATTCCGGCAGCGAACAGGCCGCCGATAGAGATATTTGCCACAACGCCGATAATGATGAGGTCGATCGATGGGGGCACAAGGGAAGATGCCCCCCCGCCGAGGCAAAGAGAGCTGTCGAAAAGTCGTCAGGATATTTATTCCTCTTCATTTCGGGGAACATCACAGACCCTATGGCAGCTGTTTTTGCGCTACCTGATCCGCAGATCGCCCTAAAAAAGAAGGTGGATATCGTGACAACAATACCAAGGCCGCATCGGATGCGTCCGAAAAACACGAGTGTCAGGTCAACAATACGGCGGGCAATACCCCCGTAAGACATGATCGCACCCGCCAAAATGAAAAACGGAATGGCCAACAATGTAAAGGAATCCAGGCCAGCCATGAATTTTTGGGGAAGAAAAATAAAAAAATCAGGATCAAAAGAAATGTATACTAAACCAGCCAATGCGGACACACCGAGTGCGATCCCGATAGGCACGGATAACAAAAGTGCTGTAAAAAATACGATGAATATGACTATTCCCATGTTTTCCCTTACGGCGCAGGATTATCGGCCTTTTCCTTTTTATAGATATCTGACCACCAGTTTCGAAGGACATAATAGAGCATCAAAACTCCGCCCACTATTGCTGAAGAATAGGGCACGGCCATGGACATTTGCGTGCTCGGTGCCACTTGTTTTGCCATGCTGAATGTGAATTCTGCCGCTTTCCAGACAAATATCACGAGGAATACAGCGACAACACAAGCGACAAAAGTGGTTATCATTTTCTGGAGGCTTTTCCCGAAACGATCCACAAGAAATCTCAAGGCAAAATGTGACTTTGTTTTGAATGCATAGGCGGATGCTAGGGCGGCAAGCCATAAAAACAGGTATCTAGCCAGTTCTTCAGACCACGCAAGGGACAGATGAAAGATGTAGCGGAAAAGGACTTGGATGAATGTCACTCCCACTATGGCAACCAATATCATGCACAAAGACAATTCCAGCGGCTGCTTCCACAGCGGTTTTGATATTTTTGTGTTTGGATCTTTAATCATTCTTGGTGTTTATAACCTGCTCGATGAGTGCCATCCCACCGACTTTTTCCGCATTGTTTCTGTAAACACGTTCCAACTTTTCCCGGAAAGGAGCTTTATCCACCTCAAAAAACTCCAATCCCAGAGCTTTGAGTTCCGTTAATGCAGATTCTGTGAGAGCGTCCATAGCTTCCCGCTCGGCAAGAACCGAAGCTTTTCCTGCCTTCAAGACTGCATCTTGAACATTCGGTGGAAGTTTATTATAGATCTTTTTGCTGAAGATCAGGCCGATCACCAAAAACATATGATTTGTGTAAGAGACATACTTGGTCACTTCATAAAATTTCTCATAAAGAAGGTCGAGATTATCTGTCTCGCCCCCATCCACAACTCCCGTCTGAAGGGCTGAATAGAGCTCGCCGAATGCCATAGGTGTGGCTTGAGCTCCCAATGCGTTAAAGGATTCAACTAGCATCGGACTAGACATCACCCTGAGCTTTATTCCTTTAAGATCATCGGGACTCAGAACGGGCCTCTTAGAGTTCCAAACATTCCGAATACCCGAGAACCAAAAGCCGAGAACCAGACAATTGAGTTTTTCTTCCACAGTCCGGGCTAAATCTTAACCTATGGGCCCATCGATGACGCTGTAACAGTGATCGAGATCCCGAAAAATAAAGGGGAGGTTGAACAACTCAGCCTCAGGAACAGAAGTGGACAAGCCACCCGCAGTGCTGGAGGCATTTGCAGCGATCAATCCCAGTTTCACCATTTGAGTGCCTTCTTCCTCAGAGCCGAGTTGTGAATTCGGAAAGATCTGGACCTCTACAGCGCCCTCTGTCTCAGCTTCAAGGACTTCTTTGAACTTCTCATAGCCTTTTTGGAAAGGATGTTTCTCAGGTCCATTATGGGCCACTTTTAAGACGATCTTCTTTGCCTTTTTCCCCGCGGGACCAGGGATTTTAGTAGCATCTTTGCAGCAAACAGATAAAAATATTAAAAGCGAGATGATGGAAATGGCAACACAAGATTTCATGTTTTCTTCGCTCGAGTTTATGATTCTAGTCAATAATTGAGCATATTTCAACTAAAACATAAAATACGTGTAAAGATTATATGGACAGTGTTAAATTGAGTGAATAAGGACTTGTTTTTAGATTGAGTAACTTGATATTCTATCGCATGTGAGTTATTTGTTTAATTCTGAAGTGGAGGTTAATAGGATGTTAAAATTTCAATCGAGAGTATTTTTCACCCCTATTTTTTGTTTCTGTGTGGCATTATCCAGCCAGGCATTGACATCTCAGTCACAAAAAATACCTGAGGCCAAATATGAAGTCCAGCTTAAAAAAAGCCACATGGTTCCGATGAGAGATGAAGTCAGGCTATCGACGGACCTATATTTTCCGCAAAATGCAGATAAAAAGTTGCCGGTTATTCTCATCCGGACTCCTTATAATAAGAAGGATTTTAGAGATCTAAAAAAGAGTGCACAGGCTTATAGGTTTGCTTCTCAAGGCTTTGTGGTCGCCGTCCAAGATTGCAGAGGAAAATATGAGTCTGAAGGCATTTATACCCCACCCGCAGGACATGAGGCTGAGGATGGCTTTGACACGGTGGATTGGCTTGCTAAACAGCCATGGAGCAATGGCAAGATCGGCACTTATGGCTGTTCTTATCCAGCCGAAATTCAAGCCGTACAGGCTCCTCTGAGACATCCTAATCTTACTTGCATGATACCTCAGAATGGTCCAATGATTGGTGCAGCCAATGGCCGTTACAGATATTGGTCTGGTTTTAAAGGCGGTGTCCTTGATTTGGCTGCAAGCATTTCATGGTATTTTAGTGCTGCCTGTAAGTATTCTTTTAAGCCGCCACCCGGTCTATCAGATGATGAGGTTCGTAAAATTCGTGATTTTTTTGATCCAGGACCAAATAATCTTCCGGACGTTGATTTCGAGAAACTTAATTGGCATTTACCGCTTGTTGATGTCATGAAAAAGGCGGGTGCACCTCCCAATGATTGGCATAAATTGATAACAACCGATTTTGGTGATCCGTGGTGGCACGATGTGATGGGCTATTATGATGGTACGGAAAAAATTGATGTACCAGCGTTACATATGAGCTGCTGGTATGACCCCAGTGTTGAAGAAACGATATTCGAATTTAACTACTTTAGGGAAAATGCCGTTTCAGAAACTGTCGCTAATAATCAGTTTGTGATCATTTCACCCACAACGCATTGTGGCTTCGAGAGGGCCACAGAACACACAATGGTCGGTGAGCGTGATGTCGGAGATGCAAGGCTCGATTACTGGGACATTTATATCAAGTGGTTTGAATACTGGCTAAAAGGAATAGAAAACGGAATTACGAATATTCCGAAAGTGCAGTTTTATACTATGGGACGTAATGAATGGCGTTCAGCGGACGATTGGCCAGTGCCGGAGGCTCATTCCACAAAATATTATCTCCACAGCCAGGGGCATGCAAATAGCCGGAATGGAGACGGATGGCTTTCCACAAAAATACCAGAGGATGAGACGTCCGACACATTTATCTATGATCCGGGTAATCCGGTCCCTTCTGTAGGAGGTCAACGTGGCACCTCATATGGAACTCCGTCTGGGGCAATTGATCAAGCAAAAGTTGAAATTCGTAATGATGTTTTGGTTTACACAACACCAATATTGGAGAAAGGCATTGAAGTTACAGGTCCCATCACAGCTGTCCTTCATGTCTCTTCATCGGCGAAAGATACAGATTTCACTGCTAAACTTGTGGATGTGTATCCTGATGGTACAGCTTACAATATACAACAGGGGATTTTCCGTGTAAGATATCGAGAAGGATTCACCAAAAAAGTCTGGATGGAAAAGGGAGGAGTGTATAAGATTCAGATAAATCTGGATGCGACCAGCAATACCTTTAAACAGGGACATAGAATCCGTTTGCAAGTGTCCAGCAGCGATTTTCCACTGTTCGAACGAAATCTGAACACCGGAGGCAATAATTATGATGAAACCGAATGGATCGTCGCTGAGAACACGATCCACCATTCAAGCGATTATGCCTCCCACATCGTTCTCCCCATCATACTGGACAAAAAAGATTAGAAGAAATATCCTATCGTTTCTCTTTACTTCCCGGGAGGAGTTCTTTAGAGAAATGAGATGGGAAGAAGATCTAAATGGAGGTCAATGATGGAGTATCGAACACTAGGCCGTACGGGTGTTAAGGTCTCGCCTATTTGTCTAGGATCGGACGATTTCGGTGATGTCACTCCGCCCGATGTCGCAGTAAAGAAGACGAATACCCAACAGGCACAAGAGCAGTGGCGCGGGGATCCTTTTATGCGGACCGTGTGTCAGCGAAAGGCATTGAAGTCGGGACAAAATTCATGAAATTGGCCAAAGAAGCTGGCCTCACACCTGCTCAGCTGGGAGTTCTGTGGTTCAAGGACCAACCGGGTGTGACCGCTCCTTTGATCAGCCCTCATAAAGTGGAACATCTGGATGACCTGATTCCTGTTTTGGAAATGACCCTGTCTGATGAATTGCGGGAAGCGTGCGACAATCTCGTTCCTCCCGGAAGCACCGTGGCCAATTTCCACAACACTGCCGGCTGGATGAAGGGACAACTGCTGTAAATTTGATTCTTCTATCAATTGCTTTTAAACTGGACGGTTATGTTCGCTGAAAAAGAATCTCTCACATACAAGAAAATCTTCATCTTCTGGGTCCCCCTGGCAGCGACGTGGCTGATGATGGCCGCAGAAGGGCCTATTCTTGCAGCAATCATTGCCAGGCTCACGGACCCCAAATTCAACCTGGCGGCCTTTGGCGTGGCCTTTTCCTTTGGCGTCCTCATCGAGGCCCCGATCATCATGCTCATGAGCGCCTCCACAGCTCTAGTGAAAAATCGCGACTCCTACACAAGACTGAGAAATTTTTCTTTGACTTTGATAGCCATATGCACCCTCATCATGCTTATCTTTATCACCCCGCCTGTCTTTTATTTCATCACGCAGCGCTTGATCGGGCTTCCTGAGAATGTCGCACTCTTGACACATCAGGCTTGTATCCTCCTCATCCCCTGGCCGGGAGCCATTGGGTATCGACGCTTCTATCAGGGCATCCTGATCCGGAGCAACCTCACCCGCCGAGTGGCTTATGGAACAGTGATCCGCTTGACAACGATTTCAACCACAGCTCTGATCTGTTATCTCTTCTTC
The DNA here is from genome assembly GCA_964540205.1 of uncultured Eubacteriales bacterium. Taxonomy (GTDB): domain Bacteria; phylum Acidobacteriota; class Aminicenantia; order Aminicenantales; family Aminicenantaceae; genus WTAW01. The sequence goes on along the minus strand of CAZIMJ010000124.1, from coordinate 8,246 downwards.
TCTCTTAACGGAGCGACGGTTGGCACACTCTCTCTGTCATTAGCCGTGTGCGCCGAAGCGATTGCTAGCCGGTTTATGGCCCATAACTCGGTAAAACAGCTCATGTCTAAAGAGCAAGCCGTGCACACAAGAAAATCCTTAAGTTACATGTATATCACAAAATTTTACTATCCTTTGGCACTGACATCGATCTTAGGGCTTGGCATTCATCCCATGGTGACCTTTTTTATGGGGCAGAGCCGCATGCCCATCGAATCTTTAGCCGTGCTGCCTGTGATCAATTCTCTTGTGTTTATATTCAGGAGTATGGGCCTCTCCTTCCAGGAAGTTGGAATAGCACTGTCGGGTGAAAAAAACGAGAATTTTAAAATGCTGCTCAATTTTGCCCTGGTTCTGGGCATCTCAGTGGCTTGCGTACTTTCTCTTATCACATTCACACCCCTTTCCTATACATGGTTTCACAAAATTTCAGGACTTTCCTTGGAATTAACCCAATTCGCGCGCCTTCCCGCACAAATCCTGAGTCTTCTCCCCAGCCTTACAGTTCTCATCTCCTTCCAAAGAGCTCTTCTCGTAAAGAACGGGAAAACAACACCGATCACCATTGCCACATCCATAGAAGTTGTCACCATTTTCACCATCTTGTTTGTGGCCATTGCTGTTTTAAATCCGATAGGAGCCATAACCGCAGCCATAGCATTTGTTATCGGCCGCCTTTGCGCCAACACTTATCTCTTCATTCCCTGTAAAAAAGCCATCACATAAATGATAAAGGTTGCATTTCCAAATCCGTGATGAATGACGTTCCGAGTGTTCCAATTGGTGATTTCGAAAACACTCTCAGTTTCCCCAGCGAGGAAACTTCGCTTGGATCCGGGCTTCCCTCACATCTCCCTCAGGGAGATCTACCATGCCCGTCCAGCCCTTCTCACGGTTTTCTCCACCACACAATTAGAACACTCAATAACGCAATGTGATTTATGCCATCACGGATTCATAAATGCTAAAATGATACATGTAAATTTGACAAGTCATTTAGGCTGTGATATACAATTTTTTCACAATATCCGGTAAAAATATTCTAATCTGATGAAAATATTCGCTTTTGTTGGATATTCCAACACGGGAAAAACGCACTTGATCACGCAACTGGTTCCTGAGCTGAAACAAAGAGGGTATTCCGTTGCTGTCATCAAACACTGTGCTCATGGATTCGAGCTCGATACCGATGGAAAGGACTCCTGGAATTTCATCGAGGCGGGTGCAGACACTGTAGCCATGACATCGCCGGAACAATTAGCGGTGCTCAGCCTCAACCAAAAACATCTCAACCCTGAAAGTATAGCTGTTAAGCACTTCGAGAGCCCCGATATCGTTCTGGTTGAAGGTTTTAAAGGGGATAATACGATCAAAAAAATCGAAGTGCTCAAGAAAGGGATCTCCGAAAAGATCGAGAGCCTTCCGGAAGAGCTTTTTGCTGTAGTCTCTGATTTCGATGTCGAAACAGATAAACCCGTGTTCCAGCCAGATCAAATCGATCAGATCGCCGACACTATCCAAGGCTCGGTGACAAAACGAAAATCATCGATCGCCCTGCATGTCGATGGGAATTCGGTTCCCATGAACGATTTTGTCCAAAAGATCTTCACTAATGCTATACTGGGAATGGTTGGATCATTGGAAGGAATTACAGAGAATCCAGAGCGTATCACTGTATCCCTTTTTAAGGAAGGAGAAAAATGATGAGAAATCCTAAGAATTGGTTATGGTTCATCCTTTTCGGTTCACTCTGGGGAATCAATGAGGTAGTGACAGGAGAAGTGTTATCTGCAAGCGATGTGCCTCATTATTCTGTGCTTCTGGCTGTCATCGCCCTGTTCATCCTGGCTGTTGGCAGAGGTATCGTTAACAAACCCGGCTCATCAACAGTTATCGGTGTGATCGCAGTCCTCTTCAAGCTGGCCAATGCCGCTCCTTTCTATTGCCACCTGCTCGGCATTTTTATGCTCGGTTTAGTCTTCGATGTTTTGGCTTCTGCGCTAATCAAAAGTGAAAAGACCGCAGCGATCAAATGCAGCCTCACAGGTATACTGAGTGCTTACACGGGGAATGCGCTTTTTGCTCTTGTTATCACTTACATCGTTCGTTATGAGATCTGGACGAGTGGAGGATTGTCCAAAGTCCTCGGGCACATTTTTGTGGCCGGCTCAATGACGGCCATTCTTGCCGCGATAGCTGTACCACTGGGATTCAGGCTCGGAGTCACAAGCGGAGCACTTGCCGACAGAAAACCCAAATGGATCTACGCCGGGACTATGGTGAGTGTTTTTATTATCTGGATCCTGGCACAAATCATCGGCTAATTAAGTCTAATCCATTCTGAATTTTTAGATATAGCTAGAAAATATTCAGGATGGATGAAGCGCCATTGAAGATTTAGCCATTCCGAATCGTCACCGAGGGAACCGATTTAATTCGGCCGGTGGAGATGTCTGAGCACGAGAAGGAATTGGATATAGAGTACTTCTGATGTAGCGATCGTTTATGTTCGCATGGGATGAATATGCGCAGTTTCGTAACCGGCTGAGGGGGCGACGAAGGAATGGCGTTAAAAATCTGAACTAAGCAAATCCATCACTGAATATTTTTTGCTTTAGCGAAGTACGTCCACTCGAATTCCAAATTCAAAGTAGCGCCCTCGCCAGGGATATCCGGGCTCTGTATAGTAGAATTCGTCAAAGATATTGCTGGCCTTGATGTAAGGCTCCACAGCCCCCAAACGATAAGACGCAATAATATCCAAACTCGCAAAGGAAGGAATGTCCAAAAGTTCATCCGAGTTAAAATCATACCAGGATGACGAGGAAGCGATCATTCCAAGAAAACTGACACGAAAATTTTTCGCCGGATACAAGACCCAATCAAAATTGAGAGTGTGGTTCGGCAGCGCATCGAGAGGCCGATCGTCCGTGACATTCTTGTGGTCCAGATAAGTGTAATTGATCGTTGCACTCATCCACTGCAGGGATTTCTGTAGTTGCATCTCCAGCCCATTGATATATGCTTCGCCCACGTTGAAATATCGGCGCGTCCGGTCAGGAAGCCTTACACTGTCGATCAAGTTCTTAAACCTATTGAAGAACACAGAGCCAGTGCAATAGAAATCTTTACTGTAGGTAAAGCCAAATTCCCCTATGTTTCCTGTCTCACTCAAAAGGTCCGGATTCCCCGATGTACTGGAATACATGGAACGCATAGATGGAAACCTTGATTTTCGAGAAAAGGACAGATGGAGTGATAAAGGATTGATCGGAGAGAATTTGACTCCGATGAGAGGATTTAGCTTTGATGTGTTCGCTCCCTCGAATTTATCTATATAATCCAAACTCAATCCCGCAATCAGTTTCCACTTTTCAGCAAACGAAAAATGATCCTCGATTCCCAGCGAGATACTCCCCTGATCATATTTTTCCCAGGGTTCAGACACATCATCCTGAGTGCGGGCAATATCTTTCATTAATGAGAGACTTGTTTTCAGCGTATGGGATGGCGCGATACGAAAATCCCAAAGACCATAGAGGCCATATACAGAATTGTCATACGTACTTACGAAATCCAGCTCCGTTATCGATTGGTCTATATACGCATCAAGTGTATTATTGTACTGAACATAAAAGGTCCTGAAGTGAAGTGTTGAATTGTCTCCCATGGCCGTATAGCCTCCGGCATTAAAAGAATAACGATCCCAATTCTTAAAACGCCAATAACGTGGCCTGTCACTGCCTAGTTCAGGAGGCAATCCGTACTTTGAAAAATAGAGGCCCGTGTTGAACAGAATCTCAGTCCGGTCAGAGGGAGTGTAGTATAGCTTGAAATTGAGATTCGTTCTTTCGTAATCGCTGTTCATCCGATCTGTATTTCCCAAGCCCTCATCAGGATAGACGAATGCATCGGAATTCTGGTACTGCAATGTTCCGGCAAATCCAAGACGGTTCCACTGATGATTGGTATCCAAGAGGAGGCTCCGCGTGTTATTGTCTCCGTAGGAAGCATTCAGCGATAACTCCGAGCCGGCGCCGGGCCGTCGTGTGATGACATTGACGATACCGCCCAGTGTGTTGGGTCCGTAAAGGACAGAGGAAGGCCCCTTGGTTATCTGTATGGAATCGATCCCTCCTGCAGCTACAGTTTTTAGGTCGAAGGAACTGAAAAAGGGCTCATAAACGGGAATACCGTCGACCAAAAGTACGATCCTCCGTGAATCCAAACCTCGGAGCTTGAGGTAGTACTCATATTTACTGCCCACGGTGACATACACTCCGGGGGCAAACTTGATCCCTTCAGAAAGATCGACGGGTCTATTCCGCTCAAATGTTGTGGAATCCAAACGCGTGACTGTTGAAATGGGAAGGTCTTTAGGTGCTTCGGCGACGACTAAGATCTCTTCAGTGATCCTGGAAGGCTTATCGGATTTCTCTTTCTCTTCCTGTGTCTGTTCGTTTTGTGCATGGATAAAAGGATTAGAGACGAGGAGTAATAAAGCGAACGATAAAGCAAATAACACAAAAGATTTTTTCATAACCATTCTCCTTTCCAAACACGGGAGGCAACGCCGTTTCCAGCCCCACCCTATCGGCTTTTAACCATGACCTCAGCGGCTTTAGGCCAAAAGCTCGGAGATTAAAGTCTAATTTTTTAGCAAAATTATTGGCTTTTGTCAACATTCGATTACGTGACGGAAGCATTTCCAAAATCGTGATTGATGACATTTCGAGAATTCACTTCATCACGGTTTTGGAAATCCTGCCTCAACTAACCGTATGTATGAAGTCATTTTGCATTTTACGAAGATCCCTAGTATTATGAAATTCGCTTATGGCAAGTTAACTTCACTCTAGCTTGATATTCATCGCTAGTTTAGAGTCGATGAGGAGATAACAATGACAGAAGATCCCAAGGCTTGGATTCCCGAAGTTATCGGAGATTGGTGGCAGATCGCCGGAAACCCGGATCTAGGAAAATACCAGACAGATCGTCAGGAGCCCCTGGATTTTGGCATCTGGCAAGCCGCTGACGGAACGTGGCAGTTGTGGTCCTGTGTCCGATACACGGGGTGCGGGGGGAAAACCCGGCTGTTCTACCACTGGGAAGGCGATAGATTAACAGACAAAGACTGGCGCCCTATGGGGATCGCCATGGAAGCAGACCCAAATCTTGGAGAGACTGAAGGAGGGCTTCAAGCGCCCTATGTTCTCCGGAAAGAGGATGTCTACTATATGTATTACGGGGATTGGATCAATATCTGCCTGGCTAAAAGCTGGGATGGAAAAACTTTTGCCCGACACCTGAATGCCGACGGCCTCACCGGATTATTCTCAGAAAAACCTGGTACAGGTAGCCGAGATCCTATGGTGATGGCCTACCGGAATAAGTATTATATCTATTACACTGGTGTCCCAGAAGAGAAAGACGCCATCTATTGCCGGACTTCAACCGACCTTATAAACTGGGGAGATTCGGTCGTGGTTTCATCGGGAGGGATTGGAGGAGACGGGCCTGCATCTGCAGAATGTGCTTTCGCGTACTACCTCCCTCACGATTTTGCGTTTTATTTTTTCCGTGCCCATCCCATCAAAGGCAGTGACGACTATGCGACTGCCATTTACAGATCCCAGAATCCGTTGGATTTTGGAGTGGATTCCGATGAGTATCTTGTCAGCAGCCTGCCCTACGAAGTTGTGAAAATCATTAAAGATGGCCCGAATTTCTATCTGACAGCCCTGAATCCGGACTACGACGGCATCAGGCTTGCCAAGATGAAATGGGTCCCTGTTAAATAATCTGAGCCTTCATCCAGCCGGCTGTATTGTGGAAATTCGCCACATTGCTGCCTGGAGGGACGAGATTGTCGCAGGCTTCCCGCAATTCATCAGACAGGGTCATTTCCAACACCGGGATCAAATCCTCAAGATGCTCCATAGTCTCAGGACCGACTAGTGGAGCAGTGATGCCCGGCTGGTCTTTGCACCAGAGAATTCCCAATTGAGCAGGCGTGAGGCCGGCCTCTCTGGCCAACTTGGAAAACTTTTTCCCCACTTCGATGCCTTTTGCCGTTACCCGGTCTGCATAAAACCCTCCGCGTAATGCGGCCCGTGAATCAGGGGGATATTCGTCTTCTTTATCATACACTCCCGCCAAAATCCCCATAGCAAGGGGTGACCAGGTGATGATTCCCAAGCCGAACTTTTTGGCCATGGGGAGTAATTCATTCTCAATGCGACGGTCTAAAAGATTGTATGGCGGCTGTTCGGTCGCAATGCGCACATACCCCTTAAATTCACTGAGAAGGATCGCTTCCATCACGGCCCACGCGGGATGTGTCGAAAGACCCACGTAGCGGATCTTCCCTGCACGCACCAAATCTGTCACTGTACTCAACGTCTCTTCGATGTGCACTTCCAAATCCTGCCGGTGGATCTGATAGAGGTCGATATAGTCTGTCTGAAAACGCTTCAAAGACCCTTCAACCGCTCGAACCATGTTCAAACGTGTCGGTCCGCTCTGGTTCGCACCGAGTTCAGGGACAAATTCATCCAGCGTCAATCCAGGGCGGCGCTGTCCGTGGTCACACTTTGTGGCGATCAACACTGAGTGACGCAATCCATTATCTTTCAATGTTCGGCCGATAATCCTCTCACCTTCTCCCTCTGCGTAAGAATCTCCTGTGTCGAAGAGGTTGAATCCCGCCTCAATTGCATGATTCATCATCGCTGCACATTCTTTTTCCGGCACTGGATCAGCAAAGCAGTCCGTTCCAAAACACAGGGGCGAAACCTGCACGCCTGTTCGTCCTAAATTCCGATATTCCATTATTTATCCTCCGTTAAGTTTTTTTTATCCTGTCTTTAACTTTAAATCTTTAATAATCCCCGAATGTTCCCATTCCTTGATGGTCCCCCACTGAAAATTCTGGTCCGTAAAACCAACCACTCTGATTCCTGTCTCTTTTTCACTTTCTAAGAACTTCTGGATCGAATCATACGTCACATCGCTCAGGGATTCGATCTCTAGCCATCGATTTTTTTCCACCTCAAGAAATATGTGAAAACGCGACTTGTCGTAGAGCCGCTTCGCTTTCCTTATCCTGTGTACGTCCACAATATCTCCTATAAATATCCCTAGAGACCTTACTCAATCTTTATTATTTTTGATGGAAATGTTAAAGTCAAACGAATTGCCCTCTCACTGTTTATATTCTTCGATCGTAAAGGATTCAGCCTTGTAGATACCATCTGGAAGTACAGTCGGGAGTTTGTACTGAGGATCGGTCAACAGGGAATAGATCTTGGGATCTCCGGCGGTGACCTTCTCTTCTGTGTTGTATCTCCACTCGTCCTGGATCTGTTCCAGCCTCCCTGGAAAATCCTGAGCACCAAGGATGGACGTGAGAGCCCAATAGATATACTCTGTGATCTGACACTCGTACTCACATGTCTCATCGTAATAAGTATACCAAGCATTGTCAGGGTATTTTTCCGGAACCTGCTCGAAGTGTCCGCCTCTGGCCACATCCATGATCTCGGCCACTTCAGATCCGGGCTCTGTACCGAAGATGTCAGGGTAAGTTGTGGCATATCCGACATGGGTTATGGGATGGATGATCTCCTCGATGGCTGCGTCGAACACACCCCGCTCTGCAGCGCCAGGGCGGGTCTCATAATCATAGAGTGATTGTTTAGCGCCTCGGGGTAGAGTGCGCCTGCCTATTGCCCGCAATTCATCCTCATCCTTGGCCATCACAAGAATGGTATTTTGGCTCACAAGTGCCTCTAGCACTTTGGGATTTTCTGGCGTCCCATCTTCATCATTATCCAAATACTCGGCCATCATATTGGCTGCATGGAGCAGCTTCTCATCCGCCACTGTGTTCATGGCAACCACAAGGATGCCAAAGACCTTCACCTGTTTCGCAAAATGAGCCTCAAGAGAACTTTCTGCTGTCTCAGAAGCTGGTTTGTCTGAACCTCCCGGCCCACAGCTTATCAGGAAAATGCCAATAAAACCGAGATAGAGCAGCGTATGTTTTTTCATAAAACCTCCTTCGAATTAAATAATACTTTTCAGTAAACATAAATACAAAACCGTGATGGCAACAATCACATTGCGTTATTAAGTGTTCCAATTGTTTGGTGGAGAAAACCGTGAGAAGGGCTGGACGGGCATGGCGCATCTCCCAAGGGGAGATG
>CAZIMJ010000123.1:0-14793 GCA_964540205.1 uncultured Eubacteriales bacterium | reverse complement strand
ATCGTTTCCTCAACGGTCCGGTCTGGGAACAAACCCTGCATCAGCAAAAAGGGGGACAGGCTGCTTTTTTAATTACCCCTATAAAAAGTAGCCTGTCCCCCTTTTTGCTGATGTAGGGTTTGTTCCCCGAACGAATCGCTTGGGAAACGGTCCCTACATCTCCTTAAAAATGTCAAAGATTTTCTGCAACTTACTCATAGAAGTGGCATGAGCCTTCTTTTGTATACTCTATACTTCAAGAAAGGGGTTCACATTTTGCAAGAAGGCAAAGTATATTAATATGGATGAAGAATGAAGAAGACCTCATCGAAGCAGCACTTCAAGGCGATGAAGACGCGTTTGAGCTTCTTCTCTATCCATACAGGAATAACATGTTGAATTTGAGCTTCCGGATGGTCGGAAATTTGGAAGACGCTAAGGAGGTATGCCAAGAAGCGATTCTTAAAATTTTTAAATACATGAATGGATTCAAGAGAGGCAAAAGTTTCAAGAACTGGATGTACAAAATTGTGGTGAACGCTTCTAACGATTTTTTAAGAAAAAAGAGGAGACATGAGGACATCTTTGCGATGAGGAAAGTTTTGACTGATAATCTCTCGACTAGTCCTGAAACCGAGTTTCTAAACAAAGAAGTGAGGGAGAAAATCGCCTATTGTCTCGAAGACCTGAGCCCCAAAGAAAGGGCGGTTTTTCTTTTAAGAGACGGTGAGGGCTTGTCTGTGAAAGAAGCGGCAGGAGTTCTTGGTGCTTCTTCGATGAGTGTCCGGACCCATCTCTCCCGGGCAAGACAGAAATTGAGGGGAAGACTCGAAAAGATTTTCCCCAATGGACCTTTGGAGAATGAACAATGAAATGTAAAAAGATCCGGAAGTATCTCCCTTTATATATCGGGGCGGACCTTTCTCCCAAGAAAGAAGAGGCAGTTAGGGCCCATCTTGACACATGTAGTGAGTGTCAAAAAGAGTATGAGGTTTATGTCCGGTCCGTAAAAACAGCCAGAGAATGGCTGGGTAAAAGCGGGGTGACTTGGGGAGAAGGGGAGTGGAGACGGACTGTTCAAAATGTTACGGCTGAAAAATCAAAATCCTTACCGGGATTTGTACCCTGGCCTTTTAAGAAGGGATGGGCTTTTGCGGTGATGGCGGCGGTTATGGTCGTTGTCGTCTTTTTTGTCATGCGGCCTCTGTACTTAGGTGTCGAAGATTTTGCAGGAGAAACGATCTTGTCGAAACGTCATTCACAGCATGAAGTGGGGGCTTTATTCAAATCCCCGCAGGATGTCGTATCCATGACTATGGTCTCAAAGGATACAGGCCTCAAGGTCGTCTGGATTCTCAATAAAAATTTCAATCTGGAGGAAAACGAATGAAAAAAATTGGAATACTTTCTTTAGTGTTTTTTCTTTTGTGCGGATCGATTCTGGGATATCAAAGAACATCAGGAGAGCGAGGCGAGACAAAAACAGAAATTGTGACCATTAAGTACATCGATGTGAAATGGGCGGAAGACCTCTTAAATCCTTACACAAGCCGACGCGGGACGATCAGGCGCCTTCATGAAGGAAACAAATTGGTGATCGAAGACACTCCTGAGAATGTGGAAAAGATCCTTTCTATCCTCAAAGAGATCGACGTCAAACCCATCGATCTGCAGTTCCATGTTGACCTGATTTTGGGTTCAACTGCTTCTCAATCTGAAGGAGAATTCGATAGAGAGCTCAAGTCTGATCCTGTAATGAAAGAACTGGGTCAATTGCTCCAGTACAAGGCTTTCAAGCGGCTGGATTCGGCCCTCATGAAAGTCCAGGACAATAAACGATCCTCCCAGAGGATGGGAGGGGGCGACCATCTGATGTTCCGCTTGCATTTACGACCTCGGTATATCGAAGAGGACAAAGGTGATTCCATTCAGGTCGAGCTATATTTGTCGCAGGATATGGGATTGAACTCTGAAGGGAAGCAGAAAACCATCATCCTGGTTGAGACCACACTGAGCATAAAGAGCGGCGAACGGACTGTTGTCGGTGTCTCCAAGCTGAACGGCGGCGACAAAGCGCTGATCCTCATCCTCTCCGGTTCCATCGTTAAATAATAGGGGACGGTTCTATTTTTTAAAAATGGGGGAGGTTTCTATTTTCTGTGAGATGTAGGGACCGTTTCCCAAACGGTCCGTTCGGGGAACGGACCCTACAAAAAAAGGGGACTGTCCCCTTTTTATCTGTGTTTGTCCAGATCTTTCAGATAGGTTTTGATGGCTGTAATGGCTATCCCGGTCAGTCCCAACAATCCGATGAGGTTAGAGAGAGTCATCATGCCGTTAAAGACGTCTCCGATGGACCAGGCCACTTCCACCTTCAACACCGCCCCCACAAATATGATCCCACAAAACACCCAGCGGTAGGGGATTTTTATCCTTATGCCCCACAAGTAGCTGAAAGCGATCTCTCCGTAGTACGTCACGGCGATCAAGCTCGAGTAGCCAAAGAGAAATGAGCTCGCCATAACGATCAATCCCCCGTAATGTGGCATCGCCATGTTGAAAGCATTAGCCGTCATTTCGGTGCTGGTCGCTTCTGTCCAGGCTCCTGTCACAAGAACGGTTATCGCGGTCAAAGAGCAGATCACCAGCGTGTCGATGAAGACATCCAGAGCTGCGATCAATCCCTGCCTCACTGGCTCGCTTGTTTGGGCCGAAGCATGATAGACCCCCGCCGTCCCTGTCCCCGCTTCGTTGGAATAGGACCCTCTGGACAGGCCGTAACGGATGGCTCTGGCCACAGTCGCCCCAGCAACACCCCCAGAAATCGCCGAAGGCTTAAAAGCCCCCACAAAAATAAGCGAAAGAGCATGAGGAATTTGTTCATAAAATACGATGATCGTGAACATCGCTCCGAAGATGTAAAGAGCAACCATAATGGGACTCAAAAATTCTGTCACTTTCCCGATGACTTTGATCCCTTTGATCACGACCAGCCATGTCAGTACAGCCAATCCCAATCCCGAAATCCAGGGATTTATACCCAGCTCTGACTTCATGACAAGGGCGATGGAATTGGATTGAACGGTGCTGGTCGAAAACAGCGGTTTACAACCCATAAAAAAGGCATAGATGGCTGCCAACCAGGGAAGGCCCAATCCCTCTCTGATGTAATACATAGGCCCCCCGGCTACAGACCCATCCACCATGGTCTTTTTGTACTTCTGCCCGAGGACGGCTTCTACAAGTTTGGTCGCCATGCCCAATGTCGCCGAAAGCCACATCCAGAAGATCGCCCCGGGCCCACCCATGGCAATGGCTGTACACACGCCCCCGATGTTTCCGTTCCCGACAACACCGGCCAAAGACGTCGTCAAAGCCTGAAACGGCGAGATGTCTCCTTTCCGCTCCGTGTCGCTTTCTCCATAATCTCTGCGCCCGAACCCGAAGCGAAAGGAAAGGCCCAACCGCCTGACCTGCACGAATTTCAGACGGATTGTGAGGTAGAGCCCAATCCCCAAAAGAAGAATCGCCGTCTGAGGGCCCCAAACGATCGTGCCCAGCAATCGAATCCCGCGCTCAAAGATTTCCATATATGGCTCTAGTCCTTTTTAGCTCGTCCCTTCTCTATTTTTTCTCTCATCCCGCCTCCTCTCAATTTCTTTCTTGACGGACTTGTGCAGCACCAGAAAGTAGTAGGCGATAAGACAGGCGCAAATCAGTCCAAACCGGAAAGTGTTCCCTTGGGCAAGCAAGTAAAAAGCATATCCTGTTATCCCCACGAGCAGAAAGAGGTGGAAAAAGGCAAATATCCAGTCGCCCATACCAGTCAAGATTGAGAGAATTTTACACCCTAATTATGGGGCTTAGTCACTCAATTCATTATTTTATTCTTCGACTTTTGTGATCGAAATAATCTCTATGGTCTCGCGCGGGACATTTTGCATGCCATGCCTGGTCATGATCTTGACGTTGGCGATGGCATCCACAACATCCATCCCAGCGACAACATTTCCGAAGACACAGTATCCATAACCTTGATCGGTCTTTGCGCTGAAGTCCAAATTTACATTATCCGCATGGTTAATAAAAAACTGGGCTGTGGCGCTGTGGGGATCGGGCATCCGGGCCATAGCGATGGTCCCTCGCTTGTTGCTCAGTCCGTTGTCAGCCTCGTTTTTTATTGCACCTTTTGTTGGTTTTTTGTGCATGTCGGGCGTGTGCCCTCCACCCTGGATCATGAAGCCTTTGATCACACGGTGGAAGATAGTGCCATCATAAAATTTATCGTCTACATAACCGACAAAATTTTTCACTGTGACAGGTGCCTTATCCATGTAAAGCTCGAGCGTGATATCACCCATTGTGGTTTTCATGATAACTTTGGGATTTTTGTCTGCGGCCGAGTTATTCAAAGGAAACGCCAACAAAAAAACCACTGCCATCATGCTTAAGAAAAACTTAGTGAACATTCCTGCCTCCTGCGTAGGATTTCTCCGATTCTGAAAAGCCCAAGATATCAAAATATACGTTCCAAATCAAATCAGAGGGATGGGGTAGGAATAATATCAATAGTAATATAAATTCACCTCCGAATTCATCTCAAAAGGCGATTGCTGGATTACGGGTCTTTTTGTAAAACTGAAAACGATATGAACGATTGAGGGAACAACGATGAAAATCCAGAAAATTTTATTCATCCCTATATTTTTGGTATTTGCGACTTCTTCACTTTCTGCTCAAGGTAAACTTGAGCTCGGATTCCATTATGGCTCATGGGGATTGAATATCATCCGAGGGACAATAGAAGACGGCCTGAATGATGCACTCGAGGAACAACTGAGCGAGAAGATATTGGAAGATATCCAGGAGGCCTATCCAGGCGCCGAACAGGTTGCCTACGATCAAGTGTTCAGCTTTGATTCCGGAGGTCACAATTGGGGCATTGAACTTCGATACTACCCATCTGGATACAACGGCTCTTTCAGCCTGGGTTTTTCCGTTGAAAAGACCAGGATGAGAGTTACCTTTGATGAAGTTCAAGTTAACATGATTTTATCGGCTGGAGCGACTTTTGACGGGATTGCCGAAGCCGAGTATTGGATGTACCCTCTGTCCTTCCATATGAGTTTCCGTTGGGATATTGTGCCCACTTCAAAGATAAGGCCGTACATCACTGTTGGTTTTGGAATTGCCACGGGTACAGCTCTTGAGAAGGGCGAGATCAGTTATGCCTACAGTGGAGACTTGCACACCGAGGGACAGGACCCGGAACGCTTTGAGAATGCCGATTCCAAGACGCTAAAGGAGCTCAAGGAAGAGCTGGAAGATGAAGGGGAAGATTTCGTTCTTCCCAGCGTCATTCCCTTCATCCAGTTGAATCTTGGATTGAAAGCGGAAGTGACGGATAACCTCCACCTCCTAGTCGATGCCGGCGTCTGGAACGGCCTTCTCCTCCGAGGGGGTGTAGCATTCCGCTTCTAGGCATTGGAGTCAGCGAAAAACAGAATTTCCGTAAAGCCTGGGGAATTCAGTAGAAAAGGATAACCACCCAATATTTCTTAGGAGGCTTATTGCTTTCACTGTCAGGAACGATCCCTATACCTATCTTTCGGAGTCGTATGTAATTCAATTTGACCTTTATAGATTCGGGGATACGGTGTGGATTGTTCGTGTTGTAGGGGATCACTTGATAATCGTTCAACTCAGGGGAGAGGGCAATGGTTTGACCTCTGAAGATATTCACTTTCTCGGCGATGATCCTTGCTTCATCCGAAAGGTACTTATCTAGTTTTACAGGGCGTTCACCTTTTTCGATTAAAAGAGAATTGATCTCATCTGAGAGCCGCAACTGAATTTCGTCACCACTCATGTCTGTTGAAACACTTTTGCGAAGCAGGAGGAAAGAGATGAAGTAGGTGCCTCCGGGATTTTTCTCCTCGCGGTCGAAATAGATCCCAATCCCTGCGCGAGTTGTCGCGGGAGCAACGATTTTCTCCATGTCATTGTTCTTGATCTCGAGCAGGGGAGTGGAAATCAGGAGATAGAGGATTCCGCCATATCGATCAGGGAGATCGGGCAGAGGCTCTCCGTTTGCCCTCTTCATAGAAAACTCATGGGCCAAGCTATTCAACTCTTCGAGGAGGGGAATGGGAGCCAATCCTTTTTGTGCTCTTCGGGCATTAATCTGTTTTTCCAGCATCTCTCTGAATTCTTTTTCTGACTTGGGCTCGAGTGATGTTAAGAAATCTTGAGTGATATAGTAGCCCTGGCCCTTATCGTAGAAAACACCGATACCTATGGTATTGAATCGAGGATCCAGGATATTTTCGCGGTGCCCTTTACTTCTCATGAATGAATTGTGGATGGCCTCAGGGAGAAACGACTGACTGAAGGCTATGTTTTCTCCGGTCCCTTTGAAAAACAGGCCTGCCTCTTGAAGGCGTTGGGAATAGGCTTTTCCATCGCGGGAATTATGAGTCAATTCGGACTGGACCGCCATATCCTGGCTGTGGCTTCTGGCGATAGGTGTCAAACTCTTTGAGATCTGCAAAAGGGAAATTCCCTGTTTCGCTCTTTCTCTATTGATCAGATCGTAGAGTTCCTGTTCGATTTTCTCTGTCTCCAATCGATCGGTTGGCACTTGAAATCCATAAAAGGACTGGCAAAGCAGAGATAAGTTCATAAGTAAGATCAAAAACGAAGGCATTTTCATTAACATCTAATTTTTTCTTTACTTTTCGACTATTTATTCTAACATAGTGGAAGGAGGCTGTGATGACAAAGAGAAAACTTTTATCTGTTGTTTCTATTTTATTATGTATCTCATTTTTCTTATTTGTCCGTGCCCAGGAAAAGTCTGAGAAGCCAACAGATGAGCAGAAAATGCTCCAGGTCCTGCACTCAATCTCCAGTCATCAACTCTTTGATTATGTGAAAGAACTGGCTTCGGACAAGTATGAGGGCCGGCTCACAGGAACAGATGGTTTCAATGCCAGTGCCGATTGGGTAGCCTCGCGTTTTAGGGAGTGGGGGATCAAACCCGCCGGGGATAACAACACCTATCTCCAAGTCTTTCCAAATCCGTATACACTCATCTTTAAGGATTGTGAGGTTTCGCTCAATATTCCGGTCAAGGACTCGTTCATAAAGAAATATTACACCTATGAGGATGAGTTCATCCCCGGTGCGACCTCCGGTTCTGGTGAAGTCACATCTGAGGTCTTATATGTGGGATATGGCATCACGGCTCCTGAGCTCGGTTATGATGAATACAATGGCATGGATGTCAAAGGAAAGATCGTGCTCATGGAACGTGAAGCTCCGGTGTCTCCCGGCAAAAATCCCGAGCTTTTCAAAAAATGGCGGCCCTATTCATTCCATCAGTACAAGCTCGAGAATGCGGTGACACATGGAGCTAAAGGAATGCTTTATAACTATGGCCCGATCTCCAATCCCAACAATGCCTACGCTAAAGATTTTATATACTCACATGTGGGGGATGTAGCCGTTACCGATGCCTTTTCTGGCACGGGAAAAGTGCATAAGGAAGTTGTGGAAAGGATCAAAAGCGAGCTGAAGCCCCAGTCGTTTTCAACAGGCAAGGTGTTTACAATCAAGAACACGACTGAGCACCACCCGGATGGCGTAGGCTCCAACGTGATCGGCATTCTCGAAGGGACAAATCCAGCGCTCAAGGATGAAGTGATCATTGTCGGCGGCCATCTCGACCATCTGGGCCGGTGTTATGAGATCATGCCCGGCGCTAACGACAATGCTTCTGCTGTGGCAGTGATCCTGGGATTGGCTGAGGCTTTGAGCAAAAGCCCCATCCAGCTCCGGCGTTCCATCATGTTCATCTGTTTTGGGGCAGAAGAGCAGGCTGTTGCCGGTTCAAAATATTACATGGAACATCCTGTAGTCCCTCTGGAAAAAACGGTGGCATTCATCAACATGGATGGTGTCGGATGCGGCGATACTATCAGCGCTCTTGCGGCAGAGAATTATCCCGAGTTCTGGGAATTCATAAAAAAAGCCAATGACCGGTACATCCACCGGGAGATCATCACCCAGTATTTTGCCAACAATGCCCGCCCCAGGCTTGATGCAGCCCGATTCATGTGGGAAGGTGTTCCGACCATTTCTTTTGCAGTCCGGGGTGCTCCTTCGTTTTATCACGTCACCAAGGATGATATCGACACCATCACTCCCGAGATCCTGGAGGATATGACACAACTTTTGTTTGTGGCTGTTCTGGATATGGCCAACCAGGATACCCTCGATTTCAGAAATTAGAAGAAGAGGTCCATGCAATTCCAGAATCCCACACGAGTTATTTTCGGCTCTGGCTCGTTGTCAAAACTCGGACAGATCGTTCACGAAGAGCTCCAGGCAAAAAAACCCTTCCTCGTCACAGATAAAGGCGTTGAGGAGGCAGGTATTCCTGCAAGGGCTATTTCCCAACTCCCAGGAATACAGGTTTTTAACGCGATCGAACAAAATCCCAAGCACCTGACTGTTGACCGGGGCGGAGAGATCGTACGCCAGTCCCAGCCAGACCTCATTATCGGATTGGGGGGCGGCAGCGTCTTGGACGCTGCAAAAGCCATCGCTCTGCTGGCAACAAATCCGGGCAAGATCGAAGACTATGAAGGAAGGGGGAAATATAGTACTCCGCCGCTACCGGTATTGGCCATCCCAACCACCTGTGGGACGGCCAGTGAGGTGACCTGGGTTTCTGTGATCACACACACCGGACGAAAGTTCAAGATGAGCATCAAGGGGCCCCAAATGTTTCCTGCTGTCGCCCTTGTGGACCCTGACCTGCTTTTAACTCTCCCACCTGCGCTAGTTGCATCGACGGGGATGGATGCGCTTACGCATGCAGTCGAAGCGTATACCGTAAAACCTGCTAGCTTTATGACGGATATCTTTGCCCGGGAATCCCTGTTTCATATTTTTGCTTCCATCGAGGCGGCCTACAGGGATATCAAGGCAAACAGCGAGGCCAGAGAGGGCCTTATGAAGGGAAGCATGATTGCTGGCTTTGCCTTCGGGAACAGCGACGTAGGGGCTGTGCACTGCTTGGCCGAATCCATCGGTGCACTCTATGATATTGCCCATGGGGTGGCTAACGCCGTTCTTCTCCCTTATGTCATGGAGTATAATCTTCCTGTTTCGACAAAGAAGTTTGCCGAAATCGCCAGGATCGCAGGGATCGAAGCTGAGGATGATGGAGAAGCTGCACGATCACTCATCCAGAAGGTGAAAGATCTCTCTTACGCTTTAAAAATTCCGTCTCTCAAGGAACTGGGCATCAAAAAGAGCGATTTTCCGGAGATCGCTCAAAAATCCTTCGAAAACAACTCCAATCCCTCCAATCCCCGTGAGGTTACATCTGAGGATTATATAGATATTCTTTCGAAAGCCTTCTCTGACGCTTAAACCGACCTCACCACATTATCGAGCACATTTGAAGATAAAATCAGAAATGATGTTTTCGCTCCTGTCAGATTTTTACAGTCCCTTTTCTGGTTGTCTAGCAACTTGATTTCAGCTTCTATCATTTTTTTTGCTGTGGTGAGGTTGGCAGGTTCTTATCTAAATATTTTTTCAATTAACTAATGTCTACAGCGACTAAAATGTTGGATTAAGCCTTAGTGTATAGTGTATTTTTCTATAAAAATTATCACTTATTTCAAAAGCAATCTGTCTGGTTTGATAGTGGTGTTTACCTAATCAGGAGGAACAATGGAAAAGAAACAAATTTCTGAAGTGGGGTCTGAGAAGAGAATTTTAATCGTAGATGATGACCCTGTTACATTGAAGATGTTAGAAAAAATCCTATTATCTGCTGGTTACTGGGTTATAAAAGCAACCAATGGAAAAGAAGCTCTTAATATCGTAGATGATTATCTTCCCAACGTCATCATACTTGATATAGTCATGCCTGTTATGGATGGTACAGAAACAATTGAATTCCTTAAGAAAAATCCAAGAACAAAAAATATTCCAGTGATATTTTTAAGTTCACTCATTACAAAGCAAGATGAAATGGGAAAATATGCCAAAAGCAAGAGTTATCTGGCAAAACCAATAGTTAGAGAGATACTGCTCAAAGAAATAGATAAATGTCTAGAGCAATCTTAAAATAAAGAAAGATTGAGCCATTGGAAGCCAGGAGCAAAATCCTGGCTTCTTTTTTGTGTGGTGGTGGTGGCTGATTGACTTCCATTTTTGCTGTGTGATATAAACAAATGGGGTAGATAAAAATCCATGAAAAAATATTCTGATAGTGAAATTGTTAATGAATTTCTGAACAAAGCATCTGAAAAAGAAGCATATCTTCAAGATATTTCCAGTTCTCCTAAAATACAAAAGATATTAGAGTCATTTGGGAAAAATCCAGAAGAACTTGAAGACATGTATTGGAAGTTGATGGCATGTGGAGTGGATGATAGAGTTGCTAAGAAAATAATTAAAAAGCCAAAGCTTCTGAAGAAATATTTACAAATGAAATCAGATGGTATTTCTGATTTAGAAGTGGCACACAGATTTATAAAGTAAATCCAGGATAGAGTACAAACAAATAGTCTTAATAAGGAATTATCATGAAACTTAGCTTAAACAATATCTTCACATTGTTATCAAGGTCAGTAGGTTAAAAATATAGTTTTTGGAAAGTCATCATCAATCCGAAAGAAGAGGAATATTAATAAGGTGATTATGCTTTAGTTCTTGCCAAATGGAATCAATTAGAAGTAGTATGAATTACGAAAACTGTAGCTTAAGAAGTCAGCACGTAAGTCTGAAACCACTTGACGACGAACAGGATTGCGCAAGATTATGTTAGATCAATCATTTTCTGCAAAAAATTTTAGAAGAATATTCGATTTGGAAAATAGAAAAGGTGTATATCTGGAAGGCCGTTTTTTTCCGAATTTAAATGAAATTACCGAACAAATAAAACAATGTACTAAGGATATAATGACGAAAAGAGAAAATACGGCTACTAAAGATGAATTATATGAATTGTACAAACAAAGGAAAGAGTTAAAGGCTCAAAAAGAAGAAAAACTAAATTCAGAATTAGAAAAAGTTAGTAAAAAATTATTAGCATCAGATTTCAATATAGGTATGGAACAAAAGGCCATACCTGGCGAAAAGCCAATTTATATCACTAAGGATACTCCAGAGCATTTCTTTGCCTTGAAACAAGTACAAGCTAATGTTTCGCGTTTATTTGGTATTAAACAGTCGAATAGGTTTGAGATAGTGAATCAGGTGAAAAATTTGTTGAGTGATAAATTCCCCAAATATATTTTACGAACAGATATTGATGATTTTTATGAAAATATCCCACAAGAAAAATTGTTAAATAAGATAAATAGAGATAATTTATTGTCTCCTTTTTCTCGGAAAATTTTAAGGCAAATTCTGCACAAATATAAGGTGTTATCAGGAAGTGAAAAGGGGATTCCAAGGGGGATAGGAGTTAGTGCTTATTTAGCAGAATTGTACATGAGAGATATTGATAAAAAGATCATGGCACTGGATAATGTGACTTATTATGCGAGATATGTAGACGATATTATTATTATTTTTATTCCATCTTCAACGGCAAACTCTATTGATTATTTAGAGGAGCTAAAAAAAATTATTGCAGCGAATTATAAATTGAAATTGAGTGATAGAAAAACATTATCCTGTGATCTACTAAACACGCAACAATCTTGTTCATTTGAATACCTTGGCTATAAATTCTTTTTTGGAAACGGGGAAGTGAAAACTAGATTGACTGATAAGAAAATCAAAAAATATAAAAGACGTATAGATTTGG
This sequence comes from uncultured Eubacteriales bacterium, assembly GCA_964540205.1. Lineage (GTDB taxonomy): Bacteria > Acidobacteriota > Aminicenantia > Aminicenantales > Aminicenantaceae > WTAW01. The sequence continues at coordinate 2,978 of CAZIMJ010000123.1, read as the reverse complement.
CATTCAATCACTACATAAATTTAAGCAGGGTCAATGAAAAAGAAGCAAGAAATATTCTGGTAAAAAGGATAAGGTTTTTAACAGGAAATACCCGCCTTAAAAATAACAAAGAAAATATTATGGTTGGCATCTATTATTCAAACAGTCAATTAACAGAAAAAAATGATTTTGAAAAATTAGACGATTTTTTGCGAACTAGAATTGATGAAAAAATTGATTTGCCTCAATTGCGAAAACGATTAAATAGATATAATTTTAAGAATAGCTTTGAGACGAGAAGATTTTCTCCTTTTAAGGCAATTGAATTTCAAGAAATTACGAAGATATGGTAATGATAAACTAAAAATGAAGCGTAAAAAAAAGCAAATAAATATAAAAAAAGAAGGAGTAGTGCTTTCTGAAGTTTTGCCTTTTGAAGTTCCATTAACTTTTTCTAATCGACATTTTTATAATTTTCTTACAAAGAATGAAGTAGTAATCAGTGACAATGCAATATCCTGGGGAAACCCAGATCCATCGTTTGAAATAATTATAAAACTTCTTTTTGGTTTTGATAAAGACATGCCTGTAGATAATCGACGGATAAAAATCAATCCGCAGCACGGATTTAAAACCATCCCTTTTAATTACAAAATTTCTCATAAGGACAAAGATTTTCGAGAATTAACAATTATACACCCTAAGAATCAGGTAGCGGTTATTGAGTTTTATGATAAATACAAGGAATTAATTCTATATTATTGCAATATTAGTCCTTTTTCTATCAGAAAACCACATAAAATGGCTAAGTTTATTTACTACAAAGATAGAACGCATATCGAAAAATTAGCTTATGATCACGAGCATAAAACTGCAGAAGAATTTGATAAGGAATACGAAAACCTGAAAACATTTTTTGCATATAAATATTTCAGTAATGTATATAAGTTTTATGAGTCTTACAGGTATCACAGGTGTGAAAAAAAATATAATAAAATGATTAAATTCGATATTTCTAGATGCTTTGAAAGTATATATTCCCACTCTATTACCTGGGCATTGATGAACAAAGAAATTGTAAAAGATAATATTAAGATATCGAAAAAAACATTTGGTGGGCAGTTCGATTTTCTGATGCAGAACCTAAACTATGGTGAGACAAATGGAATTATTATTGGACCTGAGTTCTCTAGGATATTTGCTGAATTAATAATGCAAAAAATAGATTTGAATGTATTCAATAGTCTAAAGAAAAACAATCTTTTTTTTAAAACGGATTATGAAATCTTTAGATATGTTGATGATTTTTTTGTTTTTTATAATGAAGACAACACTAAGGATGAGGTTTTGACTGAATATCGTCATCAGTTGAGAGAGTATAAATTATTTGTGAATGATTCAAAAACTATAATATTTGAGAAGCCGATAATTACAGAAATCACTATAGCTAAATTGAACATTGCTGATTTATTGAACGATAATTTAAATTTCAAGGTTTCTGAAAAAGCAAAGGAAAAAGAATCAAACGAAAATGATGAGATTGAAAAGAAATATTCCTTTTATATCAGCGCAAACAAATTGATTACTAGATTTAAAACTATTATCAAGGAAGCCAATATTTCATATAAGGATGTATTAAACTATACACTTGCATGTATTGACAGAAAAACATTCCGTCTAATCAAGATTTATAGCGATATCGAAGACAAAGGGGAACAAGAGAGAAAAGTTACAAAAGCCATCTTAGAATTACTAGATTTCACATTTTTTATTTATTGTGTCTCGCCAAGAGTGAATACGACTATTAAACTTTGTTTGATTTTGAGTAAGTTGATAAAATTTGCAAAACTTAAAGGAAATTTTAATCATGACAACAAGCATTTGATATTTAAAAAAATATATGATGATATTTTTTTAGTGCTAAGGAAAAACAAGAATTCAGAATATACCCAAGTCGAAACACTCTATTTATTAATAGCACTAAAAGAATTGGGGCGAGAATACCGATTGGATCAGACTGTTTTATGCAAATATTTTGAAGTCGATCTTGGTAAAAGAACCTGTAAATACAATTTGAATTATTTATCAATTAGTGTTTTGTTATTTTATGTTGAGAACAAGGTACGTTATAATAAGTTTAAAGATGTTTTGAAAGAGCATATTAAGAAAAAGTTTGAAATGGTTCCAGAAGAAAATCGCCTTAAAACAACAGAACTAACGATTTTGCTTTTTGATCTTTTGTCTAGTCCTTTCATAGATGGAGGTTTCAAAAGTGAGTTATTGGATTTTTATAAAATAACGGACAAAAATGAACAAAATCAAGTAGTCGATGAGGAAGGATTCTGGTGTGAATGGAATAAATTTGATTTTATGATGGCACTTGAAGCAAAAAGAAGCCAAGAGGTTTATTAAAATCTCATGCTCCGTCTAAATTAAATTCACACACTAGCATGAGTTTTGTTTTCATATACATTGGGAACAAAACACAGGGCAGCAGGGACGGGCTGCCCTACTTTTTGATTATTATGTATTAGCCATTGCAGCTGATCCCTAAAATTGACACCTCCAGGAAATCTCTTTTTGCTGAACGGCTCAAACTGACATAAAATGGAATGACCTGCTCTTAACTTGACAAACAACGTCTAGTCTAAGTATTGGACAATCCAAATAAAAAAGCCACAGCTTTCACACCATGGCTTCTTAAAGTTAATCTGAAATTATGGTTTAGTCTTTCATTAATGGTTTTTTTAACAGCATGTCTAATTTTTCTATTAGGGATATCTCCTTGACTCCACTAGGTACCAGATATAGTATACCAGAGTATGGAAGAGTATCCGAGGACTCTGGCAGAGCTCGAACATCAATTTGCATCGGAAGCGGCCTGTGTGCAATATCTTTTTCGTTTGCGCTGGCCCGAGGGATTTATTTGTCCACGATGTGGCAGTAGGAAGGGTTGGTTTACGAAACGTAGTCTGGTTAAGTGTGCCGCTTGTGAGTAT
>CAZIMJ010000122.1:0-9332 GCA_964540205.1 uncultured Eubacteriales bacterium | reverse complement strand
ATTGATTTCTTTCTCTGGTCTCTCCTGAAGGCTTGTCTCGATCTCTTCCACGATCTCTCCCAATTTGGCGACAGGAACAGGCCTTTTCTCACATGCCTTGAGCAGCCCGGCCATGATTTTCTCGCTCTCGAATCGCTGCCGCCTCCCGTCTTTTTTAACGATCATGTAGGGGATTTCTTCGATCTTTTCGTAAGTCGTGAATCTTTTCTCACAGTCAAGACATTCCCGTCGTCGACGGATCGTCATACCATTTTTACTTTCCCTCGAGTCTATGACTTTGCTCTCTTCGTGATTGCAGTAAGGGCATCTCATTGTTTTGAATCCTCTCCCAATTTCTTTATCTGAAACAGGGAAATCCCGTCTTTCCATAATATAGCATAACCAATAAGACAAGTCACTACAAGCTGGACTGCATGCACGACGATCGTGATGCTCACCGCAAGGTTGGCCTCGACATTCAGGAAAGACATCATTCCCAGTTTGCTGAAATAATGGAATCCTCCGACCATACCCGGAGTGGGGATGGAAGCCCCAACACCCGTCAGAAAAACATAGGGATAGGTAGAAAAAAACGGAACATCGATATTGTATGCAAGCAAAAACACCCAGTAGAAAAGGGTTATCCCAAACCACACGACCACAGAGAGCAGGATGTACATAAACAGGTTCCCCACCGAATGAAAAAACTTCAGGCCCTGGATGAATTCTTCGAGGGCCTTCAGAGCCTTGCCCGAGATCTTTTTTGAGAAAGGGCTTAATAGGAATGCAAAAACGGAGAGGGCTTTCTCTTTGTAGAAATAAACAGCCAATATCAATAGCAAAAGGAAAGTGGCAATAGAAATCCCAAAAATTCCCCAAAAAGAGAGGAGAGAATACGCTTCATTCTCAGCTTGATAATAGGAGGGAAAGATCGGCCTCGATAGGAAATATATCCCCAAGAGCATAGAACAGACAATGATATCAAAGATCCTCTCGACAACAACTGTTCCGATCATAAAACCCTTTTTGATATCTTCTTTCTGGGCAAGATAAAGAGGTTTTGCAATTTCTCCAAGTCTACCTGGAAAAATGAAATTGACCGTGAAACCTATGGCATTGGCAGCGAATCGGTTATACAGACTCACCCCTCTCTTTTCGTATTTGATCAGATATTGCCAGCGGATGGAGCGTGTCAGAAGGTGAAGTGGGGCTATCAGGAGGGCGAGAAAGAAATATTTAAGATTGACATTCGTTAAGTTCGCCAGAACATCATTCCAATCGACACTTTTAAAGAAAAAAAAGAGAAAAACGGCCGTTAAAAAGAATATAATGCCGAGACGGATCCATGTCTTTCTCATTTGATGCGAAATACTATCATCATCCCTTTGGACTGTCAAACAGTCCTATATGTCCCTGGCGATAAAAATAGAGTGGAGATGTATTATGTGCTGAAGGGGCGTCTTGAAAAAAAGGGGAGAATTCGCTATCATGTCGCTGCTGCTGGGAAGTCGTCCAACGGCAGGACACATGACTCTGGATCATGGAATCGGGGTTCGAATCCCTGCTTCCCAGCCACTTCTTTAATTCTATTATTATCAATAAGTTACAAGGCTATTAGTTGACCTTGTGACCAAATCTCTGTATAAAACTGAAAATCCTCGGAAGAAATCAACCACTGGTTGTCAAAAAATACCTTCCATCGTCAACATCTGATGACATCCCTTTCTGCCGCCGCCTCATGATGTCCAGCAGAAACTCCTGATGGCAGCCTATGAGATGTCAAAGTCGTTGACCTTGATGATTTGGATATGGTAATCTTGTTTCAGTATGAAAGCGGGTGGATATTGAGGAAAATCGTAAGAGGTTTATCGCAATCAAAGAATGAACATCTTATTTTACAATGAGTCTAAAAATAGACCTATCTGAAGATAAAATCAAAGATTTCTGTCAACACAATCGAATCCACAGGCTTTCTTTATTTGGTTCTGTTCTTCGTGAAGATTTCGGGCCGGAAAGCGATATCGATGTGCTTGTAGAGTTCAACCCCGGGGCTAATGTGGGTTTAATTACTCTAGCCGGCATGGAAATTGAGTTAGGTCAAATACTCGGATATAAAGTAGAGATTCACACTGTAAAGGGATTAAATCCCCATTTCCGGGATGAAGTTCTGGACCAAGCTGAGGTTCAATATGAGCAAGCATGATGAGCAGATTTGTCTTAGGGATATGCTCGATCATGCCGGCGAAGCTGTTGAATTGCTTGGTGATTCAAGCAAAGAAGATTTGGATAATAATCGAATGATGCAATTGGCACTAACCAGATTGTTGGAAATTATCGGCGAGGCAGCCAAGCGGGTATCGACAAACACAAAACAAATAAATGCAGATATTCCCTGGAGTCAAATCATTGGAATGAGAAACCGGCTTATTCATGGATATGATATAATCGATTATGATTTACTTTGGGATACTGTTAATTTCGATTTGCCACCTTTAATTCTTTCCCTTCAAAAGATCCTTAAGGATTAGTTTTAATCAGGATTCGATAAGCGGCTTGTTCGTCAATCCATCAAGAATCTCCAGAAGCTTTCTCTTCCTTGCATTTTCCACCCGGACAGCATTCAGAAACCTATCCCACTCACTCTTCCGGCCTGTTCGCTCCAGCAATCCTTTGATTTTTTTCAAATACGGCACAGCGCTCCGGTAAGCCGCCGGTTTTGTCTGGGCGATGAGGCCTTTGACCAATCGCTTCCATATGGCTATTGCCTCATCCGGATAACGTTTGGCGACAGCCTGAGCGATATCCTCATGAATGCCCCCTGCCCAAGCCCCTCCCCACCCCCAATGGGATTGAAGCGATTTTATTTCCGCTTTATAAACCGAAAGCGCATGATCAATCTCTTTTTCAAAAAGCGCTATTTCAATACGCACCTCAGCTCTTGCAGGCCGCGGCGTCTTCACCTCCTCTTGAGGTCGCAATCCGGTTTCGGGAAGAGGCCAGCTGCCTATCCCGTTCTGCGGCCGCTTTCCCTTATCCAGAAATTCTCGGAGCGCTTCCCTGATGCTTTTCCACGCCTCATCGTGTCCGGATGTTTTCTGCTTCAGCTCTTTATAGAGATACATGGAAGGACGGTCAAAAAAATCTTCGGCGATAAGAGCGGCGGCAAAGGCCCAATCTCCCTGTTTTATCTTAATCTCACCCAGTCTTTTTCGTAAAGCCGATTCAATGCCGGGCCACTTTTCAACAATAGCAGCGATTCCTTTCCTGATCCAGGACTCAGCCTCTGCGAAGCGTCCTTTTTTCATAAGCAGCTCAACAAGCCTCTCATAGCTGTCGTCCTTCCTGGCCTCCTTCTCACAAAAAGGGATGATTTCAGCCTCACGTCCAGCTTTTCTCAAAGCCTGAATCACGTGATTGGACAAAATGGTCCTCTTGTACCTGGACTCGGAAAGCGTGCTCCCGGGCACTGTACTCCCGCCTTCAAGTCGGCCAAGAAGCCGGTCGGCCAATCCGTTCCAGGCATCGCGGGAAAAAGAATGTTTCCAGAAAATCACACTCTCGCTGCACAACTCGAACTCATCCTCCAGCTCGAAATTGACCGCTGCTTCCATCTTTTCGCTGTCGGAAAGCGAACATTCCAGAAGCGCTTGATACACAATTTTCATCGTGTCGGTGACCTCAGCTGTAGTTTCTCCATCATCATGGGACATTCCGACCTGTTCCTGAGCTTTCCTGAAAAGCTTTCTGCCGAGTGCAATCACATCATCAGCCCTGCCGGCGTCCAATAGTTCCCTCAGTCCGTCGCGCACACCCGAATAATCGGGGTGAGATCCCTGTTGTCGCCAGCGGTCGTACCAGGCTTCCTCTGCCGTGACAGAGTCGATCTCCTTACGGACGTACTGGACAAGCTCCTTGAATTGCCCGGCTGCCACGCTTCCCCGGATCCACAGGTCCTGCCTCACCTCTGCATGAGCGGTCGCAAGCTCTTCCACAAGGGCGATCAGATCTTCCTTGGATTTATTCCGCAGATAAGCTCTCAGGTTCACACAGCCTGAGCCTGACTGCTGGTTTTGAGGTTCTCCTTGCTGTCTTGATTTATAACTGTATTCATTATTGATATGAAAAATATCATCATCGTCGTCGCCGTCATCTTCATCATATTCCTCTAGAAAATCATCCTCATCCCCCTCCAGGGCTTCATCCAACAATGTCAGCCTTGGATCCTCAGGTTTAATCTGAGGGACCTCTTTATTTTGTTTCAAAGCCTCGATATACTCAAGCAGTACGGCAACTCCATGCTTGCACCCTATTCCCACAGGGCATGTGCATCCCGAGTCAGGCTCGCCTCCGATGATTTCGACCTCGGTCGCGTATCTTTTCGTTCCCTGAACCCAGGCGATGAGCCTGGTTTTCCCTGCGAGTGCAAGATCTTGAACAGCGGATGATTTCTGATAGGCCTTTCCCCGGGACAGGGTTTTAAATCCCACCCAGGATTCCAGGTCCTGCCAGGTTAGAACGGCAAATGGGTTCTTTTTTATCATTTCATTTCCCTTGTTCAATTTTTGATATATTGCTCAAAATGAATTGCCTACATGGAACTGAATACGGTGATGGGCGAGAGAATCTGCACTTGAGTATTGCGCTGGGGGAAAAAACAATGCTTAATATCAAACGTTAATCCTCCTTTATCATCGAGGAATTGTGGAACTTTGGTAAACAGAATCTTTATCATTCCCTAGATCCAAGTGATAGACATCATATCAGATCATACTAATGCATTTAAACAGAATATGTGAATGTGAGGCTCCCCGCCCCAAATTGTCTCATAGATCAAGAGTGAACGGATAGCCAACTTGGAAGTTCTCATTTTATCTCCGAGGCAAAACACTATTTTACTTCAGAGGATTTTAGGTCCCCTGTGAATATTGTGCGAAGTGTTCTAGATAGGCTTGTGTCCATTTTGTGTCCATTCCAAGGCAAAAAATACGAAAAAATATCAAAACAAACGAAATTAAACGAAAAGAAAAAATTTTGTGTTTTCAATCACTTGGCGCGCAATTGATTGATATTAAATAAGTTAGAAAAACATGGGGGCAAGAATCCCTGCTTCCCAGCCACTCTGAAACATCATTTCTCGCAGATTTTCCTGGCAATACAGCATGATAAGAGAGATCCTCTTCCAACCGAGCCAACACAAGACTCAAATGATATTTTAAAAGGCAGATTAAATAAATTCACCCCTAATTTCATCTCTAATGGCTATTGACGAGTTCTGAAGCCGGACTGATACTTTAAGAGACAATGGAACAGGACGATAGCGCACAAAAGTGATAAAGACCGGGGAATTAACAATTTATTAAAGATCGAGCTTCAATGGGAATTCAGGACAAAGAGAGAAACTGAACATGGCCAAGATCCTTGTGGTCGAGGACGACCTCGTCAGCGCCGAGATGATCAAGATCCGGCTGGCAAAACAAGGCTACAAAGTGCTCATCGCCCGCACGGGAGAAGATGGGATCCGGCTCGCCCAGGAAGAAATGCCCGACTTGATCTTGATGGATATGCTTCTCCCAGGGATACACGGTCTCGACGCCACCATTCAGTTGAAGAAAAATCCACAGACCAAGAAGATCCCCATTTTTGCTCTCACCAGCATGAATTCTCCCGATTTTATCAAAGCCTGTTATCAGGACGGAATCTGTGTTTTTTTGAGGAAACCCTACGATTTCAAGGAACTATTGGTCAACATCCAGAGGTACATCCCAGATAACAAGGCCACATCTAAGAAGATCATGATCATCAACGACAATCCAGATCTCATATCGGTCATGACCACAACTCTGAAGCAACATGGATTTGAAGTGATATCCGCCCTTGAGGGCATGATCAGAGTCGAGGACGTCCACAAAAAAAAGCCCGACTTAATCCTTTTGGATATCGATATGCTTGAAGACTGGGGAATCACGATGTTTAAAATACTGAAAAAATCGGATGCGACCATGTCTATTCCCATAGTCCTTATGGCCAATCAGTTGAGTCCGGACGAACTCAGAGAATTGGCCGTACAATTGGGGGCTGAAGCTTATATCCCAAAATCTGCCGAATTCGAAGGGGCGATCCCCGAGATCAAGAAGATATTTAAAGAATAAGGGAAATAAGTTTGCTTTCCCCCAATATTTTTCTAAAATCACCCCTCAAATCACCGCAAAGGGCGATTGACCCATAAAAACGCTGATGTATCATTGACTTGAAAATGGAAAAAAAACGCGTGTACTGTTCGTCTATGGAAATTCCTTTTTCCCCTTATATCAACCGACTAAATTTTCCGGAAGACGGGACAGGATAGGATACTTGAGAGAAGGAGGTCTCCCGTGGCAGTCTTAGGTAATTTTGTAAAAAAAATGGATGAAAAGAACAGGGGATTTTCCCCGGAATCGCATGAATTCCACAATCCCATAACTTCGGTGAATAACATGGCTAAAATACTTATGTTAGATTTTGAGGAAAAGGACTTCAAATTTTTCAAAGACAAAGACTTCGACGTCGAGCGGAAGGAAACAAACTGGAAATCTTCCAGCATCGAAAGCCTGTTGATTCCAGAGGATTGCCGGCTTATTCTCTACCAAGCCAACAATAAAAGCACTATCAGCAGCGCCCACGCCAGAGATTCAGAGAAGTTTAAAAATGTGATCAACAGAGGCGGAGCTGTCGTCTGTTTCATCGGTAAATGCGAGACATTCCACCTGACAAATTTCGTCGGCAATATCCCAAAGATCGAATTCAAGAAGAACGAAACTCCTCATTTAGTCACTCCGATCAATGAAGATCCGTTTGCTCCGATCTTCGACAAATTCGGAAAGTCCATCACTGAAGCAAAAAAACTCTTCCCGGATGCGATGGCTGCCGGTGCGAAAGTCGATTTAAAATCTTGGGACCCCAGCTCAGACGGCGAAATGCAGGTCCTTGCAACCAGTTCTGATGGTTTTCCGATCTCAGCTGTCATCAGAAATGGGAAAGGATATTATCTCTTCCTCCCCTGGTTCGGGGAAGAAAACATCCGAGTAGCCGAATATATTCTCGCGGAGATGTACCCAAAACTAGAAATTGTTGAACCTGAAGTTCCACAGATACCCGAAGAGCCAGCAATCCCCTCTTCCAATGATGTGATAAATTGGTTGGATAAAGAAGAATATGCTTTCCCCGGACTCCAAGAGCTTTACAAAGAAAAAGAAGAGGCGCGGAAGAAATTCGAGCAGGCCATCACAAAAATCGACGCCAAGATAGAGGACCTCAAAGAAAAGAAGCAAGCTCCTTTCCAAAGAATGCTTACCGCACAAGGAGACGAGTTAGCCAAAGCGGTTGTAACAGCGTTGGAATACATCGGATGGAAGAAAGTTGTTAATGTCGACGAGTACTGGAAAAATGTGGTACGCGATAAAGAAGAAGACATCTGGCTTCTCGAGGACGACACCAGTCCTATTGAAGAGACGATCAAAACAGGTTACGTCTTCCTCGTCGATCTCGCAGCCAGCACCGAACCTGCCAAAGATGAAGACTGTGCCGTTCTGCAGAAATACAAGGGAAGACGTATGCAGGAATTCAACAACACCAAGATGAAATCCATTCTGATCGGCAATTTCTTTTATGACAAAGAGGCCAAGCTCCGGAAAAATCCATTCACTGAAGAACAGACCTCAGATGTGGAAAAAGACGGAAACGGTGTTCTGACGACATACGATCTGTTCAAAGCGGTGAAAGCCATTATGGAGAACAATATTAAAAAGGAAGAAATTCAGAAGCAGATGCAGGTACAGACTGGCCAGATCCAGTTTAATTTTAGCGTCAAGAAGTAAACTGTCACATCATTTCATCAGGGCAGTATCGATAATCCGGCCTTCAGACTCATATTTGAGGACATTTAGCTTTTTCATGTAGTCTTTAACCACGTTATACAAGAGCATCCCGGTCTCGAGCTCTTCGAATGGCAACAAATTCATGGAGGTCAGGAAATTCAGCAACAATTCATCGAGAACAACCCAATAAAGCCCTTCGGGATTTATCGGCTCTCCACTGATTACAATCGATGTGGGGTCGATACGGCTGATTTTCCCTTCGAAAAGCTCTTCTTCTGTCACGGCTGGCTTGGAAGAATCGTAGGCAAAGGTGATTCCGGATGCTTGAAGAGACAGCTCATCGGTGTATTCAACCACCATGGTTGAGAACTCGAGGCCAGCTAAAACTTGTACTCCCGCCAGAAGTGCTACCTTGACTTTGGAATTGAGGCCAGAAATGGGATCGTAGCCATAAGGAACCGCACGGAGAACGTCATTGCCGACGACTTTGCCTTTGTAGATCCTGTGAGCAATGTAGCCGTTGGCCTCAAAAGCGATCAGGGGATAACCACCCGGAAGCTGTATTCCATTGCTCTCCACTGCATCCCGCAATGAATCTGTGATCAAATTCCCAAGAGCAGTGTCCCTGTAAGGATCATCCGGCTTGCTCTCTTGCTCCAAGTTCCATTTGGCCGTCGCCACATGCTCAGTATAGACTTTTCCAAACCTTGGATCCGTCTCGATTCCGATCTTGAGCTGCTTCAATTCTTCGAGCAGGTGTTTATCCTTTTTGATCTTTGAGTTGATCTCATGCAACCGGTAATCAAGGACTTCCACGCGGCCGTTTCCTCGATCGACATTGACTTTGAGCTCGCCCAGGTATTTACCAAAGGCACCAGCCTGAACGATGATCTTACCATTCACGAATTCGGGTTCATTAAATGAATCGTGAGAATGGCCGCCAACAATAATGTCAATACCTGGAACCAGCGAAAGCCCATACTCATCCTGGAGTTTCCCCAGATGAGACAGACAGATCACAACATCACAACCACGACCTCGCAAGATCTGAGCGGACTTTCCAGCGGCTTCATACGGGTCTCTGAGCATCGCATTGACTTCATCTGAATAGTTGAAGGGATCTGTTGTGACAACACCGATCAATCCTATGCGCAATCCTGCCCTGGAAACAATCATATGGGACCGGACGAACTGACTCAAGGGATGTCCTTGAGGAAATTTGATATTCGCACAGAGCGTGGGCAGTGCCACAGGGCTACCGCCAGAGGATATTCCGGCCAGGATCCCAGCAAGGTTATCGGGTCCGAGGTCGAACTCATGGTTCCCAAGACACCAGGCATCATACATCCCTTCCATCATCTTCAACTCTGCGTACCCCAAGTACTTGTTGAAAGCAAAAGTCCCGACAAAGGCATCTCCGGAATGAAGAGCAATAAAATTGCTTCCGTTGTCATGCCGGGCTTTTTCGATCAAATGCGAAACCCGGGCAATCCCCCCCCA
>CAZIMJ010000121.1:0-4022 GCA_964540205.1 uncultured Eubacteriales bacterium | reverse complement strand
TTTTCGATTGGACGATCAGCGATCTTTGCATCTTCTTTGGGACTGAGCTCCACTTTCAGCGCGTCAACGATGGAGCGGGATACTTTTTCCTGAATATCGAAGACATCTTCCAGTGTGCCGCTGTACTTGTCGGCCCAGAGATGAACATCATCTTTCGCATCGATCAACTGGGCAGTTACGCGGATGTTATCGCCAACTTTTCGCACGCTACCTTCCAGAGCAAACTGCACATTCAATTCTTGCGCGATCGTTTTAAGATCTTTGACTGAACCATTAAGAAACATGGCTGATGTTCGAGAAATGACTTTCACATTGTGTACTTGGGAAAGATCTGCAATAATCTCTTCCGTCAAACCGTCGCTGAAATATTCATTCTCTTTATCTGGGCTAATATTCTCGAATGGTAAAACAACAACCGATTTTCTCTCTCGAGTCGGTGCAATGATAAGTGAAGATGTTCTTCTCAAATCTCTAGCAAAATCGGATATGGTTTGATATCGATAGTTAGGGTCCTTTTCCATAGCTTTTTTAATAGCATTATCTATCTGTTTTGGGACATCAGGACGGATTTCGGTCAAGGGCTGGGGCTCCTCAGTTATAATCGCATATATAACAGCTGGTTCGAGCTCTCTTTTAAAGGGCCGCTCCCCTGCAATCATTTCATACAGAGTGATGCCAAGGGACCAGATGTCCGTTCTATGGTCGACCCTCTTCCCTCTCGCCTGTTCAGGAGACATATAGGCCACAGTGCCCATGATCGTAGCTGTTTTGGTGAGATCAACTCCCCACGACAATTTTGCCAAGCCAAAATCCATGATCTTCGCCTGACCTTTTTCCATGAGCATGATGTTGGCGGGTTTGATATCCCGATGAACGATCCCTCTCTCATGGGCCTTCTGGAGTCCTTCAGCCACTTGTACACCGATGTTTAAGGCATCTGCTATGGCCAGTTGGCCTAATTTTATCTTTTCTTTTAGACGCTGGCCTCTAAGATAAGCCATTACGATGAAATATTTACCATCTGTCTCATCGATTTCATGAACTGTGCAGATGTTTGGATGGTCCAGCTGGGCAGCTGCCTGCGCTTCCTGTAGAAATCTTTCCTTCGCTTCTGCGTCTTTCGTCAAATCCTCCGGCAGAAACTTGAGCGCCACAATCCTCATCAGCTTCGTATCCTCCGCTTTATAAACCACACCCATCCCACCTTCCCCGATCTTTTCGAGGATCTTGTAGTGCGAGATGGTTTTTCCGATCATAAGTTTTTTCTCAATTCCTTTCCTCGTTATATTCTTAAGGAAATTTTACCTCACAGGAACGGGCACGCCCACAACCTCCGCTCGGTCAGGCCATCCTCCCCTGAGAAATGTATCGATTGCAGAGTAGAACAGGTCCGGATCTTCAACAAAGGGCATATGACCCGCATTGGGAACAACCAACAGTCTCGCGTTCCTGAGCAAAGATATCCAAACACGTGCCCCTTCTAGAGGGCAGGATGGATCTCTAACGCCATGTATAGCCAACACCGGCACTTCCAATTTTTTGATTCTCTCTGTCCAATCCCACTCCCCAACCGAAGCGAAAATGGCGTTGAGGTGGAAGGCCACATTTTCAGGCATCTCGTTTTCACATTTGCATCTGTCCGAGAGGAACAATCCAATTTTTAAGGGGTCATAAAATATCCTCTTCATATATATATCCCTATATTCCATACAAAATCTTTCAGGATCTGTCTTGTCTAAACCTTCACTTCTCAGCCTCTCAAGGAGGGCTTGGTTTTCATTGTCCATGGGTGTAGATGTTGCTCTCTTTTGAATTTCGGCTGTAGGAGCCACAGCCCCCACCTGGATAACTCGATTTATATGGCTTGGGTATCGCGAGGCATAGAGCACGACCATCGCACCGTGATAAGACCAACCAATCAAAGAGACTTTCTGTTTTCTTAAATGTGAACGAAGCGCCTCCAGATCAGAGATCTCGATATCCATTCCAATTCGAGAGCTATCTACGATTTTGCTCGATCTGCCACGGCCCCGCACGTCATAAAAAACCAAGGTGCGACTCTCGTCTATGAGTTTTTCAAACTCGTACTCTAAATAGATAGCTGGATTAATGATGACCGTCTCCGGTCCATTCCCAACTGTTTTAAGACGTAGCTCAACACCATCATCAACCGTCACATATGATTCACTAACATAGGGTTTTGATGTTTCTTCCGGTTGCTTATCTTTACATCCATAAATGATAAAAAGAATTCCTAACAGAAGAAAAATTGCGACCCTCTTTCCCATCTTTATTATAGCCCCATTTTTTTCAGTAAAGCCTCAAATCTTGGGTCGTCATGCAATTCCTTAAAAATCGGATCTATCGGAAGATAGAGCAAATACATATCCCCGACTTCAAAACATTTCTCGAGATACTCAAAGGCCTTATCCTTATCTCTCAATCCCATATAGATGTAGGCGAAAGGATAGGTATCAACATACTTTTCTTTGGAAAGCTTTTCGAGTTGATCGAGGATTTTTTTCGCATCTTCATCTCTCCCCGCGAGTGCATAAGCAAGACCCAATCCTCCCGATACAATCGCATTGACCGCAGGAAATTTTGTTCCTTTTTCGAAGATTTCTATGGCCTTTTGAAGTTCTTCTATATGAAGATAGACCCTCCCCAGCCAAAAATACTGAATGGGAAAACTCGGATCCATTTCGATCGTCTTTTGAAACATATCGATGGCCCCTTTATTATCACCTGAAAAAAAGAGTATATTTCCCATACAGTGATTCAAGATTATCGAGAGAGGCTCTAATTCTAAGGCCATCCCCATTTCAGCAATGGCTTCATCAAAACGACCTGAACATTCCAATAAATGAGCATACATATGTCGAGCCTCTACATCAGATGGGCTGAGTTCTATAGCTTTTTCAAATTCGTTTTCTGCTTCGGCCCACCTATATTCGGACCAAGCTAAATAACTCGCATAGGCTCCATGTGTTTCGCCCACAGTATCGTCCACTTCAAGCCCTTTTAGAGCGAACTCCTTTGACTTTGAACGTGCTTCCTCAAACGGCCACCAGTGATAAAAACCAAATGTCGCATATGCATCGGCCAAGCCCGCGTAAGGAAGTGCAAATTTTGGATCTTTTTCCAGTGCCCGCTCAAAATATTCGACGCTACGTTTCATATCCTCTTCTGTTCGCTTGTTGTAGAAGTAACGTCCTTTGAGATAAAAACTATAAGCCTCGGAATCGTTAGTATAACGCTTGATGAGCTTTGTCTTTTCGCCTTTCAGAAGATTAAGCTTCAAATTGTCAACAATCGCGAGGGAAATTTCATCCTGAATGGCAAAGACATCGTCCATGTTTCGGTCAAAACGTTCGGACCAGAGATGATAGCCGTCAGAGACATTGATGAGCTGAGCCGTGATGCGCAGACGATTTCCGGCTTTTTGTACGCTTCCTTCCAGGACTTTGTTGACGTCCAGTTGTTTGCCGATATCACGGATGTCCACATCTTTTCCTTTGAAGGAAATCGCCGACGTCCGGGCAACAACCTTGAAGCCTTTGATCTTAGTGAGCGAATTGATGATAGCTTCTGAGAGACCATCACTGAAGTATTCGTTCTCTGGGTCGGCGCTCATGTCGACAAAGGGTAAAACTGCAATAGAGGGAGGCTCATTTATGGCTTTCACTGCAGTCAAAATCTGAGTTTTATCCTCCAAATCAATAGATCTCAAGTCTGATAACAGGGCCTCCATGTCCCTGTAGCGATTGCGGGGATCTTTTTGTAAACACGCGTGCAAGATCATCTCAAAGCCGACGGGCAGATCCTTTCGCTGGCTTGCGATCGGCTCGGGCTCTTCATTCAAAATGGAATAGATAGCAGCCTGATCATGAGTGCTTTTAAAGGGACGCTGACCGGCCAACATTTCGTAAAGAACACAGCCTAACGACCAGATATCGGTTTTGTGATCTATCTTTGCCCCGGAAGCCTGCTCGGGTGACATGTAGATCACAAAACCGATATCT
>CAZIMJ010000120.1:0-6342 GCA_964540205.1 uncultured Eubacteriales bacterium | reverse complement strand
TCCTGCGTGGAGATTTCATATCTGAGGCTTAACTTTGAACTCAATTCAGGATCTGTCCCTAGAATTTGAAAATATAGAAATATACGGTCTTTGAGAAGAAAAATTTTTTTTGGCTGGGATAAGACCTGATCGATTCCGAATTGAAAAGGTTTGAGGTTCGGTGAAGTGGTGCTCTCAGTTTTGTATCCCAGTATCAGTTGGCTTAAGCGAGGTGATGGTTCATCTTCGGGAATCAGGATGTCCCTTTCCAGGGAGGTGAATTCCTGAGAGGTTTCGTTTTTTAGAAGGACAGAAAACTTATAGGTACCCGGGACTAATGGGAACATGTCATAGATGTCGAAGGGTTTGTATGTGATACTCCTTAACTTGTCTTCGTTGAGCTCGATGGGAATAGAACCCTCATACTGGTAGATCGTGCGGCCGTCCATATCTGTGAGTTGCCCGTTGATCCTGAAGCTGGCCGTGTATTTGTCCTGAAACTCTTGAACCGAGAAACGGTTGAGTTCGATGGCGTAATGGACAAAATCGTGACCGGATTCATCTTTCAAAATTCGAACGAACGAATCGCTGTCGATGTAGTTCGCTGTGTATTCAACCTCTACGCTGTCTTTGTACATCAAAAATTTCTGAGCATACATGTTTTTGACCTCTTTTTCCGGAAGCGACTGTATGCTATTAAGGAGGATATCTGAGGCCAAAGATGGCCGACCAAAACGTGATGTTTCTCCCGGAATGAGGGAGAGCGAGACCTGAGCCAACGTGGGACTGGCTTGCTTCAACTTTCTGAAGGCCTGGAGGTAATCGGCTTGGTCTCCGAAATAAGAGGTCAACAAGGCCTGCGGGCCGTCCGATATCGGGCTGTAGAGAACATAATCTCCCGCCCCCCCTTTTTGGAAAAAAACGAGGTGGAAACCTGCCGGAAGGCCATATCTAGCTAGGCCTTGGTAAAACCAGATCTCCGAATTATAGATTTCTGTTTCACCCGTGAATCTTTCGATATCATTGGGCTCCCCGAGAAGAATATAAAACCGGCCGCGATCGGTTTTCCACCCTGGAATCGGCGCGGATCTTCCGAATGTATAATTGGCGTGTTGGACACGTTGATAATGTTCTTCCTTAAATTCGTTGGCGGGTGTTCCCTGCGTGGGATCCCTCTGCTTCCAAAACGCTTCGATAAAAAGCTCGCGCTCTCTATCAGAATCAAGCTGCAGAAAAACATCTTTTTCAAGGGACGTGATGATATAGACAACTTCCTCTTCAAGCCATTTTCTGAAGCTGGGGGCAAGATTTTTAGAAGACTTTTTCTGGGCAATTGTTAAAGGAGAATAAAGGAATAAAAGAATGATAAGGATTAAAGCGTGTCTCGTTCTCATGTCAGACTCAAAGATCCAACAGGTATCATTCCCATGAAATACTCTTCAAATTCATGATACAAAAGTTTGAGAAAAAATAACAGTGGACGTATTTTTAAAGAAGTTTATTTTCTCTCAGCTTTCCTGACAATCTCGCTGAGCCTTTTTTTAACCTCCGCTTGCAATGGTTCAGGCTTGTGCTCAGCAAGGATCGTCTCGATTTTTTCTGAAGCGCGTTCAGGAAAATTCTTTCCACCCTTATCGAGCCAAGTTTCATAGTTCATGCGCTCGAAAAAATTTGGATACCAGCGTTCTTTATAATGTTTAAGTGTGTGTTTGGTCTTCAAATACTGGCCCTCAGGGCCGGCATCAGCGATGACATCAAGGGCCAGGGTTTCATCGTTCACCTCAAATTTTCTGATAAAGCTTTTGATCCAACTGACAATTTCATCACAGAGGGTCAATTGAACGAAAGAGTAGGTGAGGCCTGATTCTATGTATCCCAGGTCATGGATGATGTTACCACCGGCAAGTGTTTCGACCACGAGCCCCATAGCCGCCTCGGCGGCCGCCTGAGAATCCACGGTTTTTGCCTCGGTGGCTCCGGCTATGGAGAACATGGGGAGATTGTAAAAATGAGAGACGGCTTGCATGATCGTGCGCTCTGGCTCACAGTATGAGGTCACAAGAGTGCGCATGTCGAACGTCCCTCCAGGTGGCATACCGGAAACGATCACCGGAGTGCCCTCTGTTTTCAACTGAGCGAGCACCAGGCCGGCAAGAACGCCGGCGAAGTCCAGGGCCACATTTCCAGCGGGCGTGACAGGGCTCGTCACTCCTGCTGTGGATGCCGGGATATAGAGGAATGGAAGGTTTTTGGATGCCAGATAGAGCAGTTTCTCCAGTGCTTCTTTGTTATGAAACAAACCTGAAACCGCATTGATATAGCAGACAACCATGGGTTTCTGCATCAGGGCCTCAGACCCTCCCGCGACTTCTTCGGCCATTTGCACAGCATCCAGGCACCCCCCCAACTCATAGGTGACATAGACTATGGGCTTTGTCGTATGATTGAGCATGGCCTCCATTTGATACCGGTCCGCTGTCGTCTGGTTCACATCTTTGGGAAGCACCATAGACATCACAAAATCGATATTCTTCAAATAATCACATAGGATCGTTCCTTCGATAACGTCCTGGATCACCGGATCACGGCGTTTTCCGCCACGATGGTCGATGATGTTCAAACAATCTGAACCGGGACCGTAGAAACAGCGATGGCCCTCCACTTCCATGGCCGGGCTTCCGTTTCGGTCGTACAAGGTTACTCGTCTGGGTGTCGTGGTGAGTGCTCTCTCTACCAGTCTCGGAGGAATACGAACGATGTTATCGTCTATGACTTTTGCACCGGCCTTCTTGAGCAGATCCACGGCCTCCTGAAGCTCCAAGCGGACGCCGATTCGCTCCAGTATCTCCAGGCATGCTTCGTGAATCCGGAGACACTGTTCTTCGGAAAGACGAGGGAAATGGAACCCTTCTTGAGTACTGTCTGTTGTTGTATTTTTTGGCACGGACGATCTCCTTTCAGATTATATCCCGACCACATGAAATTGCGTTATACGGCATGGAAGTATAAATGTCAAAGGCAATGCTCTTCGAAGATGTGATAAGGTCCAGGTCGTGAAGTGCATCTCGATCTCGAGATCATAAATAGGATCATGTTACCCTCCTTGTTAAGAATATATCCCACGGAAACTCGAACTATCCTTTTTGAATTTCCTCAGCTCGTGGAGAACGTGTTTTGTGCCTTGTGTTCTCATTTTCTGATTCGATAGTAATCCAGGAGATATTTTTCAATTTGAAAATAACTTAGTTTAAACAATGAACGAGAATATAGTACAATCCAATTAAAATTTTGTAAAATTCTGCCAGAACCCAGGCCCGGGCCTTGAACGGTAAATTGACAATCCTCATGGCATCGTATATCTATAAAAATTGGAGGCTTTTGTGAGACAAAAAATAACTTATCTTGTTGCATCGCTTTTTCTAGTGATTGTTGCTATCGGCATTTACTGGTTTCTTCTGCGACCGGTAAAAAAGAAGGAATCAGTCCAGGTGGCCCCCAAATATTTTCAGTCATTGTTAAAGCCGGTGGATATTGAAAATATGAACATCATTCTCTTTACTATCGATACTCTTCGTGCTGACCATCTGGAATGTTATGGCTACCGGGGAGTCAAAACTCCGCAAATTAACAGAATGGCAGAGGAGGGGATCCTGTTCCAATACAACATCGTCCAGACACCGCTCACTCTTCCTTCCCATTCCTCCATTATGACGGGAACCTACCCCCTGTATCACGGCATTCGAGATAACGGCGGTTTTTACCTTGATGAGAGCCACACCACTTTCGCAGAAGCGTTGAAAGGCCAGGGTTATGCAACCGCGGCTTTTATTGCGGCCTTCGTGCTTGATTCGAGATGGGGGCTCGATCAGGGTTTCGATTATTACTACGATAACTTCGATCTTACCAAGTACAAAACCGTCAGCCTCGATTCGGTCCAGAGGAGGGGAGACGAAGTTCTGAATGAGGTCTATCGATGGCTTGGAGAAAACGGGCAGCAGAAGTTCTTTGCCTGGATTCATCTTTATGATCCTCATACGCCCTATGATCCACCTGAGCCCTACAAATCTCAGTACGGAGGAAAACGCTACAGCCTCTATGATGGCGAGATCGCTTACGTAGACCAGTTGATGGGAGAATTCCGGGCTTATATGGAAGAAAATGGGTTGTGGGAGAAGACATTGATCATATTCACTGCAGACCACGGGGAGAGTCTCGGAGAGCATGAAGAGAGTGCGCACGGTTTTTTCATCTACGATTCGAATGTCAGGGTCCCTTTGATCGTAAGACTTCCAGGAGGCGAACTGGCGGGACGCACAATAACAAATCAGGTGAGAAGCATAGATATCATGCCCACGGTGTTGAATGCTGTTGAAGGGAACATCCCCGAAAGTGTTCAGGGGGAGAGTTTTTTGCCACTTATGTTGGGACAGGAGGAGGAGACGGAACGTCTTGCATACAGCGAAACATACTGGCCGAGGTTCCATTACGGATGGAGTGAATTGAAATTCGTGCGCAAGGGCCAGTATAAATTCATCGATGCCCCTAGGCCCGAGCTGTATGATGTTTATGAAAACCCTGGTGAGACAGAGAATCTGGTCAACCAGAGAGCTTCACTCGGCATTGAAATGAAAAGAGAACTGGATGCAATGATTGCGCAATATTCCCGCGAGGGTATTGATGACATCGAACCCCAAAAGATCGACGACGACTCTCTGATAAAGCTGCAAGCTCTTGGCTACATTGGTTCATTCCGGACTTCCCAGAAAGGCAGAGGCGAACGTCTGGCAGACCCCAAAGACAAGATCAAACTCTACAACGACATCAAAATGGCCCAGTTTTTGGTCACCGAAGAAAAGACAGAACAGGCCGAAAACGCGATCAAGAAAGTACTGGAGAGGGATTCCTCTGTGTTGGAGGCCAGGTATATCCTTGGAAATATATTCATGAAACAGGAAAAGTATGAAGAAGCTTTAGAGGAGTACAAGAAAGCACTCTCCGTTGACCCGGATTATTACGATGCCATATTCGGCATAGCACTAGCCTATAAGAAATCCGGAAAATTGGAAGAAGCGATCATCGGCTTCAAGCGCCTGATCGATATCGATCCCAAGGATACAAAGCCTTATTTTCACCTGGGAGATTTATATGCGCTTCGAGGCGATCTGGATGAGGCCATCTCTCATCTGAGAACTGCTGTAGCCCTGAATCCAGAAGCTCCAACCTTTCGAAACAATTTGGGTGCTCTTTATCTTAAAAAGAAGATGTATGCTGAGGCTGAGAAAGAAATCCGGACCGCTCTCAGCGTCGAAAGGAGTGTCCCCATACAGAACGCCCATTTCAATTTGGGGTTGCTTTATGAGGAAAGAGGCGAAATCCTTCTGGCCATCCAGGAATACAAAAAGGAGCAGGAAACCAGTCCCTTTAACCACAAACCTGATTTCAATCTCGGTCTGTTGTACACAAAGACAAAAGAACTGGATAAGTCAATTAAAGAATTAGAGAGCTGTATCGAAAAAAATGATAAATTTGCAGATGCCTATGTTTTTTTGGCAAAAGCGAACATGGATAGCGGGAAGAACCTGACCGAGGCAGCCGAGCTTGCGGAGAAAGGGCTGAGCCTCAATCCTGAAAAGAATGTAGCGATCCTGGGCCACTTTGTTTTGGCTGATATCTACAACAGGCTGGGAAGATCCGAAGAGTCTCGCCAGCACGTCAACAAAGCCCGAAATCTGCAGAACACTACCTAGGTAATCCCTAATCTGTCAATAATCGCGTCCAGCCTCCAAGTCTTTGTAGATGTTAAAGCTTTTTTGGAATCTTAAGTCCAGCACGCTCCAGGGATCGAATCTCTCATCATTGTTTCTAGGTTTTTGGAGAATCTCTATCCTTCCCTGATCGGAATAAACTCTTTCTATATGTCTTTTCATCAATATATGTGCCAAAATCTCTGAAATGACAAAAAAAGGCACCGAATGAAAGAGATAAATAATTGTGTTAAAATGCGCGTGTCCTGTCAGAGTTGGTTCTTTGCTAGAATTTAGAATTGAGCATGTTTGTATTATGCAGGAGAATTAGGTGATGAGTTATCCTCAACTCGAAATCAATCTACGCAAACTGGAACACAATGCTCGCGTAGAAGTGAACGCACTCTCAAAATCAGGAATAACCATTATGGGAGTGAACAAGGTCTTCAACGGGCTTTCTGAAACGGCTGATGCCATTGTGAAGGCGGGAATTGATGTTGTGGCTGAATCCCGGATATATAACCTGAGAAAATTGCAGGGCCTAAATTGCCAAAAATGTTTGCTCCGCACTCCTTGCATCAGCGAGATTGAAGATGTTGTGCGCTATGCCGATATTTCT
>CAZIMJ010000119.1:0-2903 GCA_964540205.1 uncultured Eubacteriales bacterium | reverse complement strand
TGGTCTGTCAGAGCTGTCAAACCCTGCAGATACATCTCTCTGATGGCTTCAGGATCTGTGCGAATAGTGCTTTGGCTGTTGCGTTTTCTGACGATCACAACCGTAGACTTATCCATCGCTCCTCTATAAAAAGGTACTCCTCATTCAAATTCCTGTCAACATGCTCTTTTAATAAGCAAGCCGACCAGAAACCATGATGGCAGGAATCACATTGCATTATTAAGTGTTCCAATTATGTGGTGGAGAAAACCGTGTGAAGGGCTGGACGGGCATGGTACTTTGCTATGTAGGGGCCGTTCCCCGAACGGACCATTTGGGAAACGGTCCCTGCATTTAAATAGAGCCGCACTGCTGTCCCGTTGTTCGTTTTCGAAATCACTAATTGGACACTCGAAACGTCATTCATCACGGATTTGGAAATGCATCTGGAAAGAGGAAGATGATTGAAAAAAATGCGTTGAGGGATTATATTAACGGGAGTAAAAAAATATTTTTATGGAGAAGCCAAAATGAAGAACACCAAATACAAAACTTGTATTTTCCTAGTGGTTATTTGTCTTTTGGGGAACTTCCTATGGAGTTCTTTTGAAGATCAGGAGAAACCTTCTGGATTGATCGCTCTTCTACCCGAAGTGGATTCGTGGAGTATGACTGAAAAGCCCGAGAGTTATTATCCGGAGAATCTCTTCGAATACATCAATGGTGCTGCTGAGATCTATCTGGCTTATGAATTTAAGGAGTTGATCGTTGCCCAACAGCAAAGAGACCAGTCGGAAAAGAATGTTGCCGTGGAGATCTATGATATGGGGAATGAGACCAATGCTTTTGGCATATACAGTGCAGAGCGTTACCCGGACAATCGGTTCATCAAAATGGGGCTTCAGGGTTACCTTGAGGAGGGAACGCTGAATTTTCTCGTGGATAGATACTATGTCAAACTTCTTTGTTTTGAGTGTGAAGATCAGTCAGAGGAAGTGCTCAAAGCCTTTTCACAAAAGATCGTGGAGAGAGTGGGGCAATCAGGAAGCCTTCCCCCCCTGCTCAAAGCTTTGCCTTCGAAGGGATTACAACCCAACTCAGAAAATTTTGTCTTGCGAAATTTCATGGGGTACAGCTTCCTTCATAATGGATATTCAGCCAAATACAAGATGAACGATCTAGAGTTCGACTGTTTTATTGCAGAAGGTAAAGACGATGCCGACGCAGCCGAGATGTTGCAGAAGTATTTGGAAGCAAAGAAGAGTCAGGATGTCCAGAAGATCGACTCTGGACATCACATCAAGGACAAATATTACCACAATATCTACATGTCCATAGTTGGCAATTGGATTTGTGGAGTGATCAAAATAAAGGATGGATCAGAGGCGCTCGGTCTCGAATATTTAAAGGCTCTCATCCAAAATCTGGAAAACCTGAAATAGTGAAGGACAAGCCACAGTTAAAAGGGCCGAAAAAACAATAGGCCCAAGACGACTATCCTTTGGCAGAGAGGAATTCCTGTAAATTCTGGAACTCCTGGCCCAGTGAGCCTAAAGCACTTCTCGCTTTGTCGAGATTCTTGTCTCTGCCTGCACTTTCCATATCTACCGCTGCCTTTTGGAGGAAGGGGAGACTCAAATTCGCGGATGACCCTTTCAAACTGTGCCCCAATTCTTGCATAGAGACGAAGTCTTCTTGGTTGATGGCGTTTTGGAGCCCTTCGATCTTTTCTTCGAAGTCCATCTTGTAGAGGTCGAGCAGTTCTGCAAGAAAGGATTCGTCATCACCGATTCTTGCCAATGCTGAGGGATAATCGATAGGGCTGTCTCCGGGAGAAGATTCGTTGTTAATCATTGTTTTTTCCTATCCTTTATTTTTTATGTGTAATTAATATCGACATTTTTTGTAAACAATATAAATTATGAGGCGATAACGCAATTTCGCCCCATATTCTTAGCATGGTACATTGCTTTATCGCTGAATTTGATTAGATATTCGATGGATTTGTGCGATTGACTCTCGGATGAAGCACACCCCACACTGACGGTGACATAGAGTTGGCCTGCTTCTGTTTGGATTCGTTCTTTATAGACAGCCTGACGAAGCCTCTCTGCGATTCTTTTGGCATTTTTTAAGTCACAACCGGGCAAAATGGCCAGAAACTCATCTCCACCATACCGGCCGACTTTATCGTAACGTCTCAATGTACCCCTCAATCGTGACGCCACTTCGACCAAAACCTCATCGCCGATATCATGGCCGTAGGAATCATTGGTTTTCTTGAAAAAATCAATATCGAGCATCACTGTGCTTACGGGCTTGTTCTCTCGGAGACTACGGTGGAATTCATCGGTAAGTACGTTGAGAATTTCATACCTATTGAGAAGATGGGTCAACGTATCATGGGTGGCGATCTCCTGGAGCTTTTTCTGGGAATCGAGCAGCTGATTCTGCAGGCCGATGATTCTTTTTCCGGTTTGGAGGCGTGCTTTCAATTCATGTGTATCAAAGGGTTTGGTGATGTAATCATCAACTCCCGCAGCAAACCCTTTCCTGATGTCACTTTGTTTGCTCCGTATGGTCAACATGATGAGATAGATGTATTCATCCCATTTTTTTTCTCTAATTTTTTTGCACAGCTCGACTCCATCCATCTTGGGCATGATCCAGTCCAAAATGGCGATATGGATATTCTTTTCCTGGATCACCTTCCAAGCCTCTTTGCCGTCTTCTGTGGATATGATCTCATAGCCCCATTTCTTGAGATTTTTCTCAAGAATTGTGCGACACAGTTTATCGTCTTCTGCGATGAGTACTTGTATCACTGATCTTCTCCTTGTCGGCTAAAAACTATTGTTGCTTGTCCTTATTTTTCATAGCATCATTTATTTTTTGGAATACTTCTGCGGGATTCAGAGGCTTGG
>CAZIMJ010000118.1:0-11717 GCA_964540205.1 uncultured Eubacteriales bacterium | reverse complement strand
TATCTCGTGTGTGTGGACTCAGGCCTCTCAACTCAAGATCTCCTTTCATCTGCTCTCTCAGTTTTCCCATAATAAAATCTCCTTCCTATGAAATGATTTTTTCCACCCGCATACTGGTGGCAGGAGAACTCTATTATGGAAGGAGTCATTTAGCAAAAAGAATTGAAAGAAAGGGATAGAATGTAAGGAGATATTCTTGCTTAAAGGATGGATAAAGGGCTCAGGTATCTACCGCGTAGCGGTTTAGTTCAATATTACATTATGCGACATTCATCAGCTCCTTTATTTGACTCTTATCTGTGGAATTGATATTCTTTCTCCACATTCGTAGGAAAGGAAATCAATGGGAGTTAAATGCCCCAAATGTCAGCACGAAAATCCTGAGGATACCCTTTACTGCGGCAAATGCGGCGGACCTTTAAAAACCGCGGAAGGCGCCTCAGTGACAATAACCCTGATCACCCCAAAGGAAAACCTGCAAAAGGGCAGCACCGTTGCAGGAAGATACACGATCATCGAAGAGCTGGGCAGAGGGGGGATGGGTGTTGTCTACAAAGCAGAAGACACGAAGCTCAAAAGAACAGTCGCCCTCAAGTTTCTGCCGCCAGAGCTCACACACATTCCTGATGTTAAAGACCGATTCATGCGCGAGGCCCAGGCGGCCGCGGCCCTGGATCATCCCAACATCTGCACAGTCTATGAATTCGACTATGCCGAGGAGAAAGCCTTCATCTCCATGGCCTATATCGAAGGTCAGAATCTGAGGAAAAGGACCGAATCAGGCCCCTTGGAACTGGATGAAGCGCTTAAGATCGCCACTCAGGTTGCGGAAGGGCTGCAGGAAGCCCACAAGCGGGGCATCATACACAGGGACATCAAGAGCGCCAACATCATGGTTACGGAGAAAGGCCTGGCCAAAATCATGGATTTCGGTTTGGCCAGGACGACGGGAGGGTCGCTTTTAACCAAGGAAGGAACAACCATGGGGACGATCGCCTACATGTCTCCCGAACAAACACAAGGGGAAGAAGTCGATCATCGTACAGATATCTGGTCATTCGGTGTGGTCCTGTATGAGATGTTCAGCGGTCAGTTGCCTTTTATGGGGGAACATGATCAAGCTGTGGTGTATTCCATCCTGAATAAGAAACCCAGGCCGATCACGGACTTGCGTGCAGAGATTCCGATGTCCATAGAGCAAGTCGTTGACAAGGCCCTGGAGAAAAATCCGGATGAGCGGTACCAGCAGATAGACGAACTGTTGGATGACCTGAAGTCGATATCAGCAGGAATAGTACCGGAAGAGATCAAAGCCAGGTTGAGGAAAGCGAAACTGCTAAAACGAAAAAGATCTATACTTTATGCAGGTACAGTAGGAGTGATAATTATTATAGCTGTGCTGGCTCTAACTCTTTTCACTGGTCGTGCAGAAGCGATCGATTCGATCGCGGTCCTGCCGCTCGAAAACCTCACAGGCGATACAGAGAAGGAGTTCTTTGTAGATGTTGCGACCGAGGAATTGATCGGTCAGTTGGGCCAGATAAGCGGGCTTCGGCGGGTTATTTCCCGAACGACAGTCATGAAATACAAAGAAACAGATAAAACCCTGTCAGAGATCGCACGGGAGTTGAATGTGGATGTTATAGTGGAAGGATCCGTGCAGCAGGCAGGCGACAGAGTCCGTATTCAAGTGCGGTTGATAGACGCCCTTCCTGAGGAGCAGAATCTATGGGGGCAGACATATGAAAGGGCCATGTCTGACGTTCTGGTGATGTACGGCGAAATGGCGCAGGCCATCGCCGAAAACATCCAGGTCAAATTGACCACAGATGAAACAACACGTTTTAGCGACGTCCGCCAGGTCAATCCCGAAGCATACGACGCTCTCCTCATGGGCATGCAGAAGGAGAGCCCACTCACGCCGCAGGCTTTCGACATTGCGCTCGAGTATTACGAGCTGGCGCTGAAGAAAGACCCGAATTACGCCGCCGCCCATTTGGCTGTGGCCAGGGTCTGGCTGTTCCGCAACCAGTTGGGGTACACTCCGTCGCGTGAGGCGGGTCCGAAGGCAAAGGCGGCCGTTCTGAAGGCCTTGGAGTTGGATAGCACACTCGCGAAAGGGCACGCGATGTTGGCTTGGGTTAACTTCCTTTATGAATGGAACTGGGCTGACGCCGAAGTGGAGTGGAAGAGGGCCATCGAGCTCAATCCCAACTTTGGGGATTCAGTTTACTCGCATTTCCTGTGGGTCATGAAACGCCCGGAGGAAGCGATGGCGCAGATGGAGCGAGCCCTGCAATTAGACCCGCTCAACGAGGTGGTCCAGCTCCATCATGCATTTATATTGGAGTCGGCAGGCCGGGATGATGAGGCCATCGCACAGTGGCGCAAGCTGCTCAGAACATCTCCACAGCATCCGATGGCGCACTGGGATCTCTCAGTATTGCACTTGCGTAAGGCCATGTATGAAGAGTCTCTGGCAGAAATGAAAGCGCACTACTCCTGCCTCGGGGACCGTGAGGTCGAAGAGGCCTTGACGCAGGGGTATGCGCAATCGGGCTATCGGGGTGCCATGAGGCGCGCGGCAGATCTACTGGCATCGCGCGCTCGCAAGACCTATGTGCTCTCTTTTGACATTGCGGCGTTGTATTCGATAGCCGGAGAAAATGCCCAAGCCCTCGACTGGCTTGAAAAAGGTCTGGAGGAGCGCAGTCCGCACATGCCCTATGTCGATGCATACGTGGAGTTCGCGCCCTTGCACGACGACCCACGCTTCCAGGACCTGCTGCGCAAGATGAACCTTCCGGTGGATGAGAAGGAATAGGAAGGACGCTGACTCTGGGATAGCTGAAGTGGGGGATGCGAAGAAGAGGTTGGCGGGGTTGAAGAATTAACAGGGGAAAACCTTAAAAAGTATAATTGCCAAAGATAATATTTCTTCTTGGCAATGTGGAAACAGCTAACTATCTGCTTGAGTCAGCTGTGAAGGATTTTATCTTTTATTTTATTTTGAGTGCGACAACCGCAAATTCCTTGGCTTCAGCGTCGAATGGAGAGCCAGCTACATCTGAATAAAGCTCCTCAATCGTAAACCCGCACTCCACAAACTCTCTCTCCAGAGCTTCGGAGCTGAAACACTGCAGCCAGTTATAGACAGTTCGTGTGTGTGCTTCTTCGATAAGCGTATACTTATCAAGGACTACCTTTTCTTCCTCATATTTGAACGTATTTAGAAATCCATAGTACTTATTTAACGACCAGAAACCATTAAGGAGGTTGGTCTCGTAAGCTGCTGTCTCTTCTCGCTGTTCAAAGGTCTTTAGTGAATACACATCGAGGAGAACCGAACCGCCCGGCTCTAGGATTGTGTGGAACTTGCTCAGCATCTTTTTTCTCTGGGTGGGACTGAGGGCGCAGAAGTCGCACATAATCATCAGGAGGAGATGAAAGCGATCATCTGTTTTAAACTCCAGATAGTTCTGATTTACATAGTGAATTGATAGTTTTTCCCTAGTTGCGACCTCCTGCGCATACTGAATCGACCTTTTCGAGAAGTCTATCCCGGTCACATCCGCCTGCCTTTGAGCCAGTCTTGTTGCATACAATCCTGGACCGCAGCCGAAGTCGGCAATTTTCATTCCCACTCCGACCTTGAAGTGAGAAGAGATCCATTCAACTGAGCGTCTGATGAATTCTGCATTTCGGGAAGAAACATCAATGTTTCCGTTAAGGTGGAACGCAAGCATCTGCTCTGACGTATGCTCATCCGTCCACAGGTCACTTGCTGTATAGAACTCAAATGGCTTGGGACGTATGTTTATTTTTTCAAGCTCCTCAAACATTTCTTCTCCGATTTTTTCCTTCCAGAGAACGGTTTTCATCACTGTTGCCATATAGTTCAGCGTAATAGAAATTGTACGTCGTCAAAGGTTTCGGACAACTGCAATCGATTAGCCAAGCAACAGTTATCTTGAATCATACTACACCTAGTTGATTCCATTTGACAAGGATTCATACCCAAATCGTCGGCGCTGCTCTCAATACAGGGCGGCTTATCAGGATGCTGACCCAGGGATAGCTGAGGTTGATGATGCGAGGGGGAGGCTGGCTGAACTGCAGAATTCACCCTAATTCCAATCTTCTCAGGGAAAAGAAGTCGTCAGAAAGTCGTCATATCGCCTTTTTTAGCCAAAGCAGAAATCTCTGTAATCGTATTATTATCATATGGTTACACGATATTCCTCTTGCGGGGATAGTCTGACTACGAATCAGTAGGTCGGCAGTTCGAATCTGCCTTGGGGTGTACCATCTTAGTTCTACCATCATTCCACACTAAGAATTTGACTATCCTTAATAAATTTATGTGCTATCCTCAGCAAAGAGGAGAAGAATGGCAACACAGAATTGAAGCGAGGCACTGCGTTCGTCGGCAAATACGAACTCCCTGATGGCCTAGCCTCACAAATCTCTTATCCTAACCTTGAGATCATGGACGCGCAGGCAGATACCACTCAGACGGCCGATCATCAATCCTAGGATCACGCACATGATTACATCTGCCCAAAATGTCATTCCTTTGACCCTTGTCGCGATAACTTTAGCCGCTACCAGAAATAGAATCAGGGAGAAATAGATGTAGTCAAATGACAGAGTGACACACTGGAATGCCGCATGGCCCTGCATTGGGACCAGCCGGCTCATCCAGAAGCCGATGGCCAAACAGGGCAGAAAAGACAGCAAGATCCACGGCCAGTGAAATTTTCCAGACATTAAATCCCTGTGGAGAGCCAGACCGAACAGAGTCCCGAAAACAGCCAGGATTCCGGTGCGTATCCAGAGCTTAGCACGACTTTGTTTCAAAATCGGCGGCATTTTCTGTGTGGCTGGGATGTCCATGTTCCTTTACTTCGGTCCTCGAAATCGATGGGCTCAAATTTCTGTTTCCAGTTTATCACTAAGGTTTATTCCTGACAAATCTTTCTATACAAAATCTTTCTATACACATTCTGGCATTCCTGAATCTGTGCTATAAACATTGTCCAGTGCGTTTATACGGTCAGAATTATTTGGAGACGAGACGTTTAAAATTCAAGAGAGAAAATGACAAAACCACAACTGTGATTACTCCCATCATAAACAAATCGCGGCTGAAATAAGAGATCCCGTTCCCCTTGAGAAAAATCTCCCGGATAATCTTGATTAAGTATCTGAGTGGATTGATATCCGCCAGCCATCGAAAGGCAGTCGGAATGTTCTCAACGGGTGTAAACAATCCCGAAAGCATCAAAAAAGTGACCATCGAAAACCAGCTGAAAAAAAGAGCCTGCTGCTGGCTCGTGCAAAGCGTAGAGATCAGAAGCGAGTAGGACAGAATAGCAAATAGGAAAATCACCGCGGCCAGCAGCAAATACAGCAGGTTCCCACGCAAAGGAATCCTGAAAACCAGGAGCACTACCAAAATCCCGATACCCATTTCGATCAACCCAAGAATCGCCATCGGAAAGGCCTTTCCGATATAGATCTCGATCGGAGTCAGCCTGCTGATAAGCAGGGTATCCATGGTCTGCTGTTCCTTCTCCCGGACCAGAGCGATGGATGTGAGGAACATCGAGATGATGGTCAAAAGCAGAGCCACGATTCCTGGCCCCATATAGTTGATACTCTTGAGATTGGGATTGAAACGGATCAATGTCCTGCTTTCCAGAGGGAACTTCACGTCTTTCTTGGCGATGTCTTCCAAGATGTACTTCTTGGTGATTCCATTGAAATACCCGGCCGCGATGAGCGCTGTGTTGGAATCGACGCCATCCATCAAAATCTGAATTTCCGGATAATTCAGAGGCTTGTGCTTTGTATCATACCCATCCCTGAAAACGATGATAGAACGGACTCGTCCTCTCTTGAATTCTGCAATATAGTTCTGCGGTTGATTGACAACGCTCTTCACATCGAAAAGAGGAGAGCTTTCTATCCGGTTGATCATTCGTTGAGCGGACTTGTTTTTCGAGAGATTGACAATCTCTACGGGGATGTTCTTGATATCCGTCGTAACCACATATCCGAGGAGAACGGTTTGAATAACAGGTGCGACGAACATGAGAAACAGCATCTCTTTCTGCCTGAATATCTCAGTCAGTTCTTTTCTCAGCAGATAAAAGACTCTCATCTGGCGGCCCTTCTCTCTCTAGAAAATTTGGTGGAAGCGACATTGATAAGAAGCAGGCTGAAACCGAGAAGTATCAGCCCCTCTTTAATAAAATAGTGGAGTGCCGCACCTTTCAGAATAATTCCCCTGATAATTCTGAGAAAATAGGTTGCGGGCACGAGATAAGAAAATGAACGCAGCACCGGGCTCAAAGAATCCAGCGGGAAGATGAACCCGGACAGCAGAATCGAGGGGAGCAGGGTGATCAATAGGGTGGCTATCATGGCGACCTTTTGGGAACTGGCCACAGTGGAGATCGTAATTCCGATCGACAGACCGGCGATGATGTAGACAAGAGAAAACAAAAGAAGGATCAGAAGATTTCCTCTGATGGGGATTCCGAACCCAAACCTGGCCACCAGCAGGATGACAGTGCCTTCGAGCAGAGCGACAACAACATAGGGAATGGTCTTACCGATGATGATCTCTCGCGACTTCAATGGCGAAATGAATAGAAGCGCGATCGAGCCAGATTCCTTTTCGCGGGCGACGCTTAAGGAAGTCAGCAGAGCCGTCACCATGATCATGATCACCGCCACAAGCCCGGGGATAATGAAGGTCGAACTCTTCATCTCCGGATTAAAAAACATCTTGGTGCTGATTTTCAGCAGGTCTCTCAGGTTGAGCCGTTCAGAGAGGAAATCCAGCAAAACCATATCGTTATACTGGTGAAGGACATTGGCCACATTGGAATCGCTACCGTCGATGACCACAGCGATCTCCGCTGGATGCCCACCCTGGAGGTTTTTGGAAAAATCTGCAGGAATGACCAGATATTGCTTGATTGCACCCGCACGGAGCAGCTCTTCAGCCAACTCGATACCGGCGGCTCCTTGTCCCTGCTCATTCAAAGAGACCAAAACATAATAGGAGTTATTCGAAAATTTGCGGATAAGATTCTTGGACAGTTCGCTGTGAGAATAATCGATTACGGCTGTTTCGATCCTCTTCACATCGAACGAGAGGGCATATCCGAAAATAAGAATCATGAGGAGGGGGAGGACAAAAACCACGACAAGACTCTTGGGATCCCGGAGGATGTGGAGGAATTCCTTGATAATGACGGCTTCAATGCGTTTCATGACCCTCTACAGCTCGCTTAAACAGGGATTCCATCGAATCCGTTCCTTCTTTCTCCAATAGCTTAAAAGGTTTTCCTTGCCGGATTATACTGCCCTGGTGAATGATGATAACCCGGTCGGCATATTCGGCTTCATCCAGGTTGTGGGTAGTCACCAGGATGGTTTTTCCGGCTTTCTTGAGGTTATAGATCTGCATCCAGAAATCCCTCCTGTTTTCAGGATCGACTCCGGATGTCGGTTCATCCAGAAAGATGATCTCCGGGTCGGGCATGATACAGGTATAGAGCGCCACCTTTTGTTTAATTCCGGGGGGGATATTCATGACTTTCTGCTTGAGAATTTTATCCGGAATCTGCCGGGATATGGCGCTTTTATGTCTTCGGATTTCAGCAGACGACAGGCCCGACACGCCCCCTAAAAATTCCATATTTTCATACGCGTTCAGCAGCGGGTAGAGCGAAAACTTCTGGGACATATAGCCGATAAAGGTCTTGATTTTCTTCAGATCTTTCCTCACATCCAGATCTTTAATCCAAACATCCCCCGAAGTGATGCGCATCAGCCCGATGATCATCTTGATGGTGGTGGTCTTACCCGCTCCATTCGGGCCCAGAAATCCAAGTATTTCTCCGGGGGCCACAGCAAAGCTAATGTGGTCTACGGCTGTGAATTTTCCAAATGTTTTTGTCAGATTGTGCACTTGAATAAAAGGATTTTGTGTGCCCAAGATTTCATTCTGTGCTGTTGCCGACATGCACGCTCCTTTCGTAATAGATATAAATATCCTCCAGTGAAGGGATCTCCTCCCTTATTTCGCGCGCTGGGATCTCCTCAAGAGGCAAACTTCCCTCTTTCTGCAGGAATTTGATGTATCTCCCACGGACGTAGATATCGTCCTTGATTTTGGCGTTTGCCTGCAGCTTCTGTATGACTTCGAGGATATTCCCTTCAGGCAGAATCCTGAACAGCCGCGCAGGAAAGTTCTGCTTCAATAATTTGATCTCACCTTTTTTGAGGATCTTCCCATTTTTAATGAAGATGACCACATCTCCTTTTTCCGCTTCATCCAGATAGGGGGTGGCCATGATGATCGTTTTTCCCTCTGCTTTCAGCTCTTCGATGATGTTGAAGAACTCGATACGCGATAGGGGGTCCACCCCTGTAGTGGGTTCGTCCAGGATGATGATCTCAGGAACGGCAATGAGAATGGTGGAGAGTGTCAGTTTCTGTTTCATCCCGCCGGACAGGGCGCCTGTCCTTCTGTTTTTAAAAGGAAGCATCCCGGTTTTTTCCAGGAGCTTTTGCTTCAGCCTTTCTCTCTCCTGGTGCGGAACCTGGTGGATGTCGGCAAAGAAGTTCAGATTCTCGTCCACACTGAGGTCGGTATACAGGGAAAATTGCTCAGGCATGTAGCCTGTGATCTTTGTGATTCGGTCAAAATCTTTTCTCACTGGCTTTTCATCGAGGGTGATTTCCCCCCCATCTTTTCTGACCAAACCCAGGATCATTTTCAGGATTGTTGATTTTCCCGCTCCATCCGCGCCTGCCAGGATGGTGATCGTCCCCGGCTTTACGGAGAATGAAACCTTGTCGACTGCCTGGATTAAGCCGAAAGACTTGGAAAGCTCGTGGACTCGAATCATGACCTGACCTTATGATTTTCCAATCCTGACTGTGACAGGCATCCCCAGCTTGAACACATCCAGGTCCCCATCTAGCCGGATTTTAATCCTGTAGAGAAGAGACCGCCTCTCTTTCTCGGAGATGATATATTTGGGCGAGAATTCCGCTTTCTGACCGAAATTGATAATTGTTCCGCCAAAAATCCGACTTTCTTGGCCGTCAACGAGGATATCTGCGTGCTGGCCTAACTCCAGGAGGGACAGTTCCTGCTCTTCCAAAAAAGTCTCCACAAAAAGACTGGCCCGGTCGAGTATATCAGCCACAGGTGTGCCAGGAAAGACTGTCTCGCCTTCGGATACAAATCTCTCCAGAACGACACCTGAGACGGGGGAGGTGATGTTGTGATCTTCCAGTACCAGTCGCAGCTGTTCCTTTTGGTTATGGATATTGGCGGACTGAATGGAGAGCGAGTTCAGTGACTGCTGGGCGTCGAAAAGCGAGGCCTCCACTTCCTCTAACTTAAGACGAGCCTGTTCAAGCTGGTCGCCTGAAATTGACTCTTTTTGTTTAAGACGCTCGAATCTTGCGACCTGATCCTTCCAGTATTCTTGTGTGGTCTTGAGCAGGTTGACTTGACGCTCGAGTCTTTTTCGGTTTACGCTAATTTCTCTCTTCTGGATGTCCAAGCCCTGGATCTGGTTCTCTATCTTCTCTGAATCGACGACCATAAGGACGGCATCTTCGGTGACGCCGGCCCCCTCCTTGAAGCTTAAAATTTTAGCTTTTCCCGCAACAGGAGACTTGACTGTGATCACATCGCCGTCTACGACACCAGCAGCTGTTATGAATTCCGGAGACTTCCTGCTGCAGCCGACAAAAAACATTAGACCGAAAAATAAAACCAAGAATTTTCTAGACATCTCCGCCCTCCTTGTTGTTCCCGATCAGGGTGTTGATATTCACTCTGATCATCTCTACGTGGATTTGGATCTCCTCCCTCATCAGCACATTTTTCTCCCTGGCCAGAAGTGCGGAAAGATAATCGACATTGGGCATCTGCTTTTCCTCGAACAGTGCAGCCTTTAACTCTGCATCTTCCCCTGAGTACAACACCAGCTGGTCGATGTGGACTTTTTTTTCTTCAAGTTTATGCAGGGAGGTGTAAAGCTGCTCGAGTCTTTTGGTAACATCCTTCACAAATTGGTCTTTCTGGTTTTCGAGCTTTTGTATCTGATAATCGAGCAACGTTTTTTCACTCCCGAGTCGATTCCAATCGAACACTGGCAGGCTAACGGCGATCCCGCCCTGGAAGTAAAGGGTCCATTCCTTCTTGTACATATCGATGCCAGGTCTTCCGTAGTGGACTTCGGTAAAGCCGCTGACCTGGGGAAGATATCTTCCGGAGGCGATTTTTTTCTGGAGGTTGAGGATTTCGGCTTGATTATGCAGGGTTTTCAGTACGGGATGATACTCCTGGAAATAAGAAAGGGCCTCGATCTTACTGAGGGCTTTTTCGCTGAAGCGCGGGTCGATTTCTTCGGGAGAATAGCCGCAGAGCTTAATAAAATGGATTTTTTCCAGCTCCATTGCCTGTTCCATATCGTTTTTGTTCAACAGGATCTCCTCGATTTTAGAAAGCGTTTCCAGGAAGTCTGTTTTCCTGGCAAGGCCTTCACCGAGGAGATCTTCGAGACGCCTTCGGTGCAGGTCGAGGGTCTTCTCCAGGGTTATCAGAGATTGTCTCCTGCGAGTGAGAAGAAGGTACTGGAAAAAAGAAGATTTTATTAGACCGGAAAATTCATTCTTCTTCAGGATTGTCTGATTGGCCGCTTCAGCTCTCCTGACCTCCTCCAGTTTAATAGAATTGGTCAGAATCCCACCGGTGAAAAGGGGCTGGGTAAGAGAAACATTGAAGTCGAAATTGTTCATGAGCCCGATTTCGACCGGCTGGCTGGAGAAGGAGGTGAATCCCGGAATCTGGCCCGAAAAGAAATCGATCTTCATAGTTTCCGACCTGTAAATATAGCTTCCGTCAAAATCAAGGCGGAACAACTTCCTTCTTTCAGCAAGACGCCTTTGGATCTCCGCTTTCTCCTGGTCGAGCACACTGTTCAGGTATTCGGAATCCTTTTTTAGGCCCTCCTCGATGGCCTTATCCAAAGGAATCTTCTCTGGAATTTGGCCGGGAAGAAAAGAATTGCAGATGACAAGGATAATAACAAGGCTATAGTTGATAATTTTCATTCCGACATTCCTTTTTTCAAGAGATGGGAAATGCTCTGGATACGTATTTCCTTAAATACGTTGCCATTTAAGATGCGGATATTTATGGTGACCTCAAACATGGGCTGGACAATAATCGGAAAAAGACGCAAAGAGACAATGTTCAGCGTGTCATAGAAAGGTCTCGAATAAAGTCTCCAAATTAGGGACGTTAAGACCACTTGTTGCACCTTAGTGATAG
Organism: uncultured Eubacteriales bacterium; assembly: GCA_964540205.1. GTDB lineage: Bacteria > Acidobacteriota > Aminicenantia > Aminicenantales > Aminicenantaceae > WTAW01. Next base: position 343 of record CAZIMJ010000118.1, on the reverse strand, counting down.
AATCTAAATGGGCGTCCTTGATTTTATAGTATAATGTGTTTTTTTGAAAACGATTGTTTTGAAGAAGTCTGATTCAACGACGTATCCAGCATCAATCCATTTGACTCTGTCACTATAAATTTATATTCTATCCTCATCAATAGAGGGGACGATGACAACACAGTGTCCTAAATGCAATTTCGATAATCCCGATACTGTTAAATTCTGTGGTGATTGTGGAACACAGCTTCCTGCATCCGAGGGGATCTCTCCCTCACTTACTAAAACTCTCCAAACACCTGTAAAGACCTTAACCAAAGGATCAACTTTTGCGGGAAGATACAAAATCATTGAGGAACTGGGC
>CAZIMJ010000117.1:0-13187 GCA_964540205.1 uncultured Eubacteriales bacterium | reverse complement strand
CCGCAAAAGCCGATGCCCTCCTTAAGTTCCTCAATAATACAGGATTCGAAGATATCACAGTCGCTAAGGCGCCAGATCTGGATGCGGATGCGGGTTACCGCCCCAATATTTTTGCCTATTACAGAGGAAAAAAGTCAGCGAAGACCATCTGGATCCTCTGCCATATGGATGTCGTGCCTCCGGGCGAAATGTCAAAGTGGAGAGGAGATCCCTTCAAGGCCTGGATCGAGGCGGGAAAAATTATCGGACGTGGAGTGGAAGACAACCAACAGGATATGGTGGCTTCTCTTTTCGCCATCAAAGCGTTCCGAGAGGAAGGAATAAAACCCAATTATGATGTTGGCATTGCCCTTGTCTCCGACGAGGAAACGGGAAACGAAAAGGGGCTTGAGTATGTATTGAAACACTCCAATCCCTTTCGCAAACAAGACCTCATCGTTGTGCCCGACGCAGGAAATAAGGAAGGTACTATGATCGAGATCGCAGAGAAGAGTATCCTGTGGCTTAAGTTCAAGACTTTTGGAGAACAAGCACACGGCTCCACACCCGAAAAGGGGATCAACAGTTTTCGCGCGGCATCCTTTTTAGTGACTAAATTGAATAAACTCTATCAGACCTTCAACTATAAAGACCTCATTTTCGACCCTCCCATATCCACGTTTGAGCCCACAAAAAAAGATCCGAACGTTCCCAACATCAACACTATTCCCGGTGAGGATGTGTTCTACATGGACAACCGCATCCTTCCCTATTACAACTTAGACGATGTGGAAAAGCAGATCAAGATCACCATGGACTTAGTAGAAAAAGAATTCAACGTGAAGATCGTCATGAAACAAGAGCAGCGATCACCGGCCGCCCCCCCAACATCCCCGGAAGCACCTGTGGTTCAAGCTCTCAAAAAGGGCATCAGAGACGTCTACAAGAAAGAAGCAAAACCCATCGGGATAGGAGGAGGAACGCTTGCCAGCCCCCTTCGGTGGTCAAAGTTCGAGGCCGCCTGCTGGTCTAAGAACGAAGAGACAGCTCATCAACCCAATGAGTACTGTGTCATCGATAATATGATGGGGGATGCAAAAGTTTTCTCTCATATATTTTTACAACCCTAAACACTCAAATCCTGTTTTGGAGCAGCACAAATGAATGAATATCTTTTAGTGATCTCGACCGTTCCCAATGAAAACGAGGGCAATACTATTGCACAGAAGATCGTTGAAGAACGATTGGCCACCTGTGTAACAGTGACGTCGGCAGTCCAGTCATTCTATTGGTGGGAGGAATGCATCTCAAATGACAAGGAATTCATCCTGTTCATCAAAACTAAAACCAGCCTTTTCCCTAAACTGGAAGACAGGATAAAAACTCTCCATTCTTACCAGGTTCCTGAGATCATTGCCCTCCCGGTTCATACTGGGTCCAAGGATTATCTGGACTGGATCAATTTAAATACACAATCGTAAAACGTGAAACGTTTTAAACCATAAGCAGAGAAGGAAACATTTCCAGATCCATGATATCATGAATACTTGCTAGCGTTATTGAGTGATCAGATTGTGTAATGGAAAAAACCGTGAGAAGGGCTGGACGGGCATGGGACATCTCCCTTGGGGAGATGTGAGGGAAACCCGGATCCGAGCGAAGTTTCCTCGCTGGGGAAACTGAGCGTGTTTTTGATATCATACAACCTAATCACTCGGAATGCCATCAACACGGATCTGGAAATGCCACTTGCAGAGAAAAAACATTTCACGTTTTACGTTTTGCGATTGAGAATGGATGTTTCCGATGGATGTCTTGGGCAACTTTGATGGTGTTGAGATGGATAGCCACAGTATCTGCAACATCTATGGCATATCCCCCTGCAAGCAGGATGACCGTTGGGATCTTCAGCATGCGAGCTGATCCGATCACGATCATATCTCTCTCCTTGAGTCCTTCCAGAGTCAACCGCAATCCCCCCAACTGGTCTTTCTCATAGGGATCGGATCCAGCAAGATAAAAAACGACATCCGGCTGGAATTCTTCAAAAAGGCGCGGAAAATGGAGCTTAAGTACCTCCAGGTATTCCCCGTCCCCCTCCCCTGACCACAGGCCTATATCCAGTGTGCTCTCGGGCTTATGGGCCGGATAAATATCCATCTGATGGATCGAGAACGTGAATACGTATTCTTTTTTTGAAAAAATGGCTGCTGTTCCGTTTCCTTGGTGCACGTCACAATCAACAACTAGAGCTCTTTGGATGACACCCAAATTTCTCAGTTTTTCGATGGCCACGGCCACATCATTAAAAACGCAAAATCCCTCCCCATGATCAGAAAACGCATGGTGGAACCCCCCGCCGAGGTGTACGGCCATCCCCTCTTCCATCGCCTGCTCCGCGGCGATGATAGTCCCCCCCACATGAAGCTTTGCAAATTGCAAAAGGTCTGGAGAGTAGGGAAGCTCTAGCGCCAGCATTTCAGCGTGCGACAATTTTCCAGCCTTCAACTTTTTAATATATCTCGCGGAATGCACTCTCAAGATGTCATCATCATGTGCGAGTTGGGACTCTATGAAGTTTTCCTTTTTGACTCCCCAAGAGATAAGCTTCTCGTAAATAAGCCGGTACTTCATGAGCGGGAACACATGGTTTCCGATGTCAACCATCCAATAGGCATCACAGTACACAAACTTGAGCGGAGATCTTCGTCTTCGTCCGACTCTAAACAATTTCCTGATATTGACCATACTTGTATTACATATCAAAAAAACGGGAGCCGGTAAACTTTTTCCTCAACCGCTCGGCCTTTCGAATTCATTGAACACATCTGCTAATCCCTAAAAAAAAGATGAAACAATTCTTGATGTTTATTTCAAAATGAATTAGTTTTTATCCTTAATACTCCTCCTTGAGCAGTTGAATTCTTGTCAAATTTTTAAAAAGAGGAGAAAGTATCTGCAAAACCGTGATGGCGTGAAATCACATTGCGTTATTGAGAGTTCCAATTGTGTGGTGAAGAAAACCGTGAGAAGGGCTGGACGGGCATGGCACATCTCCTGAGAGGAGATGTGAGGGAAGCCCGGATCCGAGCGAAGTTTCCTCGCTGGGGAAACTGAGCGTGTTTTCGCAATCACCAATTGGAACATTCGGAACGTCATTCATCGCAAATTTGGGGATGCTTTCAAAAGGAGATAGTTATGGGCTTAAAAAAAATCATCATCAATCTCGCTCCAACTCCCCTCGTTAAGGTTTTTGCCAGGCCATATGTCGCCGGGGACAGCATCCAAGCCGCCGTTGAAACTGCGCGCATGTTTTGGAAGGAACGACACGTCTGTTCCACCATAGACCTCTTGGGGGAAGAGATCGATGTGGATGAGGAAGTCCAGTACACAGTCGGTGTTTACGAAAGGCTCATCGACAGCTTGGGCGCACAGGAGTTTGCCACTCTCTCTTTAAAACCCACCCAACTGGGCAGCCACAGGGGCTCACAACACTGTCAAAAGGTCATCGAGGGAATTGTCAAAAAAGCGGAGCAGCACAACATAAAGATCACCCTGGACATGGAAGACCATACACTGACCGATCTGACGCTGGATATATTCCGGGCCCTGATCTCCGAGCATCCGACATTCGGAACAGTCCTCCAATCCCGTCTCTTCCGGACAGATAAGGATATCAAGTCCATATCCGGCTTGAACGCCCGTATCCGCATCTGTATCGGCATCTACAACGAGCCAAAGGAGATCGCTCTTACGAGCAAGCCTGAGATGAAGGCAAAACTTCTCGAACAGCTGGAAGTTTTATTCAAGGAAGGGCATTATCCAGAAATCGGCACCCACGATAAAGCCGTCATTCAGGAAACTATCAACATCGCTGAACGACTGAATATAAAAAAAGACCAGTACGAGGTGCAGATGCTCATGGGGGTGCCCATGCAGGCCTTTCAGGACGAACTTATTCGAGAGGGCATTCTCGTGCGTCTCTATGTCCCTTTTGCCGAACACTGGGAATACGCCTCAGCCTACTGCAAAAGGCGGCTGGAAGCCAATCCGGCCATGGCTGCCTACATACTAAAAAACATCATACACAAAACAGCTGGCAGGCGCTGATATCCATTGGGTATCAAGCATAAGGCCTATTCCTTGATCATAGAGAACAATCAGTTTATGTTTTTGTATCCTCAGAAAGCGTGACCTGAGCAGCAGCAAGACGAGCAATGGGGATCTGGTAGGCTGAACAACTCACATAATCCAGTCCGATCTTGTGGCAGAAGTAGATCGACCGAGGATCTCCTCCGTGAACGCCACAGATACCCACCTTGAGCTCCGGTTTGGTCTGACGGCCCTTTTTCACGGCCCATCTCATCAATTCGCCGACTCCGCTCACATCCACACTGGCAAAAGGATCATCTTTCCATAAGCCATGGGTGAGATAATGATTGATAAAACCGGCCCCGTCATCCCGGGATATGCCGAATGTAGTCTGGGTCAGGTCGTTAGTTCCAAAGGAGAAGAAATCCGCCTCTTTAGCCACTTCATCGGCCGTGATGGCGGCCCTGGGGATCTCGATCATGGTTCCGACCGTGTATTTCAGCTCAACATCGTATTTTTTTATCGTCTCCTCAGCGATCCTGACGATGATCTCTTTCTGGTTGGCCAACTCTTCCACAGACCCGATGAGAGGGACCATGATCTCGGGGAAGACCTTCCCGCCTTCGCAGGCCAATTCACAGGCTGCTTCGAAGATAGCCTGGGCCTGCATCTCGATGATCTCAGGAAAAGTGATTCCCAGGCGACATCCTCTGTGCCCGAGCATGGGATTGAACTCGGCGAGCGCTTTGACCCTTTCCAGAACTTTTTCGAGCTCCTGGATCCGCTCATTATCCTGCGACCCGGAAACCTTGAGCTCCACGAGCTCCACCATCAACTCTTCTTTCTTGGGCAAAAACTCATGGAGAGGCGGATCCAATGTTCGGATGGTCACCGGGTAGCCCTTCAGCTCTTTGAACAATTCATAAAAATCCTTCTTCTGGAAGGGGAGAATATGGCCTAAGTATTCCCGCCTTTCGTCCTCGGTCTCTGCCATGATCATCTGTTTGATAATGGGGAGTCTTTCCCTCTCGAAAAACATGTGTTCCGTGCGGGCAAGACCGATCCCTTCTGCACCAAAAGCAAAGGCTGTTTTTGCATCCTTGGGAGTGTCGGCATTTGCCCGAACCCTCAGTTTCCGCACCTCATCGGCCCAGGAGAGGAGCTTATCAAAGTACTGAAATGTCACAGAATCTTCGGGCGCCAATTCTCCGCGGATCACCTGGAGGATTTCCGAGGGCTTTGTGGGGATCTCCCCATGGAGCACTTCGCCGGTGCTTCCGTCTATCGAGATCCAATCTCCCTCATTGACCTTCTGGTCACCCGCTTGGAAATATCTGTCTTCCTCGTTGGGTACTACTGCACTGCATCCAACTACAGAGGGTTTGCCCATCTGTCTACCCACAATGGCCGCATGGGATGTCATGCCTCCGGTCGCTGTCAAGATACCTTGAGACACACTCATCCCGTGGATATCATCGGGTGAAGTTTCATCCCTGACCAACACAACTCGTTTACCCGTCTCTTTCCACGAAACCGCTTCATCCGCAGTAAATACCACCTGCCCTGTGGCTGCTCCCGGAGATGCAGCAAGTCCTTTGGCCAGGATCTCGTGTTTGGCTTTTTCTGCACCGTCAAAGACAGGATGGAGGAGTTGATCCAGAGACTCAGGCTCGACCAAGAAGAGTGCTTTTTCTTTGGTGATCAGGCCCTCATCAACCATATCCACAGCAATCCTTACCGCAGCCCAACCTGTCCTTTTCCCGCTCCGCGTTTGCAGCATGTAGAGTTTTCTCTCCTGAATGGTGAATTCAAAGTCCTGAATATCCTGGTAGTGTTTCTCCAACCGTGTGGTGATCTCCTCCAACTCGCTATAGGCCTCAGGCATTTTTCCCTTGAGGTCTACTATGGGGGATGGGGTTCTTATTCCAGCCACAACATCCTCACCCTGGGCGTTGAAAAGGAATTCTCCATAGAGTTCCTTTTCGCCCGTGGCCGGATTCCGGGTAAACCCTACACCTGTGGCAGAATTTTCTCCGAAATTGCCAAAAACCATCATCTGGACATTGACAGCCGTCCCCAGATCATGGGGGATGTGATTCAATCTGCGGTATGTGATGGCCCGCGGGTTGCCCCATGATTCGAACACTGCCGAGACCGCCATAAAAAGTTGTTCCTTAACATCTTGCGGAAAATCCATTCCCGTCTGGTCTTTGACCAAATTCTTATAGCCCGCAATGACATCTCCAAGGTTTTCTTCAGAAAGCTCGAAGTCGTATTCGATGTTGTTTTGACTTTTGATCCCCTTGAGTATATTTTCAAAACTCTTCTTGGATATTTCCAGAACAACATCTCCGAACATTTGGATGAGACGGCGGTAGCAATCCAAGGCAAACCGCCTGTCTCCGCTCTTTATTGCCAATCCTTCGACCGTCTGATCGTTGAGTCCCAAGTTCAGGATAGTATCCATCATCCCGGGCATTGAGAATTTCGCTCCGGAACGCACAGAGACGAGGAGGGGATTTCCCTCATCGCCCAGTCTCTGTCTTGCTGCATCCTCCAGCCTAACCAGATGAGCCAGGATCTCCTCTTCCACTTTTGAAGGGATCTGGTTTTCCGCTTGGAGGAAGAGATTACAGACTTCCGTAGAGACCGTAAATCCGGGAGGAACCGGAATTCCGATCCCCGCCATCTCAGCAAGATTTGCGCCCTTCCCACCGAGGGCATCTCTCATGTCCCTGTTACCCTCGACACTCCCAGGCGCAAAAGAATAGACATACTTCTTATCACTCATTATATTCTCCTTAATAACGCTTGTTTCTGTGATGATAATTCCACTGAATGAAACAAGAAATATACATGCTACCTTACCAAAATTCAAGGCTCTTTTTTGTTTTTGTAAGGTTTAGATCCATAATTAATGATATCCGAGTGTCCTAATCGGTGATTGCAAAAACACGGTTTTCTCCACCACACAATTGGGATACTCAATAACGCAACTTTTGTCCATAGGATCACGGATTTAGAAATGCTTCCTTACAAAAGGAAAACAAAAAGAGGATTACTGACCTGCACCAAAAGCCTAGGACGCCGTCGAGTGAGACCTTAGAGAAGAAACAAAGATGTTCAGTGTCAGGTACAACAGGACAATATCTGTGAGCAGCAAGCGATAATCCACATGCCGACCCATGGAGCCAAAACATCCGCAATCCACATCAAGTCCTCTGAGAATAGTGACCGTGATCAGAATCAAGAATACACCCAATAGACCCGAAAGGAGGAGCAAACCGGCAGGGCGGAATATCCCCAAGATCACGAGAATTCCGCATAAGACCTCAAGCCAAGGCAGAACAAGGGCTATGAGGAATGAGAGATCACGGGAAAATATACGGTAGTTGGCAATATTCTGTGAGAATTCCAGTGGATCCAGGATCTTCAGAAGGCCAGCCCAGATAAATACCCCTCCAACTACGAATCGAAACCCCCACAGAATAGACTTATTGCGAATCATTTTTCTCGGACAGGGGAAGCCCGGCCGCAACCCATTCGGCCCAGCCGCCGAAAAATACATGAATGTCCTCAAATCCGTATTCCGCTAGAACCTTTGCAAGGAGCACACTGGATTGGCATTCGTTCCCATCACAGTACACGATCAGAGTTGCTTGGCGAGAGAAGAGGAGTTGTTCCTCGACAATGTGCTCTCCGCCTTCGAATGGGATAGAGATAGCTCCTAATATATGTCCCTCAAGATACTTCTCTTCGGCCCTGCTGTCCAAAAAAACAGCATCACCGCCAATAAAGAGGTCCTCCGCTTCTAATATACCGATGAACTGCATCGAGGGAAAATCTTCGGGAGAGAAAAAACTCTGACTGAAATCTCCCTTGCAGTATTGTTTGATCAGAGACAAATTCGCACTAATCCCGATAACGAAACTCAAACACAGAATAACACTTATCTGAAATATCAGTTCTTTGAATCGCATCGATATCCTGAATTATTCATAAAAAATGTCGAGCCTATATTCAACTAAAGAAATATCATATAGTTGCATTATTTTCCCAGTAAATCACATTAGCAATTCTGTTTTCATTGTGCTTTTTATTCTTAATCGACATTTTTTACCCTTCGGGCGCCGACCCAACCAAACCCGCCGATCTCACAACAAAGCCTTCGTTGTAGCCCGGGTAGGTTGGGTCGGCTCGCGGTAGTTCACTAAAGCTTCATGGACCACTGCCTCGCCTTTGCGACCTTAATATTAGGGTGGGGCGGGTCGGATCGTGAATAATCCAGACTCATTACCACTAATAACCTCAGCGGTTGGATCAAGAAAACAGCGAGAGGTATTTATCAAGCCCGGCTCTGAACACTGTGATGGCCCGTTTCAGGTCGGTTTCTTTAAGCACATAGGCAATGCGCACTTCGTCCTTTCCCCGGCCTGGAGTGGAATAAAATCCTTGAGCAGGGGCCACCATGACCGTCTCCTTATCGAGTTCAAAATCCGTTAACATCCAGCGCACAAAATGCTCGCAATCCTTGATGGGAAGCTTTACGATAAAATAAAAAGCTCCCCGAGGCTTGTGCATCACAATTCCCGGGATATCCTGTAATCCCTCATAAAGGACATCGCGCCTCTTCTGGTATTCCTCCCGGGTCGCATCAAAATAGCTACGTTCCATCCGATAGGCTGCCAGCGCGCCTTTCTGTTCGATTGAAGGCGGGCATAACCTGGCTTGAGCAAACTTGAGTGCCGCCTGGTAGACATCCGCGTTGCGTGTAATGACCGCTCCCACTCGTGCGCCACAACAGCTGAACCGCTTGGAGATGCTGTCCACCACGATCACCCGGTCCTTGATATCTTCATACTCGAGCAAGCTTTTGTGCTTAGCCCCATCGTAGACGAATTCTTTGTAAACCTCGTCGCCGATCAAGAATAAATCATGCTTTGCAGCAATATCGACAACACGATCGAGCTCCTCTTCGGTGTATACCGTTCCAGTCGGATTATTCGGAGAGCAAAGAAGGATCGCCCGTGTTTTCGGGGATATTTTGTCCTCGATCTCTCGAGATGCGGGAAGGCGGAAACCGTCCTCCACGTGCAAGGTCAAGGGCACGATCCTCACATTAGCGCAGACCGCATATCCATTATAGTTCGTGTAGAAGGGCTCGGGAATGATGACTTCCTCACCGGGATCCGCCACCACACTGAAGGAAAAATAGATGGCTTCAGACCCTCCGACAGTGATGATCACGTTCTCCGCGGTCAAGGGGATGTTGTAGTCGACAAAATAATCCGCAATGGCCTGTCTCAGCTCGAGAAAACCCTGTGCAGGCCCGTAGCTGAGGACCTCCTCACCATAATTCTTGATGGCATCCCAAACGGGCTCCGGAGTTGCGATATCGGGTTGTCCGATGTTTATGAAATACACGCGGATGCCCCTTTTGATAGCATCGTCCGCATACGGCTTCAATTTTCTTATTGGGGATTCTTGAATATCAAGACCCCTTTGGGATATTTTCATATTCCTGCCTCCAAAATCTTACCTGAATTATTCATCTTACACATGAATTATTCAAAAATGGCCTGGAGTTGTCAAAGTTTTTATTGCCATGAAAAATATAATCTGATATTTTCTTAACGAAATTCTTACACGGCACATGAAAAAGGACTCCCGGGCACAGATCACACGAAAGGAAAGCTGGAGAGAATATTTCCTGCTTTCTTTGGAATCACCAGAGATCGCCCAGGATGCGCAACCCGGACAGTTCCTCATGGCGCGCGCCAGCACAGACACCCATCCCCTCCTTCGCCGGCCTTTCAGCATCTTCTCTGCGGAAGGGAAGAGTGTGGAGATATTCTTCCAAAAAGTGGGCCTCGGCACACGGCTTCTCAGCGAAAAACAGGAAGGAGACATCATCGACATCATCGGTCCTCTGGGCACGGGTTTCACTGTGAATAAGGGAAACCAAGAAAAACACGCAGCACTTCTAGGGGGTGGACGGGGCATCGCTCCGATCTATTTTCTCTCCCAAAAACTCAAGGCATGCAGTGGAACCGCCAAAGTATTTTATGGAGGAAAATCTTTACAGGACCTCCCAGTCAGAGCAAGATTTGAAAAAAACGGCACGTCTCTTTCCTGTGCCACAGAGGATGGTTCCTTCGGCACAAGAGGTCAAATCACAGAAGCTTTCGAGGCTGAGCTCAACAACGGATTTGCTGTGAGTCGGATTTATGCCTGCGGTCCTGAGTTGATGCTCAAAAAGATCGCGGAGATTGCTGCGGCTTTGAACATCCCCGCCGAACTCTCTCTCGAATCTGTGATGGGGTGTGGATTCGGCGCATGCTGGGGATGTGTCAAAAAGATTAAAAAAGATCAGGAGATCGGTTGGTACAAGATCTGTGAAGAGGGTCCTGTGCTCAAGGCAGAGGATATTATCTGGGAGCTGGGGAATTATGAGTGACCTTTCCGTCAACATCGGCAGTCTCAGACTTAAGAATCCGGTCCTCGCTGCCAGCGGCACTTTTGGATACGGGATGGAATTCGCTCCGTTTATGGACCTCGATGAACTGGGCGGATTTGTGGTCAAAGGCCTCTATTTCTCCCCTCGCGAAGGAAACCCCCCGCCTAGGCTGGTGGAGACCGCAAGCGGCCTCATCAACGCTATAGGTCTGCAGGGAATCGGAGTCAAACGGTTCTGCGAAGAGATTCTTCCTCAACTCCGAGTTTATCAGACTGCCCTGATCGTCAATGTCTGCGGGGAGAATGAAGAGGAATACGCCTCTGTTGTGGAATACCTGAACTCACACGAAGGGATCGCAGCCTACGAGCTCAACATCTCCTGCCCGAATGTGGAGAAAGGAGGTTTGTGCCCAGCACTGAGACCCGACTCGACATACTCAGTCGTCAAACTCGTTAAATCTGTGAGCTCTCGTCCTCTCATCACAAAACTCTCCCCCAATGTGTCGGATATCGTAGAGATCGCTTTAAGCGCACAGGAGGCAGGCTCTGATGCCGTTTCCCTGGTCAATACGTTCCTGGCTATGGCAGTGGATGTGGACACAAAGCAGCCCAAACTGGCCAACGTCTTCGGAGGTCTCAGCGGTCCGGCCATTAAACCCATCGCGCTGAGGATGGTTTTCCAAGTCGTCAGCCACATCAACATCCCGGTTATAGGGATCGGCGGCATCATGTCGGGTAACGATGCTCTCGAGTACTTGATCTGTGGGGCCAAAGCCGTTGAGGTGGGCACGTCGAATTTCATCGACCCGGAGAGTTGTCTCACGATCGTCAAGGAGTTGGACCGATACTGTGAGACACACGGGATATCCCGCATCGAAGACATCATTGGAACCCTGGATGTAAATCAATAAGGAAAACAAAATGGAGCATCAAGAAAATCTCGCAAAAAAGATCATAGTGGCCCTGGACGTGGACACAGAAGAAGAGGCCCTGCGGCTTACGGAACAACTTCCTGAATCAGAAGTATTTAAAGTTGGCTTAAACCTTTTCACCGCAAAAGGCCCTTCACTTTTTGAAAAGCTACAGAGTCAAAACAAAAAGGTGTTTCTCGACCTCAAGCTTCACGACATCCCGAACACAGTCGCCGGAGCGGTGAGAGTGGGAACACGACACGGCGTCTATATGATGACCCTGCATACGTCTGGGGGGAAAGAAATGATGGAAAGGGCAGTGAGTGCAGCAGCCGAGGAAGCCACAAAACTCGGGACAGAACGACCTCTACTTGTTGGCGTCACGGTGTTGACCAGTCTCAAGGCGGAGCATCTGCGAACTATCGGGATAGAATCGGATACTGAGGAGCAAGTTCTGAAACTCGCGGGATTAGCTCAAGAGGCCGGCCTTGACGGAGTGGTCTGTTCTCCTCAGGAAATCGAGCTTGTCAAAGGGGAGTGCGGTTTGGAGTTTTTGGTTGTAGCTCCCGGGATTCGGCCGGCCTGGGCAGCCGCTCAAGATCAAAAACGGATTTTGACACCGGCTCAAGCCGTCCGCAAGGGTGCGGATTATATCGTCATCGGGAGACCCATCATCAAAGATCCAAATCCACGGAATGCGTTTCAGAAAATCCTCGAAGAGCTCAGTCAGTTTTAGACGCGACTCACAGCTCCCACAAGAAATATGGCCCCCAGGATCATGTTTAGAACGATCGTCACCACAAGAGCGACCACAAGACTCACGAGAAAGTAGGCAAGCACTTTGTCCTTAGGGGTTTCCATGAGTGCGGCTGAAAATCCAAGATAGAGAATATACAGTCCGTACAAGAGGCCTACCCACGCCAGCATCCTCAGTAAAGGGATGAGGTAAACGACACCCACCACCCATGCCGCTGTCATGCTGTAGACAGACAGTTTCATGGCATTAACCTGATCTTGTTTGGAGGAGAATGAAGTGGCCAGGGCATTAATGACGATCCCTAAAACATACACGGTCAGAAGAGTCGCGATATAAGAAAAAATGGCATAAAAGAACGCTGTTCCGAATCCGTACCGGACCATGCCTCTGAATGGCATGTGCCGCCCAAATATCGCCAATCCGATGAATTGAGAGAGGGCTGGGATGGCAGCGAGTATCATTGCATAAGAGGTGAACAATTGGGAAACAGATGTGCTCTCCTCCTTTATGGTGATCCACTCCTCCTTAGGCTTTAATAAGATCGCTTGAACGCGGGACACAATATCCATCATATCTCTCCTTTAATCAAAGTGTGTGGAGGCGCGGGTCGGATTCGAACCGACGAATCAAGGTTTTGCAGACCTCTCCCTTAGCCACTTGGGTACCGCGCCTTTTTTCCGTTCATGAGCTTGTGAAAAAAATTGTAAAGGAAAATTCAATATTTGTCCAGTTCTCTCACTAACAGTAACGGGTGCCTGTTACTGATTTCTTTTGATTGTCGACGGGAATTTTCTTATAATAGGGTTTTTGAACACGTCGGCTATCTTCCTTGGTCTGCATTTTCATGAGATTGCAACACTTTTCATACAAAGCCGAACAGGGTATAATATGGGGCAGTCATGGATGATCTAAAACTAAGCTCTCTAAAAAACACAAACTTCAAGCGCACTGTTGTTTCTGTGGGAGAGCAGAGAATCGGGTTGGGCTTTACT
>CAZIMJ010000116.1:0-11939 GCA_964540205.1 uncultured Eubacteriales bacterium | reverse complement strand
AGAAGGCCAACATCGATATCCAGAACTTGAAGTTTGATCTCTCTCCCTCCCAGACGGAGGACATCTCCAAAGGGGACAACGGCGATTGTCACCAGTACAAAAAAGAAGGACAGGAATGGAGCGAGGTTATGGATGAATCTTCTGGAAAAGACGGGAGTAAAATCCTCTTTAAAAAACATCTTTACGGCATCGGCAAAAGGCTGAAATAGGCCGATAATCCGGAATTTCCAGATGTTCGCCCTATTCGCTCCTATTCTATCCTGCATGACAGCGCTTTCTTTCCGTTCTGCCCAGGTCAGATAGAGCGCAAGAACAAGAAACCACATCATGGCAAAAACGATCTTGATCAGCACGATGAGTATGTCAATCATTGTCTTTTCTTAAAGAAAGCTATTTCCTTGCCCATTTCTTCCAAAATCACAGCTGGCGATGTGAATGCGCCAGAATAGCCAAAGCCTGCCTTCGATTCTTTAGCCAGGTCGAGCAAGATCTCCCATTCCGGCTTTGATTCTCCCACTCCTTCCAAGACAGGTCCGAATTCCTGAACGATCCCATCTACGTTCGTCAAAGATCCAGCTTTTTCAGGGATTGCAGCGGTGGGCAATACGATATCAACGAGTGTATCCAATTCACTGGAGTGGGGTGTTAGAAGAACCGTGTTTTCGATCCTGTCCAGACGAGTCTTGATCTCAGCAGGATTTGTCTCTCCTGTTAAAAAATCACCAAAAATTAAGAGTAGATCTGTTTTATCTGAAAGGAGTTCCCAATCCAACGGTTTTAGCTCAAATCCGATTTCCTCTGCGCCTCTCCTGTTTGGCGTGCGCTCCGCCGTCATCAAGAAATCATCAGCTTCTCCTTGAGGAGGATCGACAAAGAAAACCTTATCGACTCCAAAGTGACCAATAAACAGCTTTTTCAGCAGGAACAGCTCTTCATTGGTCAACCATGTGTTCAAGATAAGGGAAATATGAGAGGCCCTGTTCATATATTTGAGGCGTTTCATCTTTTCAGCGAGAAAAGGGATAACGCTCTCCCAAGATAGCTTGGGCTCTCCATTATTGACGACAATTTTTTCGCACCTGTTTTCATCCAGGTAGGGGTAAGCGTAGCGACCGAAATCACAGATCCAATACCCATTGACATCAGGATTCCTCCTGGTTTGGACACGAAAAACCCGCTTAGGCACAGGAAAGCGGTGAAACGCACTGTTGTAATGGATAGAGATGTTACACCCGCGGCTACAGTGAGGACAGATGGAATCGCCCTCTGCCAAAAACCAGCTCCGTGTCTTGAATCGAAAATCAGAATCGGTTATGGCTCCCACGGGGCATATTTCAGCCAAGTTCCCTGAATAATTGTTATCGATCTTGATCTCATCCAGGATGTTGACCTCTGTATGGTTACCCCTTTCAAAAACACCAAGCTCGCAGGTCCCTGTCACCTCTTTCAAGAATCGCACGCAACGCCTGCACAAAACACAACGCTCCTGGTCGTGCAGGAGGTTTTTTCCGATCCGGGTTTTTTTCCGTCTCTTTTCTTTGACTTCGCTGAATTGGCTATCAAACAGGCCATATTCCTCGTAATAATCCTGGAGCTTGCAGTCTCCTGCTTGATCACAGATGGGGCAATCCATAGGGTGTTCAGCGAGCAAGAACTCCAAGACTCCCTTTCTCGCTTCAGCAACTCTTTCGTTCTTGGTAAAGACCTTCATCCCTTCTCGGACCTGTGTGGAACAGGATGGCTCCAGTTTGGGCATTCCCTCGATCTCGACTAAGCACATACGACAGGTTCCTTCTGGCTCGAAAGCAGGATGATAGCAGAAGTGAGGGATGGTAATTCCCGCTTCTTGAGCTGCGTTGAAGATAGTTGTGCCCTCAAGTGCATCAATTGGCTGACCATCTATGAAAATTTTTACCATCGGTTTCCTTCTATCCGTTCCTTAATCCTTAATAAAAGATTCAAGTTCCTCTCTGAATTTCTGGGCGATCGAGATAATTGGCATGGCCGCCGCATCGCCCAGAGGACACAGAGTCTTTCCCAATATATTGGAGGCCACGCGGATAATATTGTCGATATCACCTTTTTTGCCTTCACCGTTCGCCATACGATCGACCGTTTTGCTGATCCAGGCGTTTCCGATACGGCAGGGCGTACACTGGCCGCAAGACTCATGGGAATAAAACCTGGCCACGCGCCTCAATACCTCAAGCATAGAGGTATCTTCATCGATAACGATGATAGCACCAGATCCAAGCATGGATTTTGCCTCCATTAAAGAATCAAAATCCATCGGTATATCGATCTCGTCAGATGTCAGGATTGGCGCTGACATCCCGCCGGGTATGACAGCCTTCAGCGTTTTTCCCTTTTTCATGCCACCGGCATGCTTGAAGATGATCTCTTTAAGATTTGTCCCAACCGGGAGTTCGTAAATCCCGGGTTTGACTACCATCCCGCTCACGCCAAAGATCCGTGTTCCTCCATCCTTGGGCAATCCCTGTTTTTTGAACCAATCCGCTCCGTTTAGGATAATGAATGGGACATTCGAGAGCGTTTCAATGTTGTTGATCACCGTGGGAGACTTAAAAATCCCGATAGAAGCCGGAAATGGAGGTTTTAAACGGGGATTTCCTCTTTTCCCCTCGAGGGACTCCAGGAGAGCGGTCTCTTCCCCACAGATATAAGCACCCGCCCCTCTGTGGACACAGACCTCCAGGTTAAACCCACTCCCGAGAATGTCTTGCCCAAGATATCCTTCTGCGTAAGCCTCTGCTATCGCCTCCTCTAGTCTGAGGGCAACGACCTCATATTCACCTCGGATGTAGATGAAGGCATTGTGGATGCCTACGCAATAGGAAGCGATGATGATTCCCTCTAATAACAGATGGGGATTGTGTGTCATGATATAGCGGTCTTTGAATGTTCCGGGCTCGCCTTCATCGGCGTTCACACAGAGATACTTGGGTTTGTCCGTTCCCTTTGGCACAAAACCCCATTTGACCCCTGCAGGAAATCCAGCGCCCCCTCTACCCCGCAGGTTTGCTTCTTTGACTTCATCGAGGATTTTCTCTGGAGTCATTTTTTTGATAGCCTTCTGGACAGCTTTGTACCCACCCTTCTGTATATAGACACTGATCGTGTGGGCGTTTTCAACGTCAAAAAGTTTGCTTAAAAGTTTTTCTTTCACTGTTTCGTTTTTATTCTAAATTATCCAGGATTTCATCAATTGTTTTTTTATCTAAATTCCCATAGTAATCATAATTTATCATCATACAGGGAGCATGCTCACAAGCCCCCAGACACTCAACTTTGCTGAGTGTGAACCTCTTATCCTCTGTTGTCTCATCCAGCTCGATTCCCAACTTTTCCTTCAAGTAATCAATGAGAGTCTGTGCACCCATCAATGAGCATGTCAGGTTTGAGCAGATCTGGATGTGATACTTTCCTACGGATTTGCGGTTGTACATCGTATAAAACGTGACAACCTCTCTCACTTGGATGGGCTCGATCTCCAATAGGTCAGCGACCTGTTTTTCCTCGGCGGCAGAGATGTAGCCGATATCTTTCTGCACAAGATGAAGCACAGGGAGTAGAGCGGCCTTTTTTTGTGGATAACGAGCGAGGACCTCTTCAATCCTTTTTTTTGTCAACTCGGAAAATTCAGGACTCATCTGTCCAGTTCTCCTCCGATCATGTTCAGGCCGCCAAATGTCGGGATGATATCCGCAATATAGTGACCCCGGATCATCTCCTCAAGAGCAGCAACGATGTGGAAACAGGGTCCTCTGAGATGAAGCCGATAGGGCTTGTCCGTTCCATCCGAAACGATATAGTATCCCACCTCTCCACTGCCCCCTTCGACCGAGAAATAAACATCACCCTTCTGAGGCCTGATACCATGTCCACCCATGAAAAATTTAAAGTGATTGATCAGACCTTCGATGTTTGTATAGGTATCCTCTTTAGGAGGAACGATGTATTTTTTCCCTTTGGTCAGGATCCGGGGGTAAACCTCTTTCTCAGAGCCCTCTAGGTTGGGCGAGAGCGTGATTTTCGCCTCTGTTTTTTTTACTCTCGACGCCTTAATCGCTTCAGCCGGCTCGATACCATCAGTTAAAACTGATGGGGGAGATAGCGGTACTTTTTTTCGTGCTTGTTCAATGATCTTGAGGCTCTGTTCCATTTCCTTCATACGAACCATGTATCTGTCAAAGTTGTCGCCATTGTCACCAAGAGGAATTTCAAATCGCACTTGATCATAAGTGCAATAAGGATGAGCTTTGCGCACATCGTAAGAGACACCACTCGCTCTCAGGCAAGGACCTGTAAATCCATAGTTGATCGCCATTTCAGGACTCACCACAGCCACATCCTTTGTTCTGTTCAGCCAAATCTTGTTTTTATCAAGGAGTCCGTGGCAGTCTTTAAGCAGTGCCCGATTAACGGCTATGGCTTTGTCCAACAAAGGATCGATCTCTGGATGCAGATCAGCCCTCACACCACCGATACGGATGTAGGATGTCGTCATACGAGCTCCGGTGGTCTGTTCTATGACTTTCCAAATTTCCTCTCTTGCTTGAATATAGTAGAGAAAAGCGGTGAATGCTCCGCATTCCATCGTCATAGCGGCTAAGGCCGTGAGATGGTCAGAAACTCTGGAAAGCTCGCTCATGATCACTCGGATAAACTGAGCTCTTTCAGGGGCTTCGATGCCAAGCATCTTCTCCATTGTCATCACATAGCCCAAGTTATTGATCAAAGGAGAGACATAATTCAATCGATCTGTGTAAGGGAGGAGATTGAAATAGGTTTTGTGCTCACATGTTTTTTCAAAACCTCTGTGAAGATACCCCACTTCCAACTCCGCATTCAGGACTCTCTCTCCGTCAAGCTCGAGCATGATCCGGATAGTGCCATGCATAGCGGGGTGCGAAGGCCCCATGTTGATGAGCATGCTCTCTTTTTTCGCTTCTTTCTGGATCCGGTACGTCATTCTTTTTTTCTTATAGGAATTATCGGCTGCCGCTTGCGCAGAGGATAATCCTTACGCAGCGGATATCCCTCAAAACCATCATACATAAACAGCCGTACCAAATAGGGATGCCCTTCGAAATGGACACCGAACATATCATAGGCCTCTCTCTCCAGCCAGTTTGCGTTTTTCCAGAGAGGTGTCAGTGAGTTGATTTTAAGATCTTTCTCTGATAACCGAACCTTTATCCTCACTCGGTCATTATTTGTGATAGAAAAGAGATGATAGACCATCTCAAACCGTACATCGTCTCCCAAATAATCCACGCAGGCCAGATCCAGCAACATGGTGTACGCATAGGGTTCCTTCATCAGGAATTTTGAGAGTTCCAGAAGGAAATCCCTATCGATGACCACAGTTTCATCACCAAATTGGGCAGATGTTTCCTTGATCTTTTCCGGAAATTTCTCTTTGAGGATCTCAGTTATTTTCTTTTTTTCCATCGGAACTCTTGCTCTTGATTTTGGATCTTTTGCTGAAGTTTTACGATCGCATCCAAAATTGTCTCAGGACGAGGGGGACAACCCGGGACATACACATCTACGGGAATGATGTTATCGATTCCCTGGACGACTGCATAGTTGTCATAGATGCCCCCACTCAAGGTACAGGCACCGACAGCAAGCACCCATTTCGGCTCGCACATTTGGTCATAGATGGTTTTCAGCACTGGCGCTTCTTTTTGCGAGATCGTCCCAACGACCATGATCAGGTCTGCTTGCCGGGGCGAGAATGTCGTCAATCCGCAACCGAACCGGTCAAAATCCCAGTGGGCACACGCTGTAGACATGTACTCCATACCGCAGCAGGCTGTGATAAAGGGATAGTGAAACAGGGAGAACTTACGCCCCCAACCAATCACGTAATTAAGTTTTGTCGTGAACCAACCACCGCTCATAGCAACCTTTCTTTGAAATTCATATAAATAAATTCAGTGAAACGAACTCTATTTTTCCCAGTGAAATGCTCCTTTTTTCCAAGCATAAATAAATCCCATTAGCAGAATAAAAATGTAGACGAACATCAAGATGACACCGGTCATTCCAACCTCCTTGAACACAAGGGCCCAAGGAAAGAAAAACACAACTTCGATGTCAAACAACAGGAACAGAAAAGCTACAAGAAAATATTTTATAGGGAAAGGATTGATCCCCTCTTGGAGAAAAGGGCTTCCGCATTCATAGGGTTTTTCTTTTGTGGGATTGCTCCTTCTGATCCCCAAGATCTTATTCACGACGACCATAAGGGCGCCCACAAACCCAAACACGAGAAAAACTAAAAATAGCTCTATCATCTTATTTTTACAAAGGCATAGATTTTATAAAAATAAAATAAACAATGCAATCATTTTGACATTTTTTTTATAAAAAAAATTTATTCCTAATTGAAGGTCCCTTCAAACACACTGAATGAGTGATTTTGGAGTTGAAAAATTTCAAAACTATAGAAAAGGAGTTGAGGAATTTGTTAAAATGACAAGGACCTATAACAAAGACAAAAAACCGAGTGTTGGGAGATTGAAGGCTAGAAGTGAGATGACAAAGAAAACGGCTATAATTTTCTGGCTTGCGGTTTTGTTCCTATCTGGTGTTATATCCACAGAGAGTTGTAAGCTCCGAAAGCAGGATGTCCCATTAAACGTCATTCTCATCACCCTGGACACACAGAGAGCTGACTACATCAGTGCCCTCAACTCTGCAAAGGCCTCAACCCCTAACATCGATTTCTTAGCTGGAAAAGGGATTATCTTCACAAATTGTTACAGCCCCATTCCTATTACAGTTCCTGCCCATGGATCGCTGTTTTATTCCCTCCTTCCCCATGAGCTCACCCTTTATAACAACGGACAGATCTTCAAAAACGAAAAAAAACTAACGTCTCTGGCACAAACATTCAAAAAAAGAGGATATCAAACAGCAGGATTTGTTTCTCTGGGAGTGCTTAGTGCGAAGTTTCGACTGGCTGATGGATATGACACCTATATAGACAGGCACCCCGAAAATAGATGGTATCTCCATGCTGAGGAGGTGAATGAGAGGGTTTTCCCCTGGTTGGAGAAGAACAGAGAGAATCGCTTTTTCATCTGGATCCACTATTCTGATCCTCATGATCCCTATGCGCCGCCTTCCATTCCCCCTGACCTCAGGATTTCTTTTAACGGCCAGTTTTACACAGATCTCTGTCTTCAGAAAGAAGAACGCTTGTCCATGCGATTCAAGCTTCGTAAGGGAGACAACACGATCGAGTATGTGGTTTTAAATCCCTATCCAGATTCACGGGATGAATTCCGTATGAGTTTGAATGATATCAGGTTTACGGCATCAAAAAATGTCAGGATAAAATATGAGGAATTGAATGTCGTCAATAAAGATGAACAATTAAGCCTTCTGATCAAAGACCGTGGCCGGATCAAAATCGAAAACCTTGGAGACACAGAAGAATTCCGGATGGAGGCCTTTGGAAGGACATACCTATTGACGCAGGAAAAAGTCCAAGCTTATAGAGAAGAAGTTGAATATATGGATTTTCAGATCGGGCGATTGATCAAGAAGCTCGAGCAGCGTGAACTTTTGGATAAAAGCCTGGTGGTCATCGTGGGCGATCACGGTGAGGGACTAGGAGACCACAGGACTCTTCTTGGAGACCCACATTTTGGCCACATCCACTATCTGTACACAGAATATTTGAAGATCCCACTGATCTTTTATAATCCGTATTGGAAAGACAGAGGATCGGTACGAACCGATCTCACTACGATCCTCGACATCGCTCCTACCATCCTCGCTGCCATGGGATGGAAAAAACTGCCCTTTCATGAGGGATTTGACCTTCAGAAAACACAAAAAGAGAGAAGTCCGGTTATATTTGGCGAAACCTTCAGGCCAGAATCCACAAGAGACAGATTCTCGGGGCTTGAGTACCCCTGGCACCTCATTTTTACTCCGGGCCAGGACCGATACGAGCTTTACAATGTATGGGATGATCCGGCTGAACAAACAAATCTCTATGCTCAAAAAAAAGAATATCCTTCAATAATAGACCTCAAGAAAATCGTCAGGTCACATGCGCTCAAAATACTGAGCCAAAAAAAAGAGATTGAACACGATCCCAAAAGCCTGGAAATGCTAAAATCCCTGGGTTACATTAAGTAACAATCTTTACCTCCCGGCTTTTTGGGTAACACGATACATCCCATAAGACACGCTTTACTTATCCAAAATTGCCAGTATAATAAGGAGTTGGAATGCAAATCGCCCAGAAAAATCAGAAAAGCCGCCCAGGAAAAACGTGTCGATCTTCTCTGTTGATAGTCAGCTTTCTCCTTTTCATTTTTTTGAGTTGTCACACGTGCAAGCAGGGGCAAAAAACTCAAGGGAATCTCTACCGGATCATTGATCACTTTGAGACGTTAACATTTCATGAAACTCCTATCGATGAATCCATTCTCACACAAGAAACAAAAAATGCTGAGGACCCCCCACCATCATCCCTCGATCCTGAATTAGAAAAATTCATCACTGAAAATCTAAATTGGGACAACACCAATGAAAGTCCCATGCATCCCCTTAAGTTAAAAATAAAGAAGCGCCCGGGAAAAAGCTCGCCAAGAGGACTGCGCTCCAAGAATGTCATTCTCGCCATCCCTCCTACGTCCTTTTCCTTTACAAAAAAATTAAACAGGAAAACGTCTCTTCGATTCGGCTATGGAATCGTGAATGAAGCATGGGAAAATGTTAAGGGACAGGTCACTTTCACTGTCAATATAGGCGATTCCAAAGGAGATCTTGAACAACAGGTCTTCCACGCTTCATTGAATCCGGAAAAAAAGGACGGAGATAAACAATGGTTCTCCCATGAAGTCGATTTGGGAGACTATACGGAACGGACCACAACCTTCACTTTTAGCACGAATACCACAAATTCCGATACGAATAACTGTTACTCAGCATGGGTGAATCCTGTCCTCATCGAAAAGGAAAATCCGCAACCCAAACTCAATGTGGTAATGATATCCATGGATACGCTAAGAGCCGATCATCTGGGCTGTTATGGTTACTCAAGAGACACGTCCCCTCATCTCGATGCTTTATCGAAGGAGAGCGTTCTTTTTAAACAAGTTGTCGCTCAGGCTCCCTATACAGTGTCCTCGCATATGTCCATGCTCACATCCCTCTACCCATCCTTTCACAAAGTCAATTTGATCAGAGAAAGCACCATGAATCCAAAGATCGATACCCTTGCTGAACGTCTCTATAACAACGGGTACCGGACTTGGGCTATTGTAGGAGGCGGTCAGATGAGCTCGGACTATGGCCTTTCGGAGGGCTTTGAATCATACACCGAGTTCACCTCTCCCCATCGGGATGTGTGGAGGAAGATCCAAGAAATAATCGGATTTATCGAAAAAGAGAAAAATAACAATTTTTTTATCTTTTTCCATTCCTATAAACCCCACGCTCCCTACAATCCCATCCCCCCTTATGACACAATGTTCAGCCCGGACTATTCCGGTCCGATCTCCGGGAGTATCGACCAGATCGAAGATATTAATTCAGGGCAGCTCGAAGTGACTCCCGAAGATATCGAACACCTCATCGCACTTTATGACGGGGATATACGGGAGATGGACGACCAGATAGTGGAACTGTTCGACTGTTTGAAAAAAGAGGGCTTGGAGAAGAGGACTCTGATCGTATTCACCTCCGATCATGGAGAAGAATTCGGAGAACACGGGAACGTCGGTGTGCACAGTCATACCGTGTATGATGAACTCCTCCTCGTCCCTCTGATCCTCCATCTTCCTGAAATCTTGCCCGAAGGCGCGGTCTATGATGCCCAGGTCCAATCGGTGGACATCCTCCCTACTATACTCGACCTAGCTGGAATCGAATTCAACAAAACACACATCCACGGCGAATCCCTCCTGCCGCTCATCAAGAATGGCCAGCAAGTCAAAAACAGCAGACATGCATTCAGCGAGAGATTGGCCGCTGACGGCAATCACTTCAGGTCGATGCGCAGTCCCCGATCCAAATACATCATGCAAGACAATAAGAAGAAAAGCATTGTGGACCATTTTTATTATGATCTCCAGGCGGATCCACGTGAACAGAACTCACTGACGCTGATCCCGGAAAAACTACGAGAAATGTTCAATCAGATCTTTTTCCTGATCGAAGAGGGAAAGAGAGTGGATACATTCAAGCGGGGGAGAAAGATCGATACGGACACGCTGGAAACTCTTAAAGCGCTGGGTTACATAAAATGAAAAATAAGTTTGGTGTTGTGTGTTTTGTCTCTGTGCTGATTTTTACTCTGTTGGTAAAAACTGCGTGTGGGCCCTCCGAAGGTCAGAACCTTATCCTCATCACGCTCGACACATATCGTGCGGATCATATGGGCGCCTATAACGAGGAATTCGTATCCACACCAAATCTCGATCTTCTGGCCGAAGAGGGGACTCTTTTCACCAACTGTTTCAGTCCGACTCCTGTTACCCTTCCAGCCCATTCCAGCCTTTTCTATTCCCAGCCTCCCTTCAAACTCAAGATTTACAATAACGGCGAAACTCTGAATGCAGAAGGCATAAAATCTCTAGCAGAAATTTTCAAGGAAAATGGGTACCTGACGGGTGCCTTTGTTTCGCTGGGCGTGCTTTTGGAAAGATACGGATTGAATAAAGGATACGATACCTACAGCGACCAATTTCCCGAAACTCGATGGTATCTCACAGCAGAAGAAGTCAATTCTCGTCTTTTTCCCTGGTTGGAGAAACACCGGGAACAGAATTTCTTCGTGTGGATACACTATTCTGATCCACATGATCCCTATGCGCCTCCTGACCTTGCCAACGACCTCAAGATCTATCTCAACGACAGTCTTTTGAATGAGCTTTGTTTGCAAAAAAACCAGGTTGAAAATATCGCACTCCATCTAAATAAAGGAGAAAATTCACTCCGCTTCGAAGTTACGAATAAGTTTGTCCAAAAGAAGGACACGTTTTTGGCCAGGCTTGTCCAACTGGAGTTGGACCCCTCTTCACATGCAGCGGATACTACGCTCCATTTCGGCCTAGGATGGCATAACACCAAAAAGGGCAAACGCATGATGCATTTTAAGAATAATGCCATCCTAAAGATCCAAAGTCCCAGGGACCAGGAGGAAGTGATTCTCAGGTTGAGGGGTAAACTGGACATGGGGACAGAGGGCAACAGAGAGCTGTACAAACAAGAAGTGGAGTATCTCGATCGAGAGATCGGATCGCTTTTCAACACTCTAAAGAACCTCGATCTTTTTGAAAAAACTGTCATCGTTTCAGTGGGAGACCATGGCGAGGGATTGGGCGAGTATGAATCATCGCGGGGGGGGCCTCACTTCGGACATATCCATTACCTTTATTCTGTTTATCTCAAAGTTCCATTTGTCATCTGGAATCCCGCGAAGAGAAAAAAACAGTCGATTTCCCGTCCCGCCACACTGATGGATATCGCCCCTACTGTGCTGGCCCTTATGGATATCGAAAGGCCATCGCACATGATGGGACGAAACCTGATGAAGGGGAAAAAAGCAGAAGACACACCTACCGAACTCTTATTCGAGACCTATGAACCCGAGGCAGACTCCAACCGGTTTGCCATCCTCTCTTTTCCCGATCACCTGATCTTTACACTCAAGACAAACGCTTATGAGCTCTACGACATCTCCAGCGATCCCATGGAGAAAAACAACCTTTATCCGGATCAGGAGAACGATCCCAGGATCAACCGGCTCAAGCAGACATTGAACGATTACGCCAGAAGGGCCCTAACCAACAGGTCTGTACAAAAAAAGGATGAAAAGACGGTAGAGATGCTCAAGGCTCTCGGCTACATCAAATAAACTTACACTATTCATACAAAATATTGTA
>CAZIMJ010000115.1:0-13258 GCA_964540205.1 uncultured Eubacteriales bacterium | reverse complement strand
AACCCTCTTTTCCCAACAAGATGTGGTGATGAGCATCAAGGGGGGCATTCCTGCCGTTCCCATAGCAATCCCCGATTTCATCGTGAACGGCTCTACGCCCGAAGTTAAGTCTTTTGCAGAGAAAGCCCGGGAGATCATCACAGATAACCTTAAATACAGTCGTGTTTTCAACACACTCCCCAACAGCTACTACAGTTATATCCGGCCGCTGGATCCTCAAAAGATATTCTTCAAGGATTGGGAGTCTATCCAAGCAAAGCTTCTTTTTGTAGGAGAGGTCTCTGAGGGTGAAGAAGAAGGCAACATTCTCTTCGAAGGAAAACTCTTTGATGTCAAATCGGAAAAATTTATCTTCGGGAAGAGATACCAATCGCAAACGAACCTCATCCGCTTGGTTGCCCATAGAATGTCTGATGAGATCATGAAAATGCTCGGTCATCCACCCATTTTCACCTCCAAGATCGTATTCATCTCTAACAGGGATGGCAACGACGAGCTCTACATGATGGACTATGACGGCTACAATCAAACACGCATCACTTACAACACCATCAAAGATTACATGCCTGCCTGGTCTGCGGACGGAAAAAGTGTCGCTTACACCTCTTACCGCCAGGGCAGAGCGGGCCTGTATATCCTGAATATCTACGAAGGAAAACAGATAGACGTCCAGAACGAGGGAACGAATTTTGGCGCGGCCTTTTCCCCGGATGGAAAAAAACTGGCCTTCTGCTCGACACTTGAAGAGGGGAACTCCGAGATATACGTGGCAAACAGCGATGGATCAAACATCAAAAGGCTGACTTTTAACAAAGCCATCGACACCGCCCCCTCATGGTCTCCGACTAGTCGAGAGATCGCTTTCACTTCGGACCGGGGGGGGACTCCGCAGATCTATGTCATGGATGCCGAGGGATCGAACGTCCGAAGAGTCAGTTTCGGGGGGAGTTATTTCGATGGGCCCGCATGGTCTCCCGCCGGCGATATGATCACATATGTGTCCAGAGTTGACCTCGTTTTCGATATTTATGTCCTCAACTTAAGAACAAGCCAGACTATAAAACTCACAGAGAGCAACGCAAGGAACGAATCTCCGAGCTGGTCTCCTGACGGGCGACACATCATCTACTCCTCAAACCGTATAGGAACCATCCAGCTTTACGCGGTAGACTATGATGGCGCAAACATGCGCCGTCTTACTTCTCAAGGGGAAAATAAACTTTCGGATTGGTCTCGGTAAGTGGCTCATGAAGCTGTAGTGAACTACCGCGAGTGAGCGACAACGAAGCCGATGCTGTGAGATCGGTTCGCCCGAAGGGTAAAAAACGTCGATGAATATAGAAAGATTCTTCTTGAAAAGTTTTTTCAACAATGTCAGGATAAGTTCTTGACATTGTTGAAGTAAAAAAAGCATCGACGTTTTTTATGAATAGTTCAGGATAGATGATGTTGACAGGAGAAATTTTAATCGTATACAATTGGAGCTGATTGGATAGCCCTATTAATAAATCAGGAGAGATGGAACAAAACGTGAAGGAGGTCACATGAAAAAAACACTCATCCTTATTCTCGCTTGTTTTCTGGTCTTTGGGTTCCTTATGTCATGCAAAAAAAAGGTGGAGCAGGCCCCCCCGCCACCACCTCAGGTGAAGGAGCAACCCAAAGTCGAAAAAGTCGAAGAACCTCCCGTGGTGAAAGAACCAGAACTCACGGAAGAAGAGATCTTCATGAAAAAATCCCTAGAAGCACTCAACGCTGAAAAACCACTACAGATGATCTATTTTGATTACGACAAATATTTCATAAAAGATGATGTAAAACCTGTCCTGGAGTCAAACGCCGCATGGCTCAACAAATTCAGTTCTGCCAAGATCCTCATCGAAGGGCACTGTGACGAAAGAGGAACAGAGGAGTACAACCTTGCACTTGGAGAGAAAAGAGCCAAGAGCACGATGGACTATCTCTCTTCCCTTGGTATCTCTGTTGACAGACTCAAGATCATCTCTTATGGCAAGAGCCAACCGATCGATATGGGACACAACGAGACGGCATGGCAAATGAATAGACGGGCACAATTCACGATCATCGCTAAATAATTCATGGGAAAAAGGCTCTCTCCCGGATTCATTCTGCTTCTTGGCATTTCCCTGGCACTCAGCGGAAGCCAAAACAAGAGGGAAAAGGCTTATGAACTCATCTACAAAGATGTGCAGCAGCTCAATCAACAAGTCCTTGCTCTGGACAAAAAAATCGAACAGAACGCAGAGGAGATCAGGGGGATAAGGGATCAACTGAAGGAGCTTCTCGACCTGACCCGACAGTTCCAGTCAGCCCAAGCAAGTGCCAGAGAGGAACAGAGAAGGCTCCCTGCACAGTACCAGATCCTGCTCGAGAAAGTGGAGACCATAAACACGCAGCTTGCCCAATTCTCCGAAGACTTGATCGAGATCAAAAGAGTTGCTCTTCCACTAGCCGAGCAGGTCACAGAAAGGAAGAATTCCGAGGGAAACCAGACCGAGCCTCCCCCAACACAAGAGCATGGAGTTACCAGCGACCAGCCCTCCGAAGAGGAGGCGCCGCCTTCGATCTCTCCCAACCTCTCGCCGAACGAAGTGTACAATATGGCCAGGTCCGATTATTTGAAGGGTAATTTTGAATTGGCTATCGAAGGCTTCACGATCTACAAGTCCCAATTTCCTGAAAGCCCTCTTGCCGACGATGCGCTCTACTGGATCGGAGAATGTTACTTCAGCCAAGAGAAATACAATGAAACCATCGAACGTTTCAACGAATTGATACTCAACTACCCCAATGGGGATAAGATTCCAGCCGCATACCTCAAAAAAGGGATAAGCCTCGCAGAGCAGGGAAAAAAAGAAGAGGCGCTTTCCGTGTTCAAGCTCTTGATCACAAAATTTCCCCTCGAAGAGGAAACCAAAATCGCTCAACAGAAAATTAGAGAACTGGAAACAAACAATGAGAGACATCAACAGCCTCAATAGAGTCATTTTAATGGGTCACCTTGGCAGAAACCCAGAGCTGCGGTACATCCCTCAAACAGAAAGGGCCGTCGCCAATTTCACCATGGCCACAAACGAGAAGTATTTTAATCCCAACACCAACGAGAGTGACATTCGGGCAGAATGGCATCGGATCGTGGCTTGGGGAAAACTGGCCGAATTCTGTGAGAAATATCTGACTCAGGGAAAACAAGTCTTGATCGAAGGAAAATTGCGAACCCGCAGTTGGCAAGACAGGGACGGGAATAAAAAATTCACGACTGAAGTCCATGCCCAAAATATCGTCCTCCTCGGCAAGAGAGAGGACACCTCGGATGAGAGACCATTTACTTCCCAGGCTTCACCGTCGGAATTTCCTGAAGGGGATCAAAGCCCATCCATTGAGGAGAGCGGCGAAGACGACGAAGTCCCCTTCTGACCCATACAGGGGCGCAGTCTGAGTTCCGGTGGTCTAGGAAGCCAGGGGGATTTTCCACAAAGCGGATTTATTTTACCTGTTTTGTGATAGACAATATCCCTGGGACCTGTGGCTTCCTTCGAAACCATTGTTGGGGGAAAGGTAAAATCGAGCAGAGGAAGGGCAAACAAGAGTGAAAACACCCGATAAAAAAAACCAAACCGAAGAAATGACCCGCTTCAAAAATGACATCTTAGAAGACATCCGGCCCTGGGGAAAATTCCGTTCATTCCCCCACCGATCCGCAGGAAGTATAAAGATTATCACTGTCAATCCGGGAGAGACACTGTCTCTCCAGTATCACAAGCGCCGCAGCGAGTTCTGGGTCGTATTGGACAGAGGTTTGGAAGTGACAGTTGAAGATAAAGTCTGGCAGCCAGGGAAAAACGAAGAGATATTCATCCCTGCACAAGCCCCTCACCGGATGAAGTGTATCGGTGATTCACCGGCGCGCATCATGGAGATCTGGATAGGCGACTCGGATGAATCCGACATCGTCCGGCTCGAAGACAAATACGGCCGCGCTGATAAAGAGTAGGAAGATTCTTTGGACTTAAATTTGTCAGAAGCTTTTATGAATAAATCAATTTTTTTGGCCCATTAGAAAAGCCTTCGGATACTTAACAAGAACCCTTTCGATGATGTATTCTTCAATCTCTTGGGCCGAATTAAGCTGCATCGCTTTCCGCACAATCCTCCGGATTATCTTGCTTTCCACTGAACGCAAGACCTCTTTGATCCGGGGAATAAAAATAGGATTCATGCTGAATTTGCGCAACCCGAAACCGAGCAAGACGAGTGCAGACAGGGGGTCAGCGGCCATCTCGCCACAGACTGCGACCTCTTTCCCTGCAGCTTGAGTGCTCTCGATGATGAACTTGAGGATCCGCAAAATCGCTGGATGGAGAGGCTTGAAAAGATAGGACACCAGCTCGTTTGACCTGTCCACAGCCAGATAGTATTGAATCAGGTCATTTGTCCCGATGCTCAAATAATCCACCTCTCTGACCAGCACATCTGTCATAGCTGCTGCCGCGGGAACTTCGATCATGACCCCCAGGGGAATATGTGTATCGAACTTGACTTTCTGCGACCGCAACTCCCCCTTGACCTCTTCGAAGAGGTTCTTCACCTCTATGATCTCCTCATATTCAGTGATCATGGGGATGAGGATACGAACATTCTTAAAAACACTCGCTCTCAGAATCGCACGGAGCTGTGTTTTGAGCAGTTGCCTGTCGTGGAGAGAAAACCTGATCGCCCTCAGGCCTAGAGCCGGATTGGGCTCCTTCTCTATTTTTAATTGGGGGAGACTTTTTTCGCCTCCGATATCCATCGTCCGGATGTAGACCTGAGCGGGGTGGGCAACTTTGGCGCACTGATAATAGGCATTATAGTGCTCCTCCTCCGAGGGCAGAGACGTGCTGTGCAAATAGATGAATTCCGACCGGAAAAGGCCGATTCCCTCCGCGCCAAGAGAAAATGCCGGTTTAACCTCGTCTGGCAGCTCGATATTGGCCATCGGATAAAACCTCTCGCCATCCAAGGTCAAAGACTTCAGCTTGGCTATCTTTTGGAGTTCCTTGCGATAATTTTCATATCTTTTTTTCTTGCTGATAAACTCTTTTTCTGTGGCCAGGGGGGGATTGATTAGGACCTCACCATCGGTTCCATCCACAATCAAAATATCTCCATTCTTGACACGTTTTGTAATGTTCCTCAGTCCGACAACTGCAGGAATGTTCAGAGACCGAGCGAGAATCGCCGTATGGGAGGTCTGGCCTCCCATATCCAAGGCGACAGCGAGCACATTTCCTTGACTCAAACGCAGGGCTGCTTCCGAAGGCAAGAGGTCATGTCCCACCAGGATCTTGTCTTTATCGTCGTGAGTTTTCTTCGGTTCATAGGGCTCTAAATTTTTGTACACCCGAGACAGCACATCCGAGACGTCGAACTTCCTTTCTCTGAAATATTCATCAGCGATGGATTTAAACTCGATCATGTATTGCTCATGGATCTGTGATATCGCCCATTCTGCACGGGTCATCTTTTCTGTAATAATCTTTTTTAGACTTGCAAACAACGAACTATCCTTCACGATAAGAAGGTGGGCATCAAAAATGAAGGAATGTTCCTCCCCGACTTTTTCCTTCACTTTATCCTTGATAGTCGTCAACTGCCGTTGGGTGCGTTCGATGGCTTTTTCCAAACGAGCGATCTCATTGTCCAACTGCTCCGGCGAAATGTCGTCTTTTCGCGAGGAAAATATCACGCGCTTCGTCAAGAGAACCTCCCCGATCGATATGCCGGGAGATACGCCAATTCCTCTTAGCCTCAGATATTCCATCAGCCTATTCTTCTTCGTGAAACTTGTTCTCGATAAGCGCTACCAACGCATTCAGAGCTTGGTCCTCATCGGGGCCTGAGATCTTCAGTATGATTTTCGATCCCTGTACAGCCGCCAGAGTCAAAATTCCAAGGATGCTCTTCCCATCAATTTCATTCCCATCCTTTTCGATCCACACAGAAGAGGCGAACCGATTAGCCAGGTTCATGAATTTCACGGCAGCCCTTGCATGAAGCCCGAGTTTATTTTTCACGACGACTTTTTTCTTTACCATGGGAGCCAGGCTGATTCAGCTCTTGGACCGCAAAAGAGCGCTAGCAAGGTGGATGTTCTTTTGACCCTGTTCAACAACTTTCTTCGTCACTTCCTGGAGGCTATTGCTCCTTTGGAGAGATGCAAATTTAATGAGCATCGGAAGATTCACTCCGGTTATGATTTCAACCTGATTGTCCTTTAAAAAACTGAAACTCAAGTTGGAAGGAGTCCCTCCAAACATATCTGTGAATATCAGGACACCGTTCTTCTGATCGACCTTTTTAAGACTCTCGTTGATCTTCTTTTTTGAAGCCTCGACATCATCATACCATCCAATGGAAATAGCTTCGATGTTGACAGTTTCGCCGAGTATAATCGTCAAAGCATTCAGAAGCTCCTCTGCCAATTTGCCGTGGGAGACGATGATACCACCGATCATTCTTCTACTGTTTGTCCGTCTCGACTTCTAGATCCGTTTTGTCCATAATACCAAACAGGGAGCGAACCCTATTATCTTTGCATAACTCATACTAATTATTCAACATTTTATCATCTATTCAAAACATTTCCAAATCCGTGATGTCATAAATGCCCCATAGCGTTATTGAGTGATCAGATTGTGTGATGGAAAAAACCGTGAGAAGTGCTGGTCGAGCATGGTACATCCCCCATGGGGAGATGTGAGGGAAGCCCCCACGTCCAAGCCAAGTTCCCTCACTGGGGAAACTGAGCGTGTTTTTGATATCATATAATCTGATCAGTCGGAATGATATCAACACGGATTTGGAAATTCATCCGAATGTAGGATGAAGAAAGCAGGTCTACTTATAAATATCCCGATGGTAGATGCGGGCGTAGTAGGAATGGCTCCTCAAGTGATTTTTGAGCTGCTCTCCGCAGACAACTGACCGGTGTTTGCCTCCTGTACAGCCCACGGAAATGGTCACGGTGCTCTTCCCCTCTTCAACAAATTTGGGCATCAGATAATCCATAAACCTGTACACTTCCATCAAAAACTGACTCGCTCCCGCGGATTGGAGAACATATTCGCGCACACTCTTACTTCTTCCCGTTTTTTCTCGCAATGCGTTGATATAAAATGGATTGGGTAAAAATCGCGTATCAAACACTAAGTCAGAGTCGACAGGTATCCCGTATTTATACCCAAAACTGACAATAACGACCTGTAATTGTTGTGCTTTCCGCTTGTGAAATCGTCTTGTCAGCATCTTTTTTAGATCCCAGACACTCAACGCCGTGGTGTCGATCACCTCATCCGCCATTGTCTTGATCCCTGCCAAACTTTCCCTTTCCAGAGAAACACTTTCAACAACAGATCTCTTTCGCGTCAGAGGATGTGGGCGCCTACTCTCACTGAACCGCTGCACAAGAGTTTCATCTGAAGCTTCGAGAAAGATCATCCAGATCGGGATCTTCTTCCTTATGGATTCCACCACATTCGGGAACTCAGTCGTAAATCCTTCCTCGCGAATGTCAACCACAAGAGCGACTTTTTCTATTTTGAATTCTTCGCGCATCCACAGATCCACAAAACTCGGGATCAATTTGGCAGGAAGGTTATCGATGCAATAATAGCCCAAATCCTCCAGAAAGCGGCTGACACTGGTTTTCCCAGACCCGGACAAACCTGTAATAATGAGAAATCTATCGTCTTTCACTGAGGTTGCCTCTTTTTATTTTTTTGATCGAGAAGTCTCCTGTCCAATCTCTCGATAATCTCTTGGGGCGCATGATAGCCTGTTTCTCTCAAGAGATTAACTTTACAGGCCACTTCGATCAAAGTGGCGATGTTCCGCCCTGGGCCCACAGGAATCGTGATCTGGGGCACTGAAACATCAGCGATCTTTCGATCTCGAGCAAATTCCAGCCCCATCCTGTCGTATATCTTTCCCTCTTCCCATCTCTGCAGTTTGATCACCAGACAAATCTCTTCTCGATAAGAAACGGCTTTTGCGCCAAAGATCTCCTTGATGTTGATAATCCCCAATCCCCTGATCTCCATGAAATGATGGCTCACCTCCGGTGCAACGCCAAACAATCGGCCATTCTCTACATAGCACTCTGTGACATCATCCGAGATAAAACGGTGTCCTCTTGTGATAAGCTCCAGTGCGCTTTCACTCTTGCCGACTCCGCTATCCCCTACGATCAAAACTCCCAGCCCGAACACCCGGAGCAATCCTCCTGGAATGATCATCTCCAAAGATCCTTATAAAGGGAACGCTTCCTTTCCCTAATCATCTATTCTTTCTTCCTCGTCTTTGAGGACATCCAAGACCATGCTGATATCTTCGGCCTCTTGGATCTTTCTGATGACACGTTTGGCTTTGCGCACGAGATGGGCGATGGCTGCAAGGATTTGAAGGTTCACACTGGGATTGTCCGGCGAAGAGACCACGAG
The DNA here is from genome assembly GCA_964540205.1 of uncultured Eubacteriales bacterium. GTDB lineage: Bacteria > Acidobacteriota > Aminicenantia > Aminicenantales > Aminicenantaceae > WTAW01. The sequence continues at coordinate 4,757 of CAZIMJ010000115.1, read as the reverse complement.
GAAGAAGATATAGGAGGGTTTTCCATCCAAAGAATGAAAGTCCACACCTTTTTTAGAAATGGCCAGCATTACGACCGGATTTTTTAACCCCTTCATCTTGCAGTGAGGGATAGCGACGCCATCACCGATGGCCGTACTGCCAAGCTCTTCCCGCTGCAACAATTTTTCGTATAAATCTTTATCATTGGCTATTTTGTTCCGCTTCTTGAGAAACGCCCCCATTGCCTTGAGGACACCATCTTTCGTCGTGCTTTCGAGCTCTGGGATCACCATATCTTGCGTTAATAAACTGTATACTTTCACTAGATTCTCTCTCTCAAGGAAATTATTCAGGCTCAACTAAGCCATAATTGCCATCTTTTCTTCTGTAGAGAACAGTCCATTTTTCGGAATCAAATTTCCTGAAAACAAAAACTTCTTTTTTTCTGGATTCCAGCTGAAGGAGAGCCTCTTCCACAGACATGGGTTTTAGAGAAAAGTCTCGACTCGGGATCACTCTCACCGGTTGCTCTTCTGTCTCTAGAGGAAGAGGGACCGACACGACCTCTCGGTTCTTTCTTCTCTTTCTTCCTCGCAGTTTCTCCTGTTCCTTTTTCACTCTCTTCTCGATATTGTCAAACGCCAATCCCATTGAACTGAACATATCGTGCGTTTCTTCCACGGTGTTCAACGTGACCCCTTTGATCTTGACATTGATCTCGGCCTTGTGCCTGTACTTCTCCACAGACAGGATAAGATCGGCTTCAACGGAATATCCGAGCAACTTCTCGATGGCCTTCAACCTTCGTTCACAGTGCTTTTTGACTTCAGGTGTAATACTCGTATGTCTGGCCGTATAGTTGATATTCATTGAGTCTCCTCCATCCAATACTTTCTCTTTCTGATGTGGGAAGGTGGGATACGGAGCTGGTTTCTGTATTTTGCCACAGTCCTGCGGGCGATCTTAAAATTCTTCTTTGCCAAGATCTCTTCGATCTCGATATCACTCAAAGGATTCATTTTATCTTCCTGTTCCACCAATTTTTTTATCTTCTCTTTGACTCTCAAAGAGGAGACCTCTTCACCAAAATCTCCAGAGAGAGACTTATGGAAAAAATATTTAAGGGGGAAGACCCCTCTCGATGTCATCATGTATTTGTTGGCGACGACTCGTCCCACAGTGGATTCATGCACCCCGATCTCCTGTGCCAGTTCGATCAGGGTTAAAGGTTTAATGAATTCAATCCCTTTTTCTATGAAATCCTTCTGTTTGTCCACAATGTAATTGGCGACTTTGTAGATGGTTTGGTTACGCTGATTCAAGCTGCGGAGGAACCAGAAGGCTTTTTTCATCCGATCCCTTAAAAACTGACTCGCCTCTGAATCTTCCTTTGACATTTGAGCCAACATTTTTTTGTAGAAAGAGTTGATTCTCAGCTGAGGCATTCCCTCATCATTGAGGATGATCTTCAGCTCGCCGTCCTCCTTCCGAACGATGATATCGGGCACAACATAGAACGTTTTTTCCTTGCTGTATTTTCTTCCAGGTGCAGGGTTCAGGCCTTTAATGACCTCGATGTGAGATTTGACATCTGCGAGTGATATATTCAACACCCTTGCCAGATGAGCAAAATCGGATTTTTCCAGAAGAGACAGGTGTACATCGACGATCGTTCTTGTGACTGGATCATCAATTTCAAAATATTCCATCTGCGCGAGCAGAGCCTCTCTGAGATCCATGCTACCAATGCCGATGGGGTCAAACCTCTTTATCTTTTCACGAATTTCTTCCACCTGCTCTTTGGAGGCTCCAGTGGCTGCAATGATCTCTTCAACAGGTGAGATAAGATACCCATCCTCGTTGATGTTTCCGATGATATACTGAGCAACGAGACGATCTTTTTCATCAGAAAATGTCAAGTTCGACTGCCACTCTAGATGATCCCAAAGAGAATCTGTCTTGGACACAAAGTTCTCGAAATCAGGAGCCTCTTTCTTCTCCACAAAATAGGACCGCATAGAGTTATCAAAATAGTCATGGAAGTAAGCTTCGAGGTCTTGATCCTCCTCTTTTTTTTGTATTTCGGTCGTTTCATTGCTCCTGGGGATATCGCCTGCATTTTCCAGCTCCCTTTCTGCCTCGCTCCTTTCCTGCGGCTTCTCTTCCTCGCTTTTCACTTCCATAGTCTCTTCCTCGATCTCCAGCATGGGATTTTGAGAGAGCTCTGTATCGATGATCTCGATGAGTTCGAGATTCGTGAGAGGAAGGAGTTTGATCGCCTGTTGCAAAGCAGGCGCGAGAATGAGCCTTTGCACTTGTTTTTGGTGGAGCTGCTGTTTCATGGCCACTGTCGTTCCCCTAATCCATCTCCATCCGTCGATTCACTCCAACCCGAAATCCTCTCCGAGATATGATCGTCTGACTTCCTCAGAAGCGATGAGCTCTTGTGGGGTCCCTTCTTTCAAGATCTTGCCGCTATCGATGATGTATGCACGGTCGGTGATCTTTAAAGTCTCCCTAACGCTGTGATCTGTGATGAGGAGCCCGATCCTTTTTTTCTTCAATGCAAGGATGATCTCTTGAAGGTCAATGATCGCCAGCGGGTCGATGCCTGTGAACGGCTCATCCAAAAGAATGTACTCAGGATCGGTGATCAGCGCTCGTGCGATCTCAAGTCTCCTGCGTTCCCCGCCCGATAAGGTATATGCTTTGGCTCCGGCAAGTTTGTCGAGTCCAAACTCAGCAAGAGTTTCTTTAATGCGGCCATTGTATCTTGAAAGTGAGCCTCCGATCATTTCCAGAATGGACGCCAGGTTGTCGGCAACTGTTAGTTTTCGGAATACGGAAGGTTCTTGTGGAAGTAGACAGAGGCCTCTCCGTGCCCTCAAATACATGGGAAGGTCTGTGATGTCCTCACCATCGAGGGTAATTTTGCCTGCATCATGAGGAACGAGTCCGAGAATGAGGGAGAATGATGTGGTTTTTCCTGCGCCGTTGGGCCCTAAAAGTCCAACGATCTCGCCCTTTTTGACCCTGATTGAGACGTCGTCGACAACTTTTTTTTTATGGTAACTCTTTTCCAGTCCTGCCGCTTCGAGATAATTGTTCATATTTCACGATTTTATAACTGTTACAGACCTTTCTCGACCTCTATTTTCGACGACGATTTTACCATCGGCTATGAAAAAAGTCAATTTGGTCCCTGCTGTTCTCCCCTGGTCCTCGGCGATAAGGACCGGGTTTCCCGTAAGAACGATCGTCTCCTTTCTCATGTCGAACACGGCCCTTTGTCCTCTTCCTTGGTACTGCTCTTGTGTGATCACAACATCGTCGGTAGCGGTGATCCTTTTTATCTCCCCATCCCCCTTTTCCAGGTGGATGAAAACGGACTGTGCTTTTAAAAGGACATTCTCTACTTTAAGAGTATTTTTCCCTTGGTAATGAACAATATCCCTGTCAGGATCATAAGACATTGCCTCTGCAGAAATAGTCACTCGCTTTTCCCCCTCCTTATCCTTGGGGATATAAGGGAAAGTCGAGCTGATGTTACCTTCTGCAGTAACCTTGCCAGTATCCTTGTGAATGTTCAGCACGTCAGCGAACAGTATATCCTTGTCCTGCCAAACTTTATTGCCTCCACTAAAATTAAAACGTTCCTGCGAGGCAAAATATCTCATTTCCTGAGCCGTTATGAACACAGGTTTGTTTTCTGAAAAGAATCCGATAGCCCGCTTTCCTTCCTCCTGAGCACTGAAAATCACTTGGACGTTCCCGCTTGCATCCATATTGTTGTTCTTGTGCGAAATTATGATCATCTCTGCTTTTATATCTGAATCACCAGTTGATAGACTCGCTCTGATGGCGTCTTTTCCCCGGGCTACAAGGGAGTTCTTATCGTCCTCAAGGGCTATAGTGTCTCCATGAATACTCCTCTGAATCTCTCCGCTTTCGTCTCTCTCGGCGATCTCTGCATCCTTATTTGCAAAAAACCGCACCAGCTCGCCCTCGCGGTTCAGGCGAAATTCTATGGATTTTCCTTTGACCTGGGTCAATTTTCCTGACGCTGCCATGAATTTGAAGACACAGTCGTCATTAGCTGATACTTGCTGAATCTTGGGAAGATCAAGAAAAGCCTGAACCAGGACTTCCTCGGCTTGTATCTCTCGCTTATCGCTATAGAGGGGAAGCACTACATCCTCGGGTTCTGAAGAAGAACTCTCCTCGTTCCCTTCCAGGGAAGCCCTGACATTTCCCGTGAATAGCATGGTTCTGATATTTTCGCTGTTCGCGGTCAATTTAAAATCGACGAGATCAGATGTGATCCAGTTGTTGCCGTGAGTAATGCGTACATTGCCTTCGAGCTTACCTTTCTTCGCACGCTTCATAAACGAAAACTTATCTCCCTCAAGAACTATAGGGATAGATGGATTTAGCTCTGATAACAACTCTAGATGTATGGCCTCTTTGAGCTCCAAAGTCCTGTCCTTCAGGGAATAGGCAATCGCTTTCCCGGAACCTGACAACTTCTCGGAAGTAAAATTGACGGGATAATCGCTTTTAAAGATCTGTTGCTCGGCATCGTATTTCAAAAAAGACACATCGAGGTTGAGGTCTTTAAATTGAACTTTGGATCTGTTTGTAAACTGAAACCTGGTTCCCTCTTTGTCATAGACAACTTCGTTGCCAAAGAGAAAGATATCTTCCCCCTCGCTCTTTTCGAAAAAAACGATCTCGACATTCCCCTCGAGATGATACTGGTCATCCTCTCCCATGTAGT
>CAZIMJ010000114.1:0-9191 GCA_964540205.1 uncultured Eubacteriales bacterium | reverse complement strand
AGATGTTATTGCTTGCCATCCTGAGCCTTGGAGATAACGCCTATGGTCTCACCATAAGAAGGGAAATCAGCAGGGCAACGGGAAAAGATTGGTCGATAGGTGCCATCTATGATCCTCTCTATCGTCTCGAAAAAAAGGGATATGTAGAATCCTCGCTAACAGAGCCGACAGCAGAGCGCGGGGGGCGTAGCAAACGAATATTTCGCATCACTTCACGGGGCAAAGAGGCCCTGAGGGAGCAGAAGGCCGTGAGAGACAGATTGTGGCGGGAAATACCAGAGACAACTTTGAAAAAATCTTGACACTGTCATGACAAAGCAGAGAAACAAACCACCGAAAATTGCCCAGTACATTATGGCAAGGCTTTTGAATGAGTACGCAGAGGTGCCCCTGCTCGGAGATCTCGAGGAAGAATATCGTTGTGTTGCCAAAGAATCTGGAAAAAGATACGCACAATTATGGTATTGGCGGCAGGTCATAAAATCACTCCCTCATGTTTTTAACAATTCTTTCTATTGGAGCGCAGCAATGTTTAAAAATTATGTAAAAATCGCTTTGCGTAATTTGCTAAGACATAAAATGTATTCCTCTCTGAACATCATCGGTCTTGCGGTCGGGATCGCGTGTTCGCTTCTCATTACGCTGTGGGTTATGGATGAACTCTCATATGACAGGTTCCATACCAATGCGGATCGACTTTACCGGGTGGAATTCGACCAGAACTACTCCGGCCAGTTATTCCATGTGAATGTTTCACCTCATCCCATGGCGCCCGCACTCATTGAAGAGATTCCCGAAGTTGAAAATGCGACTCGAGTCAATCGCATGGGTGAGTTACTTGTGAAGCATACCGAAAAGACCTTTTTCGAGGATTTGGTTTTGGCCGTCGATCCCTCGTTCCTGGAAATGTTCAGCTATCCTCTGCTCCAAGGGGATATCAGGACAGCTCTCACCGATCCCCATTCAATTGTTATGACCGAAGACCGGGCCAATGCATATTTCGGACACGGAGAGGCCATCGGGAAAACGCTCAACATCAATAACCGTTTGGACTTTACGGTGACAGGTGTCATGAAAAACATCCCGAGAACAGGCTACCTGCAGTTTGATGCATTAGTCCCTTATGAGTTATTGAGAACGCAAGGAATAGACCTTGAGAATTGGGACAACAATACAACTTTGACATTTGCCCTTTTGAGAGAAAATACACAGCCGGATTCTGTTGCACAAAAGATTCATGCCCTGCTGACCAAGCACGATTCAGGAGAGGATCAGACATATTCTCTTCGTCCACTTACGCAGATTCATCTTCATTCCTACTTTGGATTTGGCGATAAGAGAGGCAACGCTCAATATATCGCTCTTTTTTCTGTGATTGCAGCTTTTGTGCTCCTCATCGCCTGCATCAATTTCATGAATCTCTCGACAGCCCGGTCGGTTAAGAGGGCCCGGGAGGTCGGAATGAGAAAGGTAGTGGGAGCGGTGAAAAGACAGATCATCACACAGTTTTACGGCGAATCCTGTATCTTCACTTTTTTGGCTTTGATCCTGGCTCTTCTCTGCGTCAATCTTGCTCTCCCGGCTTTTAACGCCTTGACCGGGAAAGACATATCCTTTGCCACTCTAACCGGTGGCTATACGCCATTGACTGTGATGGGGATCCTTCTGGCTACGGGATTCATTGCAGGAACTTATCCGGCCCTGTTTCTTTCATCTTTCCATCCTGTAAAGGTGCTCAAAGGGACAATAAGTTCAGGATCTTCAGGAGCAATCTTCCGAAAGGTCCTGGTGGTTATTCAGTTTAGCCTCTCCATTTCGCTGATAATCGGAACTGGGATCGTCTACAGCCAGCTCAACTTCATGAAACAAAAGTCGCTTGGATTTGAGACAGACCACCTTCTTGCTATCCAGATGCGGGGGAGTGTCAAAGACTCCTACGGCGCCCTGAAGAAAGAATTGCTCAAACATCCAGGTGTTGTCGTTGTGAGCGCAGCGAGCGATAAACCCTCTGGTATTTACAGCAATGCAGGAGGAGCGGATTGGGAGGGGAAAGACCCTGAACGGGATGTCTCCGTCCATTTCACTTCCGTAGATTATGATTATTTTGAGGCGGCAGATATGGAGATGGTTGGAGGCCGGAGTTACAGCCAGGATTTTCCATCCGATGCAGAGTCAGCATATGTTGTTAATGAAGAACTCCAAAGGTTTATGGGCGTCCATTCCGCTGTCGGAAAACAATTCACTTTTGGAGAGAGAACGGGCACGATCATTGGGGTTGTGAAAGATTTTCATTTTCTATCCCTGAGGAAAAAGATCGAACCTCTGGTCCTTTTGCTCCGGCCCGAATACAGCTACCACCTCCTGACCCGGATCCGGCCCGAAAATGTCGCCGCAATCCTCAATGACATCGAAAGGACATGGAGCCGTGTTGTCCCAGGTTTCCCCTTTGACTACGAATTCATCAATGAGGACTTCGAACACATGTATCGGGCCGAACAGCGTATGGGCAGCGTGCTCAAATATTTTTCTTTTCTGGCTGTATTCGTCGCCTGCCTCGGCCTTTTCGGTCTGGCATCTTTTGCTGCGGAGCAGAGAACCTGGGAGATCGGCATACGGAAGGTTCTCGGGGCCTCAATACCCAGAATTGCCTTTCTGCTTTGCAGGGAGTTCACTCTACTCGTGCTATTGGCGAATATTGTCGCATGGCCTGTTGTCTATCTAGTGATGCGCAACTGGCTGGCTGGATTCGCATACCGCACGGCGATCGACTGGGGGATCTTCTTTTTAGCAGGTATGCTGGCTCTGGTCATTGCACTGTTTACAGTCAGCTATCAGGCCCTCAAAGCTGCATTATCCAATCCGACGAGAGCTTTGAAATACGAGTAGAAATTAAATCCTCCACTATCAGATAAATTATGATTTTGCCTTCCCGACTATAATTTCTCCCGATTTTTAAGTAAACTGAAGATAGCAAAAATGAAAGAGGAAAAAATGAGCAAAAAATATCTGATTGTGGGTGCGGTGTTGGTTCTTTTTGTGATACTCCTGATAGCGCAGGATATTCACAAAGCGGCTGGAAAAGGGGATCTTGCAAAGGTCAAAGAATTTTTAGAGAAGAATCCTGAATTGCTGAATGCCAAAGATGTCCAAGACAGCACGCCTTTGCTGATTGCTGCATACAGTGGTCAAAAAGAAGTAGTGGGATTTCTGATAAAAAAGGGCGCGGATCTCAACAGCTCAAACTCATACAAGTACACAGCTTTGCACTACTCAATTTTACGAAGACATATCGAGGTGGCTGAGATGTTGATTGGAGCCGGGGCTGATCTGAACATCCCGAATGTCTGGGGGTATACACCCCTTCATACCTGTGCGGGGAGGAATTTCCTCAAAGAGGCAGGATTTTTGATAAAGAACAAAATCGGTGTTAATACAAAAAATGAAATTGGCGAAACACCTCTTTTTGCGGCGGTCAAATCCGGACACAAGGAGATGATTTTGCTCCTCATCAAAAACGGAGCGGATGTCAATGCCAGAGACAATGTAGGGCGAACTCCTGTATTTGTAACAGCCGAGGGGAACTCATCCGGAATTCTCGAATTATTGGTAAACCAAGGGGCAAAGATAGATATCACGGACAAATTCGGAATCACACCGCTTCATCGAGCTGCAATAGCAGGATACCATGATATCGCTCAGATCCTTGTCCGTTCGGGGGCGGATGTCAATGCCAGAGATGCGGAGGGAAAAACGCCGTTTTTTTATGCAGCCACATACGGACACAACTCGCTCACGGAAAGGCTGATGTCTATGGGAGCACAACCGGATGTGTTTGTTGGAGACCGGGGCTATTTTTTCTTTTCCGAACTGGATCTCAAAGTGAATGAAGCTGTCATCTGGTATCTGGGACACAGCGGGTGGGCGGTGAAGACCATGAATCATCTCCTCATCTTCGATTATTATGAAAAAACAGACCGCCCGGATGACCCAAGGCTTATCAACGGACGGATAAATCCCACGGAGATATATGATCAGAATGTCTATGTGTTCGCCTCCCATCAGCATGCGGACCATTTTGATAAAACCATACTTGAATGGGAGCATGCGGTTCCATACATCAAGTATATCTTTGGATGGAAGGCCCTGGACAGTCCCAATTATTTATACATGGGACCCAAAAAAAAGATCGAGTTTGATGGAATGAAAATCGAATGTTTTCACTCACCAGAGGCCGGGGAGATCGAGGGCAATTTTCTAGTCAAGGTTGACGGAGTCGTCATCTATCACTCCGGGGATTACAGCAGGGGGCATGATGTCTTCAAAAAAGATATGCAAGCTTTAGCGGATGCAGCCAAAGATATCGATCTTTTTTTCATGCTGGCGGGAAACGCAATGGATAATGAGGAAGCTCTTTATGCTCTGCAAACTGTCCAGCCCAAGAATATGTTTCCCATGCATGGGGGGGGGAATGAGCATGTGTACAAAGAATTTGCGGATTTTGTGAAGGGCAAGAAAATTAAGACAGAGATCATCTGTGCGGAAAACAGAGGAGATAAGTTCGAGTATATTAAGGGCAGAATCATTGAGACGCAGTAAAAACGGCCTCATTAAGAATATAGTGGACTAAAAAGGGGGGAGGCAATCCGGAAGTATCCTCAAAACCGTGATGAATGATGTCCGAGTGTCCCAATTGGTGATTGTGGAAACGAACAACGGAGATCTCTTTCTCTCCGCTGATGCGAAATCTTTTGGCCCCAACCAGCTCGAGCTCGTCAGCCAGGTTTTTATCGAAGAGCAAAAGACCATCAGATGGCATACCCGTGTCCAATATTATGTTAAGTTCCCTGGAGTTGTTCACGCGAACAGGAACGATGATCTTGTTCCGCAAGAGCTTGAAGGGTATAGGGGAATTTTCTCCTGTAATGTATGTTGTCTCTACAGTCCTTGCTGATCCAGCATTTAGAGGAGCAAAACCAGTCAGAAAGGACCAAATAACCAGCATCCATACAATCGCCGTCTCTTTTTTTCCTTTGTTCATTTTACGTCTGAAACTTACAAAACGTTTAACAATAATGACTGACGGGTTCTATGAAAATTTCTTAGAACGCGTATTTTGCTACCGAAAAAGTACTTCTAAGACAATTTATGGCGTTGTTTTACGGCCTAAACTATTTAAAAAGAATAAGATAGCATGGCCCGTCCCCAATTGCAGCAATTGTAAAATTATAAATATTGACGGAATTCTTGTTAATGGTGTATGTTTAGCGGTTGTCCTACCATGAGTTTTTATCTATCAGAAATACCTGCTTTAGAAAATATCGAATGATGAAAGATTCCAACATTTCTATCTTGAAATGATATACACCACGATGAGGAGGTAACAATGGCTTCAATTGTGAAACCCGTTTTAAAGGTTCGGATTATCCTGTTTATATTCCTTTGGATTTTTGTTTCTGTTTTGATGCATGCAGATCAGAACGATCTCTACAAAGAGGATTATCTTTTACCGCCGGATGCCGTTCAGGATATTCTCAATAGAGACAGTCACTTTGATATCCTGAGCAACCTGAGCCCCGATAAGAATCATGTGATGATCCCAGTACGCGCTGATTTTTCCTCCCTGGAGCTCATGACGCGAAAAACCTACCGTTTGGGGATGCTCGAGCTCTGTCCGGATGTAAACCGCGAATGGCGGCTCTCAACCTATGGGATCAAAGGGCTCAAAATCTTCTCGATCGCAAAGAAAAAGAGTTGGGCTGTCCAACTTCCCGAGGATATACTGATCAGCGACATGGTGTGGTCACCGGATGGGGAAAAAATCGCATTTCTTGCACATCTCCGCAGTGGCACTCAAGTTTGGATCGCCGATGCTGAAAGCGGAAAAGTGGAAGTTCTCAACGAAACATTTGTTATGGCCACTCTAACCGGTCGCAGCAGATACCAGCGGGATGCCATCGCAAGCCCTTCACAGATGCTTCAGTGGACTCCGAAGGGATCTGTCATCACACTTCTGGTTTCCGCTGACAGAGGCCCGGAGCCCGAAAAGAATCCCATTCCAGATTCCCCCATAATCCGACACACACGCGAGAAAGCGACATCCACTCCGACTTTTCCTTTTCTTTTGCGGACATCTTATGACAAGGAACTCTTCCGCTACTACACAACAGCGCAACTGGCTGAGCTCGAGCCTGGCAAACCCCCGCGTGCCATCGGCGAGCCCGCTATGTATATGAATATTTCACTGAGCCCGGACGGTCGATACATTCTGGCGGAGAGATTGACGGAACCATTCTCCCATATTGTCAGCTACATTAATTTTCCTCGCGATCTTCTCGTTATGGACATGAGCGGAAAGATCCTCTCCTCCATCCGAAAAATCCCGCTTCAGGAAGCTGCCGTCAGAAGAGACCGGAGGGACCCTTTGGATGACCTCCCCAGAGATGTCGTCTGGCGGCCGGACGGCAAAGGCCTTTCTTTTCTTTGGCGCGTCCCGGAGCCCGAAAAGGACAAAAACAAGGACGAAAAAGAAGAGAAAAAAGGTGATAATGAGCTTGAGCGGAAGGACCGCTTGATACTGTTGTCCCCTCCCTTTGTCCTCGATCAAGCGCAAGCCCTTGTCACGAGCCAGAAAAGTTTCAAGGAGGTTTCCTATGCGCCTGATGGCCGGTATGCCTTTGCTAAGCTCAGCGGCCGGGGAGAGGATTATAAAAGGGGGACAGATATTGTCGTTTTTGACCTGAGTCAAACCCCGCCCCGGAAGATTATCCTCCTCAAAGACATCGAAGAGAAAGATCCTTTGGAAATGCCCGGAGATATTGTGAGAACCATGTTTGGGAATGGAGTGATTTCTGCTTTGACCTCAAGTGATGGCGAGTCTGGCTATCTGCAAGGGGAGGGGTACAGACAAGATTTCAAACACCGGCCTTTCATCGATAGAATAGGTATCAAAACCGGGGAAAAAGAACGGATATTCGAGAGTTCAGGAGATAAGTACGAGCGTCCTCTTGTCCCGCTGGATAACGATTTGAATGCGATGATCATCAGCCGGGAATCCCGGACCGTGTTTCCGGACAGTTGGCTTTGGAAAAAAGACGGATCCTTAACCCGGCTCACCTCTAACCGAAATCCATTTCCAGAATTTGCAGATTGCAAGCGCGAAGATTTTGTGTTCGACCGGCGGGATGGGCTCGAGATCCGAGGCCGTCTGTCGCTTCCTCCCGGCCATCGACCTGGAGAAAAAGTCCCTGCCGTCTTCTGGACGTATCCCCGGGAATACGAATCCTTCAAGGATTATCAGCGAGCAGCTCTCCGGTCTTATAACCTGAATGCTTTTCTCCAGCTCAACACCCGCAATGCCTCCGACATCTGGCTTTCCCAGGGTTATGCGGTTGTGGTTCCGGATATCCCTATCATCGGCGAGGACGATGCCTACAACAACAATTATATCGCCCATCTTGTGGATTCCATGTATGCGGCCATTCGCAAGGTCGATGAGCTGGGGTATGTGGATGTCGATCGCCTGGGACATGGCGGACACAGTTATGGCGCGTTTGCAACGGCTAACATCTTAGCCCGCACGCCTTTTTTTAAAGCCGGCATCGCCGGAGATGGGGCCTATAACCGGACCTTGACACCCATGACTTTCCAGAGTGAAGAACGTTTCATCTGGGAGGCACAGGATGTGTACTTGGAGATGTCTCCTTTCTTCCAGGCTGATCACATAGATACCCCCCTGCTCATGTACCATGGTGCGGCCGACAATAACACCGGGACTTTTCTGATCCAGTCTGAGCGCCTGATCCAAGCCCTCACTGGATTGGGAAAAAATGCCGTGCTTTACATCTACCCCTTCGAATCCCATGGTCCCCGGTGTAAGGAAACATATATGGACATGTGGGCCCGGTGGCTGTCCTTTTTTGACACATACGTTAAAAAGCCTTAAAAAATCAAAACAAAGGGGGGAAAAGTATGAAACGAACACTTGTTTTATTCTTCGCATTGCTCCTTTTGACGTTTCTGACCGCTGCCTCTGAAGTCAAGCTCGATGTCCAGGAGCACGTACTTTCCAACGGGATGAGAATCCTAATGATCCAGAATTCACGCGTTCCGCGCGTCGTCTGCCACATCTACTATAAAGTCAGCTCGATCAACGAACGCCCTGGCGTCACAGGCCTCGCCCACCTTCACGAGCACATGATGTTCAAGGGTACCCGGATGATGGGCGTCACAGACTTTGAAAAACACGCCGCGATCGACACGCAGATCGACGCACTCATGGACAAAGTCTACCGGGAGAGATTCTGGGCTGCAGATGGTGGCGATAAGGAAAAGATCGCCCATTGGGAGAAGGAATACAACGAGCTGGTAAAGGCTGAAAAGCAGTACATCATCAAGGACGACCTCTGGACTCTGTACATGAAGAACGGGGGCACAGGTCTTAATGCTTCAACCGGAAATGAGAGTACCGGGTACTATGTGACGCTCCCAAGCAACAAGATCGAGCTCCAGATGCTGCTCGAATCCGACCGGATGCAGAGCGCCTATTTCCGTGAGTTCTACTCCGAAAAAGATGTCGTCATGGAGGAGCGCCGCCTGAGTGAGAACAGGCCAGGCTACCTGTTCAGCGAGCAGGTCAACGCGGCCTTCTACTCTGCGTCGCCCTATCATTGGGGAGTTATCGGCTGGATGGATGACCTGAGGAAAGTCACCAAGGCCGACCTCATCGAGTTTAATAAACGATATTATGTGCCCAATAATGCTGTGGCATTATATATCGGTGATTTCGACCCCTAGAACATCATCACGATGGCCGAGAAATATTTCGGCCGCATCCCGAAAGGGCCAGACATCGAACCCATCCGAACGTTTGAACCTCCGCAATATTCTGAAAAACGGATGTACGGGGAAGGTCCCGCGCCAACAAGCCTCCAGATGATGTTCCACACGCCTTTAGCGGGGCACGTGGACGCAGCACCTCTTTCAGTCCTGGCCGATGTGCTCGGTTCAGAAGGTGGAGGGGGCTTCCGCGGACGCCTCCATAAGCTTCTTGTTGTTCAAAAGCAGATGGCTGTCAATGTCTCTGCCTCCAGCCGGGCCCAGTGGTATGTCGGAGCCTTTCAATTCCGCGCCAATCCGCGGTTTGATAAAAATATCCAACCTGAAGACTTGGAAAAAGAGATCTGGTCGGAGAT
>CAZIMJ010000113.1:0-5694 GCA_964540205.1 uncultured Eubacteriales bacterium | reverse complement strand
GGCGGCATTCTCCAGTTGATCTAAAGATTCATAGGCGAGCCCGAGGTTGTAAAAACCGTCCGGGAAATTGGGATTTGTTTGTGTGCATTGTTGGAGTGGAGCGATAGCTTCCTGGAACTTGCGGAGTCTTACATAGGCGATCCCCAGTCCATAGGATGTCCGGTAGTTATCAGGGTCGAGGCTCAAAGATTGCGTGTATGCGTCCGCGGCCTTTTCATACTGGTTCATTTTGCTGTAGACATGGCCCAGTTGGCTGAGAGCTTCGGGATTGTTCGGCTGAAGTCTCACTGATTCCTCGATTAGCCCGAGAGCATTTGCATAGTTATCCACTAAAGCATAGGCCAGGCCCTTGATATAGAGGCCTTCGGGTGTCGCGAAATAATTCTCATGTTCATACTTTGAGAGTTGAGTGACTTTTTTGTTTTCGGTAAGGGGGATGGCGTAAGACGCGGGGAAGACCAGATTCGAGACTTCTCCGAAACTGAAGGCAATACCCGTGAGTTGCCCCTCGGAATTAAATATGGGAGAACCGCTCATATCCTCTGGAAAGGTTATGCTGATCTGGGCGATCTTCTTTGCCCCTGAGAGGTCGCCGACATTTGTTATGCTCCCTTCCGAGATGGATTCGGCATCGATCACAACAAGAGACTTGTCACCGATGTTAAATTGACCGGAGGTTGCGATCGGGGCAGAGGGATGGCCGCTTCCTTTTATTTTGAGCACCGCAAAATTCATGGCCTTGTCAACGGCCACAATGCCTTCTACATCCACCTCTTTTCCTTTGGGCGTTTTCTTTTTCTCCGAGAAATCGCGTTCCATGTCGACACTGGGAGAAAAGACGTTCTCCCATTCCACTTTTTTAATGGCTTTGGTCCGTTTAGGAATTTCAACTTTTGCTGAAACTCCCTGGCATACAAGATGGTAATTGGTCAGGACATACCCGTCGGGTGAAACGATAACGGCCTTTCCTCGTGCGATCTCTTTTTTCCCGGAGTCGTACACGATCAGTGTCACAACAGCCCATTCTGAATTATTGAGGATAGCTGAAGTGTCATCCTGTGTGGACTGAACGGATATGGTCAAAGCGCATACAAATAAAGCGATAAGAAAAAGAAACTTTGCTGCTTTCGCCATTTCTCCCTCCATAATACCCTTGGACTCAAATGTATACGTCAAAATCAAAAAAGTCAAATATTCTGCACCCTGGTCTCGGATAGGAGCACTAATTCAGTCGGCCTTCCAGGCAGAACTTGAAGAAAAAATTGATAAAAAGAGTAAAAAAGAATAGGATATACCGTTAAAATATATAGAGAAAAATTCGATGAAGTGAATTCAGAATTCCGAATTTTTGGAGGAGAGAATGAGAGACACAAGCCGATTATTCCTCATTCACGTTGTGATCGTCGTACTTTTTTTCGGGATGTTGAGCTTTGGACAGGAGAACCTCGAGCGCGAGGAAGTGGAACTGTTTAAAAAGTACCAGTCTCTGAACAAAGATTATGAAAAGGGAAAAATGTATTTTATTCGCGAAGATTACAAAAAAGCGAAGAAGGAGTTTGAGAAGATCTTGGAAAAGCTGCCCGAGCATGCCGATGCCCATTTCTTCCTGTCTCAAGTTTTGTACAAGGAGGGAGATCTTGAAGAAGCCTTGAACCACGTTGAGAAAGCCAAGGCAAATTATGAATATTCAGCCGTGATGAAGATAAAAATGGCGCAGGTGAGTAAGCAAAAACTAGAAGAAAAAAAACAGGCGTTTGAAGATAACATTGGAGAATTGGAAGACCAGATAGCCAACCTGCCTCAGGCATCAGAAGTAGGAGATGAAGTCGAGGACAGGAAAAAAAGGATCCAAACTAAGATCGATAAAATAAAGAAACAAATCGAAAACATCGATACCCAACTGAGCCTTCCGCTCCCTCGAGAGGAGGAGATGCCTGCGGAGTACTGCTATTTGAACGGCAATATCTATTTTAAGATGAAAAAATTCCAGGAAGCTCACGATCAGTATCAAGAGACTATCAGGTTAGATCCTAAACATGGGGATGCATACAACAACCTTGCCGCTCTTTACTTTCAGGTCAAACAGTACCAGAAGGCTATGGATTATTTGAATCGGGCCGAAGAGAATGGTGCTAAGGTCAATCCTGAGTTCAAAAAAACGGTTCTTAAGGCCCTCGGGAAAGATTAGGTTGTAAAGGGGCAACGGTCTCGTTCTCTCACTTGCCGGGCAAATTTTCTGTCTAAATCTTACCAAAAAACTTGCTGTTACAGGGGATTTAAACGTATCGTTTTTTAGGGAACAAATCCAATTTTTTGGACGAAAACCAAAATATTGGATTTTTGGCGAAAGGGATAAATTCTAACATATTGAAAACAAATGAATTAGGACAATTGGTATGTTGGCATAGAATTTGCTTAATAGTAAAGTAGAGAAATTGATATGTCTATTCAAGGAGGTGGAATAACAGATAGCGCAAAAAATAAGGGATTAGGGGGAATGAAATTTTTTTGTTCCCAAAGTTATGGATTTTAACCTCAGATCTTTTTGGGGTTAAAAAGGAGGAATGAATGAAAAGGCTTATTTTCATTTTTGCAGCACTTTTGATAGTTAGCGCAAGCTTTGTTACAGCTCAAGAACAAACAGGAATTCTCGTTGGAACAGTTATGGATACTGATGGTGCCTTTCTTCCCGGTGTGACTGTTGAAGCGAGGAGCCCGTCTCAGCCAGGTGTGGCCACGGCCATCACTGACGAGGTCGGCCGTTTCCGCCTCATCGGTCTATCACCCGGAACCTACCAGATCACCTTTCGACTTCCCGGATTCCAGACACTGATCCGTGAAGGGATCCTCGTACGTTTGGGAAGAACCTTCAGGCTTGAAGTCGCCATATCTCAAGCGACCATGGAAGAGGAAGTGACTGTTATCGGTGAGTCCCCTGTTGTCGACATCAAGAAGAGCGGAACGACCACCAACTACGGAAAAGAGATGATCGCCAAACTCCCCAAGGGGAGAGATTTTACTTCAGTCGTCAACATGACCGCCGGAGTTAACGACGAGAACGTCGGTGGCGGACAGATGATGGATGGTGCCTCGAGTTCCGAGAACATGTACTTTGTCGACGGCATGGACACCACAAGCATGTACACTGGTGAATCCTCTCAGCGCGTGCTCATGGAATTCGTCGAAGAGGTCCAGGTTAAATCCTCTGGGTACGAAGCGGAGCACGGAGGATCGATGGGTGGCGTTATCAACGTCATCACCCGTTCCGGTGGAAACGAGTTCCACGGAGAGATCTCCGGATACTTGAGTGGCAGCCAATTCCAGGCTGCTCCAGGAGGTTCGGGCACTGGGGCGCAATACCATGTATTGCGTATTAATCCTGTAGACGATGTGACAGCAGAGTACATGGATTATAATGAGGACAGCTGGAACCAATTTGAAGTCGGTCTGGGACTCGGTGGATACATCTTCAAGGATAGACTGTGGTTCTTCGCAAGCTTCATGCCCCGGATGACCGATACAGATAGGACCGTTGAGCTTATTGCCGATGGCAACAATTACACCACGACACAGAAACAGAGGAGTTATTTTGGCCAGGCCAAACTGACGGCCCTGTTCGGCGGCTTTCGTGTCAGCGCCAGCTACGTCAACGATTACTACAAATGGACAGGTTCCTTGATGGCTCTTGATGGTACATCAGCAACCCCAGATGAATACGCCTATCCTGAATTCGGATTCAATTATCCCGGTGAAACCTGGGGTGGACGGATCGACTGGATCGTTTCAGACAACGTGTTTGTTGGCATAAACGGCGGTTATTTCAAGATCGACACGCAGCAGATCAAAGGACCAGAAGGCCCACGCTATTACTTCGGGAGGTCCAACATCGGATACGGCGGAGAAGAGCATCCAGCGGGCTGGTACAATTACAGCTACACTGACGGCTATCAGACCATCAAGGATATTCAGAAGCGGTACGGAGGCAACTTTGATGCGACTCTGTTTGCCGACCTCGCTGGTGAGCACGTCTTTAAAGCAGGTCTCCAGTATGTGCGCCTCGCTCAGGATGTGGACAATGCCTATCCCTATACCGCCAACTATTGGTATTGGGGATTAGACTACATCTCGCCGGTGGGAGAGACCACGGAAACCATGTACGGCTATCTGCATTCCAGGCAACCTTTTGGTGAGATCGCAAATATCCACAGCGACCGCTATGCCATTTTCTTGCAGGACAGCTGGACGATCAACAACAAAGTCACGGTGAACGTCGGGATCCGTGCCGAAAAAGAGAATATCCCATCCTTTAGCGACCTTCCAGAATACCAGGATGCTCCGATCCAATTCGGATTCGGAGACAAGATCGCTCCCCGTGTCGGATTCGCCTGGGATCTTTTCGGCGACAACAGCACAAAGGTCTTCGGAAGTTACGGACTCTACTATGACGTCATGAAGCTCGAGATGGCCAACGGCTCTTACGGAGGATTCAAATGGATCTCTCACTACTATGACATCAGGACATTGGATTGGAGATATGGCCAGGTAACCCATCCCGATCTGAGCCTTGCGCCTGATTTAGTCTACATCGAGAGCCTTAACTGGCGAATTCCCTCCTTCGACACCACTCAGCCGGATATGGAGCCCTACAGCAAGAACGAGATCACCCTGGGTCTCCAGAGAAAGCTTGGAGAGGATGTGTCTCTGACCGTCCGTTACCTCTACAGCCACATCATCTGGGCCATCGAAGACATGGGAATTCAAACGCCTGAAGGCGAGGTGTACTTCAACGGCAATCCTGGCTCTGATTGGATCAACGCTCTCTATGCGGTCAACGATTGGCCCGAATGTCCGAAAGCCCAGAGGAGATACCACTCGCTGAATGTTGGAATCGACAAGCGGTTCAGCAACAACTGGATGGCGGGATTACACTACACCTACAGCAATCTCTGGGGTAATTTCTCAGGATTGGCCAGTTCCGATGAGTTCGGCCGTCATTCGCCCAACGTAGAAAGGTATTTTGATGGCTGGTTCTTGCACCGCGACCAGAATCTGAATGAGAGCACTGGTAAACTCCCCACGGATAGGCCTCACCAGTTCAAGGTCTATGGAAGCTACACGTGGGATTTTGGTTTCACCTTCGGATTCTATTCTTATCTCATGAGCGGAACTCCAGTATCCACAATGTTGAGCCTGAACAGCATGCAGGGTTACTATCCGGTAGGACGTGCCGACCAGGGTAGGACACCCATGATGATGAGAACGGATCTCTATGCGGAGTACAACCTCCGTCTTGGCGGTCAATACGCCGTACAGCTCAATGCCAACGTCTCCAACCTGTTCGGTCAACGAATTGCGATGAGGGAGTATCCCTACTACAACAGGCAGGGAATCACTCTGTCTGACGAAGAATTGCTGGCAACGTACGAATATAAAGCAGAAGTTGCAAAAGCAGGTGTTCAACTTGATCCGCGTTACTTGATGCCTTACGCCTACACCGATGGGATCGACGTCAGATTCGGAGTCAAGTTCATCTTCTAAGCTGCAGACAAAGTTCAATTACAGACGCTCAAAGCCCCTTCTCCCAAGCCGGGAGGAGGGGCTTTTTTTTATTCTGAATTATTCATAAAAACTGTCGATATTTATTCCAATTAACATGTTCTCACAATAATCTTTATTCTTCCTGTTAACCACACT
>CAZIMJ010000112.1:0-15497 GCA_964540205.1 uncultured Eubacteriales bacterium | reverse complement strand
TATCCGGATCGAGATCTTCTCTTATAATTTTGAGCTCCCTTGCAGTAGGAGAGCCAGTTGTTTTGATAGAGTCGCTCACCTTAATATCCCAGGAAAGATTCTCGCGAATTATTTCCAGCGAAACCCCCGGATGCATCTCAGTCAATATCATCTCATGTGTATCCCTGGTAAAAGAATAGACGCCTAAATCTGTGATCACAAGGATTGGGCCTCCGCCAGGAATTCCATGTTTTTTTCGTGGATTCTCTGAATTTATGAAACCCGGGCTAGTGATAAAGTCTATCTTCTCCGTAAAAGTTTTTTTATTTTGTTTAAGAATAAGTATAATTTTCTTCGCGTGTATTGAAATTTCACAGGCACCACCACTTCCGGGTAACCTCACCTTAGGATGTTCATAGTCACCGATTACTGTTGAATTGATATTTCCGAATCTGTCCACTTGAGCTCCGCCTAGAAAACCGACATCTATCAGTCCCCCTTGAAGGTAATAATAGAACACTTCTACCATAGAGCACACGGAAATGGAATCGGTTACTAAGCAGGGGTCCCCTATAGAAAGTGGCAATCTGGAAGGAATTGCGCCCACTGCTCCTGATTCATAAATCAATATCAATTCCGGAGCATGAAGCCTTCGGGCTAGATTACAGGCAAGATTTGGCAAACCTATACCCACAAAAACAACTTCTTTATCTTTTAGTTCCTTAGCTGCTCTTGTAACCATGATTTCACTTGATGAAAATTCGAGCATCATTCCTCTCCGCTAAAAAAGCCTAATAGCCATAATTTACGGGTGTTGAAAAATAATCGCTGACCTGAAGATTTGCAATCACTTCCTTGCCTAACTTCTTTTTATACTCTTTGCGGTCCTTGATACCGTAAATCCATTCCTCGATATATCTCTCCATGGAGGCACGGTCCTTGGATATACTATACCAGTCAACATAAAATTGATTATCACGGTCGTAGTATCCTTGGGCATAACTGGGATGGGCGGCAAAAGGTTCAATAACGACCGCATCGACCTTCATGCCTGGGATGATTGTGCGATTCGGGTCAGAGCGTATAACGGAGGTATCTACCAACTCTTCAGCAACAATAATCACTTTCTTGGAGGCGAATGCGGCCTCTCTTTGAACTCCCATGAGTCCCCAGATTTGAGAGTTTCCTTCCTCGTCAACGCGTTGAACCTGAACAATGGCAACATCAGGGTTTAACGCGGGGACTGTGGCAAATTCTTTTCCTGTGTATGGACACCGAATGGATCTTATATTCGAATTCATCTCGATAAGATCACTTCCTGAAAAGCTGTTCAGGTGCATAAAAGGGAGCTTGGACGCTCCGGCAATAAACCTGGCCACCATTCCGAAATGTGTGTATTCTTCGATCTCGATTTGTCTCGGTATCCCCTGCTCGACTGCTCTTCGTAAACCGTATAAAGGGCCGACACCAGGATTCCCTGCCCAGCTGAAGACGACTTTTCTCACACACCCCGCAGCGATGAGCTGGTCATAGATAAGGTCAGGAGTCAACCGGCATGCAACGAGATCCTTCTTTTTCTGTCTTATGATCTCGTGTCCTGCGGCAAAACATATCAAATGTGTGAAACCTTCGATAACGATTGTGTCTCCATCTCGAATATTCCTCTCAATCGCTTCCCGCATAGTCATGATTTTTTGTGTCATCCGTGCATCTCCTTCTCTTTTCGAGATAAGACTTCCGAAAATATGCCTACAGATTTATCCACAAAATCTCTATCAATAATCAAGGGTGGAGCGAAACGTATAACACTTTCTCCACAAGAAAGGAGCAAAAGCCCCTTTTTAAACGCATCATTGACGATCTCCTCGACTGCACGGCTTGCAGGCTGTCGTGTTCTTCTGTTAGTGACAAGTTCCATGCCAATCATCAAGCCTATCCCTCGAATATCCCCGATGAGCGGATGTGTTTTTTGGAGTTTTTTCAGCTTGGAAAGCAGATATTTTCCAATTTTAGAAGCGTTAACCATTAGCCCGCCCTCAAGCAGGTCCAATGTTGCAAGCGATGCCTCACAGGAAACAGGATTGCCCCCGAATGTGCTGCCATGTGTTCCAGATTCCCAACTCATGAACTTTTTCTTCGCAATGACGGCGCCTAAGGGAAGCCCTGAAGCCAGTCCTTTGGCAAGGAGGACAACATCCGGTTCGACACCAAAATGTTCGATGGCAAGAAACTTGCCAGTCCGTCCCATTCCGGACTGAATTTCATCAGCGACAAGAAGTATACCGTTTTGACTTGTGAACTCTCTCAACTTCTGATGGAACTCGGCAGGGGGAACAACATATCCTCCCTCACCCAATATGGGTTCGACAAACACGGCTGCTATTTCATCAGGGCTCAGAAAAGATTGACATAGAACCTTTTCAATCGCTTCTGCGCAAAAGATTCCGCAGGAACTGTATTTGAGATTGTACGCACATCGGTAGCAGTATCCATAAGGGACATGATAAACGTTCGGCATTAAAGGTCCGAAATATCTCCTCTGTTTATATTTACTTGCGGTCAAGCTCAATGCCCCAATTGTTCTCCCATGAAAAGCACCATGAAAAGCAATGATGTTGGGTCTTTTTGTGTGGTAGCGCGCGAGTTTGATCGCTGTCTCTACAGCCTCAGCTCCTGAGTTGTTAAAAAAAACACTTTTATCCCCCGATATCGGTGTGATTTTGGCTAGCCTTTCAGCAAGATTGGCAAATGAGGGATAGTAAAAATCTGTGGAACATATATGAAAGAATTTTTCACTCTGTTCTTTGACGGCTTTGACGACTTTGGGATGACTGTACCCCGTGATATTCACCGCAATTCCAGCCATCATATCCAAGAATCGGTTTCCGTCCACATCTACGACCACAGCCCCCTCCCCTCTTTCGACGACTAGAGGATATTCTTTGATGTAAGAACTTGAGGTATATTTTTTATCTTTAGAAAGGACTCTCTTTGATTTTTTTCCGGGAAGTTCTGTTTTTATTTGAGGATCTCTATGAGACATGATTTCTCTCCTTTCAGATTATCTTGAGCAGAAGCGACATCCCCAGACCCCCGCTCACACAGAGAGTGGCCATTCCGAGTTCTTTGTTTTCCTTGATTAAGCTATAGAGCAAGGTTACAGTTATCTTGGCACCGGTGCATCCGATCGGATGCCCCAGCGCTATAGCTCCTCCCCTGATGTTTCGCTTCTTTATATTCCATTTCAATTCCCGCTCAACAGCAAGAACCTGCGCTGCAAAAGCCTCGTTGATCTCGATTAGATCAATGTCATCTAATTTTATATTGTTTTTTTTCAATAACTTACGTGTCGACAGAACCGGAGCTATCCCCATCTCTCTGGGGTGAACCCCTGCAGAGCTTGAGGCAATGATTTCGGCCATCGGGTTCAAACCCATGTCTTTGGCATGCTCCGATGTTGTTAAAACGAGGGCAGCCGCTCCATCTGTCAGTCCCGATGAGTTGCCCGCAGTCACCGTGCCCCCCTTTTTGAAAACTGCAGGTAATTTTGCCAGTTTCTCCAGAGTTGTTTCCGGACGAGGATGCTCATCTGTTGTTATGACAAGTTCACTGCCCTTCCTGTCTTTTATCCTGACCGGCACAATCTCATCATCGAAGAATCCATCTTCGATAGCTTTATTTGCCTTCATCTGGCTCTCGTATGCAAACTTGTCCTGTTCCCCCCGGGAGATCCCGTATTTTTCTGCCAAGATCTCAGCTGTTTCTCCCATTATCATATCTGCCAAAGGGCAAAACAATCCGTCTCTGTACATGCCATCGATGAGCACACCATCCCCGATTCTGTAGCCCCACCGTGCTCCATCTAAAAAATAAGGAATTTGTGACATGTTCTCGATACCGCCCACCAGAACGATTTTATTCTCCCCGAGGAGAAGGGACTGACACCCAAGGGTGATGGCTTTCATTCCGGATGCACATGCCTTGTTCACAGTGAAGGCTGTTTTTTCTACGGGAATTCCCATCCTGAAGAGTATCTGACGCGCAGGGTTGGGCCTATTCCCTGCTTGCCGCGCTTGTCCAAAAATGACTTCATCGACCATGTTGGCTGAGATCCCAGCCCTTTTTATGGCCTCCTGAGCGGCAATTGTGCCTAGAGTGACAGCGCTTGTGTTTTTGAAACTTCCGCCAAACTTTCCGACAGGAGTCCTTACAGCACTCAGGATAACGACCTTATTTTCTACACCATGCACTTTTGTTACTCCTTTTCTTCATGATTTCATGCAATATCTATTTCATCACAGTGTGGCTTTGTTCCCGCATAAACTGCTGGACGTAATACGGGCCGCAACCGCCTTTTCCGGTGGACCCGGATTTTTTCCAACCGCAGAACGACTGGACTCCTGGCCATGCTCCGGTTGTCGCTCCAGAACGCCTGTTGGCATACAACACTCCTGTCTCAATCTCATTGAAAAAATACTGGAGCTCTCTATCGTCTCGGGAAAAAATGCCTGCGGTCAAGCCGTAGTTGACTTTATTGCATTCGGTTACAGCCTCCTCGAGGGAATCCACAGCAGACTCAACCAAAAAAGGTAAGAAGAGCTCTTCATGAAAGATTCTATGTTCTTTCGGGAATCCAGTGGCTAAAGTTGGCTCCACGAAATGTCCCCTCCCGAAAGCTCCGTCTGAGAGCACATTTCCTCCTATCAGGATCTTTCCATCTTTTCTGCCAATATCCGACCAGGCCTTGAATATTTCCACCGCACTTTGATTGATGAGCGGCCCCAAATACACATCCCGCTCAGCAGGATCTCCGATCTTGATCTTCCGGATGTGGGTAATGAGCTTGTCCAGGAATTCAGCCTCGACCTTTTTATGGACATACACCCGGGAACAGGCACTACATTTCTGTCCGCCCAAACCATAGGCGGATTTCATCACTCCCTCTGCTGCCTTATCGAGGTCCGCGCTCTCTGTTACAATGGCAGGATTTTTCCCGCCCATCTCCAGGAAGCAAGGTCTAACGTGTTGGCGACTGAAACCGTTGTATATTTTCAACCCTACCTCTGAGGATCCCGTAAAGACCAGGCCGGAAATCTTTGTGTTCTCAAAGATCACATCCTGGAAGTTCCCTCCAGGTCCTGTAATGAAATTAAAGACACCCTCAGGCATTCCCGCATCTCTATACACCTCGTAGAGCTTGAGGCCGCTGAGCGGTGTATCCGAGGAGGGTTTATAAACGGCAGTGTTGCCGGCTACGAGAACTCCGGCGCTCATCCCTGCGGCCAGCGCAAGGGGAAAATTAAATGGCGATATGATCATCCAAACACCATAGGGTTTGAGGATACTTCTTGTCTCCTCGTTGTGACTCAATCGTTCCATGGATCGGACAAAACCTTTGGCTTCTTCCATCTGTAGACAATAGTATCGGATAAGATCCGCTGATTCTTCGACGTCTCCCATAGACTCAAACCGGCTCTTTCCCGCCTCAATGCTCATGATGGCCGCTAGCTCGTATTTCCGTTCGCTTATAAGCTCTGCGGCCTTTCTCATAATTTTAAGACGTTCCCGGTAGTCCATGTTCCGCCAAGCCTTGAAAGCTCCATGCGCTGCGTCTACGGCTTCACTAAGTGCATTGGCCGTACCCTTTTGGAAATACCCTACGACGATCTCCGTATCGGTTGGACTGATATCCTTGAATTCTTCGAATCCGGTGATTTTCTTTCCCGAGACATAGATCGGATATGATTGGCCGAGGCGGCTGCGCACGTTTTGCACAGCCTTGTCATATGTTTCATGGAAAACTTCCAGTCCGGACGGATCCAGAGTAGTGTAAGTTACTTTGAATTCTTTATTTTTGCCCATATTTCCTCCTTACAGAATCTTTTTCATCTCATCGAGTGTTTCGTTAAGAACACGACAGATTAGCGAGATCTCATCCTTCTCTATTATGAAAGGCGGAGCAAGAAGGATCAGGTCTCCATTGATCCCGTCTGCATGGCCCACATTCGGCCAGACGACCAAACCTTTCTTTAGAGCATTGGCGACAAATTTTTCGGCATAACCCAATTCCCGAGGAAAAGGTGTTCTGGCGTCTTTATCCTGGACAAACTCGATTCCGATGAGCAAACCCTTTCCCCGAATGTCTCCCACATCGCGGTCATAAGAAAGAGACGAGAGTGCGGCCATAAGCAGGATTCCCGCAGTATTACATTTTTGCAACAAATTATTGTTTTTTATATAATCCAAAGTCGCTTTCCCGGCTGCACATGCTACCGGGTGATGAGCGAAAGTCTGCGCATGCATGAAGCTCCGGCCTTTGCTGTAGAGGATATCGACAATCTCTCCAGGAGCGGCGACAGCACTGAGGGGGATGTATCCACTGGTTAGGCCTTTCCCCATGATTATGATATCAGGTTTTAAATCAAAGTGATGGCAGGCGAGCCACTCGCCTGTACGGCCGGTTCCAGTCATGATCTCATCGACAATCAAAAGGATTTCATTCTGATCACAGATCTTCCGAATGGCTGAGAAATACTCCGCAGGAGGCACAGATGCCCCTGTGGATGAACCGCCTATGACTTCGGTCAAAAAAGCCGAAACATTCTCTTCCCCGATGACCTGTATCTGTTTCTCCAGTTCAAATGCACATTTTATGCCGCAGGAGGGGTACACCTCTCCACAGAAACACCGGTAGCAATAAGGAGCTGGGATCATACTGGTTTTCATTAGCATGGGGCCATAAATGTCTTTGTAGTGTCTTCTATCCGACAGAGAGAGCGCGGCCAAAGTGTTTCCGTGATAGCTGGGTTTTCGCGCGATCACATGATGCTTGGAGGGCCGTCCTCTCTCCACCCAATACTGGCGGGCCAGTTTGATCGAAGCCTCAACGGCTTCAGAGCCGCTCGTCAGAAAATAGACTTTTCCATCAGAGAAAGGAAGAAACTCGGAAACACGCTGGGCAAGAGTTTCCACAGGTTCATGGCTGAATTGTGTACCGTTTATGTAACCGACGCTCTGAGCCTGCAAAGAGATGGCTTCGGCGATTTCTTTGACTCTATGCCCAATGTTCACCACAGCCGCTCCCCCGCTGGCATCCAGATATCTATTGCCAGAGGTATCATACAGATAAGCTCCTTCCCCATGGGTGATAATGGGGAATGAATGATGCAGGTTCCGGTAGAATACATTCCCCTGTGGATATTGTACAGTCATGTAATCACATCTCCTGCTTATTAATAGCCAAGGGCGGCTGAAATAGCTTGAGTAGTTTCAAGAAGAGGGGGAAGCAGTTCCTTTTCCAATCTCTCCAACGAAAAGAGGCCCGAACTCACGGCAACATTGACTGCTCCAATGACTTTTCCCTCCCTGTTGTTCACAGGAGCGGCAACAGACCTCAGGCCTGGCGCAAGTTCTTCATTATTGATGGCATAGCCTTTTTCTTTAACACCCGCAAGAATTTCACGAAAAATTTTCCCGCCTTCTACTATATACTTTCTGGTCTCTGGGATGTGCTGGAGATATTCCAGATATTTTGATAACCATTCTTCACTCTGAAAGGCGGCCAATACTCGCCCCATCGAGGTATTATATAACTCTAAACGTGAACCAATGTGTAGATTGATATTGACAATTTTCTGTGTCTTCAATCTTTCCACATAGACCAGTTGCCATCCGTCGAGGATTGCCAGATTCACAGTCTCGCCCGATGATTTGGAAAACATGCGCAAATATGGTGCCGCCACATCCCTGAGGTCCAGGCTGGACAGAACAGTAAAACCAAGGTCTAAGACCTTAGGCCCTAGCATGTACTTATTTGAAGCGTCGTCCGAGATAACATATCTCAAAGCACACATCGTCTGGATCAGACGATGGACAGTGCTTTTAGGGAGGCTGGTCTTCCTGGCTAATTCAGCAATTCCCATGATGGGATTCGCGGCATCGAAAGATTCCAGTATCGAAAGTCCCCTAGCAAGAGAATTCACAAAGCCGGAACCTTTCTCATTATTATCTATAGTTTTATTGTTCCGCATTATAAAATTGTGTTTCGTATTATGAAACAATTATTTCAAGTGTACTCCATTTTGTCAAGCGGCTTCCCTAAAGAAAAATTATTTTTTCATCTTCAGATATATGTTATTCAATTGTATGGCTTCATGGTATCATGTAAACATGTTTTGGATTGATAGGAACCAGTAAAAGGATGGATATCCTCTGTGTTAATGCTATATAAAACTTGATTATTCATCTATCAAAGGTTCAATGAGCCTAATTTTCACATGTGGGAGAACAAAATGGCGAGCCGTGTCTTTACCTTGATAGGAATTGTTTCCATATTACTCACAAACTGTGCTGAACCAAAGAACTCATATAAACAGCAATTGGCTGAGATGGGCATAGCGTTCAGCGAAAAAAATTATGTCAATTGTATTATCCAAGGAAATGCCGAGGCTGTTCGACTCTTCCTCTCAGCCGGAATGTCTCCCGATAAAAAGAACGATGGCCTCCCTCCCCTTTTGGAAGCCACACGAAGGGGGCACTCCAATATCGCCTTGGCTTTGATCGATGCAGGCGCTGACGTGAATGCTAGAGACGCATATGGCGTGACCGCAATGATGTTCGCGGCCATATGCGGCTCAACTGAGGTCATAGATCGATTGATCGATGCAGGAGCAGACGTTAACGCACAAGATCTGGACGGACGCACTGTTCTGATCGAAGCGCTCACGACTGAAAACGATATACCTGTTTCGACAATTCAGTTACTTGTTGAGGCCGGTGCCACTCCGAATATCCGGATTAGCGGTGGAGTGACGCCTTTGATGCTCGCTGCCACAGGTGAACCAGACGCCCTCCAGATACTGATTGATGCGGGCGCAGACGTCAATGCCCAAGATGACCGCGGCGCAACGGCATTGATGAGGGCAACCCACAAGCCGGAGAATGTGTCTATTCTCAATGCTGCAGGAACTAAAAAATGACTCTCGCGATATCTTATGCACTCCGCCGTAAGAGTAAAAGGAGCGATTATGAACAACAATAGACCGGTTATGAAAAGACGAGAATTTTTGTTCGGCTTGGGATCCTTGCTGAGTTTTATCCCTGTGAAGCCTTTTTTTGCGTATGAAACGATCGGTTCCGGAACATCCCTTGTGTTTCATGACGTGTATTTCAAACATGATACGGGACCATTCCATTCAGAAAGCCCTGAACGCCTCAACGCGATCCTGAACGGACTGCGCGAAAATCGGCTCCTTTCGGTTTTGCAGGAAACGCGTCCGCGGGCCGCTTCACTGGAATGGGTTCGCCAGGTTCACAGTGACGCTTATATCGACATTGTCCGTCGGGATGTAGAGAGCGGAGAAGAGTATCTTTCCACCCAATCCGGGAACACGGTCATCTGCAAGGACTCCTATGAAGTCGCGCTTTGGGCGGTCGGCGGCTTACTGTCGGCGTGCGATGCGGTTGTGTCGGGCAGAGCGAAGAATTCCTTCTGTGCCATTCGCCCACCCGGGCATCACGCTTCTCAGGACCAAGGAATGGGTTACTGTCTGTTCAACAACGTGGCCATTGCCGCCAGGTATCTCCAGAAAAAACACAAGCTGGAAAAAGTGCTTATCGTCGACTGGGACGTGCATCACGGAAACGGCACACAGGACATTTTTTTCAAAGATAACAGCGTCTTCTTTTTTAGTACCCACCAATGGCCCTGGTATCCTTGGACAGGAAGTGCCGAAGAGATCGGGATTGGTGAAGGGAAAGGCACGACTCTAAATGTGCCATTACCGGCAGGGTCCGGAGACAAAGATCTGATCGATGCTTTTGAAAACAAGCTGCGGCCCGCTGCAGACGAATTCAAACCCGATGTCGTTCTCATCTCTGCCGGGTTTGACTCACGGACCGGCGATCCTTTAGGACGTTTCAGGGTCACCGATGCAGGTTACCGAAGATTAACTTATGTTCTGCTCCAGATTGCCCATGACCATGCTGAAGGACGGCTCATCTCTGCCCTGGAGGGCGGCTACAGCCTCGAGGGTTTATCCAAAGCGGTCCCAGCGCATATCGCAACCCTTATGAGGAGATAGCTCGATGAATCGACGAAATTTTATCAAAAGCACTTTGAGCGGGATTCCGTTATTGTCCTCAAAGCTCGTCTTTCAGAGGAATCCGGCTGACTCTATCCATCCAGACCACTCCTCTGTGGATCGAAGGCTGAGAGCCAGGGAAATGGGGATCGTCATAGGTGAATTAGAACCCGGACCCCTGAACGCCATCACTGATGTCGAAGGTGTCAGAGTCGGTCACACCACCCTTTCCATAGGCGATGGAAAAGGTGCCGTCCGAACTGGGGTGACTGTCATCCTTCCCAACAGTGGAAGGATAATGGAAGAACAACTCTACTCCTCCTATTTCAGCTTGAACGGCTGGGGAGAGATGACAGGTGTCGCTCCCATCGAGGAAACAGGAAAGTTGACAACACCGATCTTTCTCACAGGGACATACAATGTAGGGATCGTACATACTGCGGCGGTTGAATATCTAAAAAGACGAGATTCGGATATGTTTGATTCAAAGAGGATATTTCACCCTGTCGTTGCCGAGTGTTTCGACGACTTTTTGAGTGATACACCCAAGCGCTCGATCACGAACGAAGACGTGTTCAAAGCCATCGCAAACGCCGGATCCGGGGCTGTTGAGGAAGGTGCTGTCGGCGGAGGCACCGGCATGGTATCTTTCGGATTCAAGGGCGGGATCGGGACCTCTTCTCGAATGGTTGCTTTGGATGGCGCAAAATTCGTTGTGGGCGTTCTTGTCATGGCGAACACGGCAAGCCGCGATCAACTGAGGATCGATGGTGCGCCTGTGGGCAAGGAAATTCAAGGATTTGAAATTGAAGCGGCAAAGACCAAATCTATCATCCTTATTGCAGCGACCACTGCTCCGCTGCTTCCTTTCCAATTGAAAAAAATCGCCAAGAGAGTTGCTCTCGGCCTCGCTCAGACAGGGGCTATATCGCACACCGGTAGCGGCGACATCATCCTGGCCTTCTCGACGGGCAACAGAATTCCAGCAGTCCCTGACGGATTTTTCCAGAAGATAAAGTCGGTGAGTGATTTCTGGATATCCCCCCTGTATCAGGGAACGGTTGAAGCGACTCAAGAAGCCATCATCAACGCTCTGACGGCCGCTCAAACCGTTGTTGGAAAAGACGGCAACACAGCATACGGTCTACCTCTTGACCAGGTCAAGAGAATCATGAAAAAATACTACAGGTTAAAGGACATCTATTTTGAATGAATCAAAAAAGCTCCAATCGATCGGTAAAATTTCCTGGATTTACCCTCACGGCAAAAAGAATGCTATTGTCGATGTGGGAGACATCAGGGTCGGGCATCTCACAGTCTCGAGAGATACTCAGAATCCATCGGGGCTGACAGAGACGGTCAGGACTGGATTGACTGCGGTTATTCCTGGGGATATGAATGAAGAAAACAGATATTTCTTCGGATGCTTTCCCTTTAGGAATATGCATGAAATCACAGGATATGCCGTCATCGAAGATTTCTGTTATTTGAATTCTCCCATCGTGCTCACCAATTCTTATAACCTTGGTATTGCCTATGATGCCGTGCTCTCTTTTGGCTTTCAGCTGGGCCGTACCGAGATTTGGCCTCCGGTTGCCCTGAGTATCGACGATTCTTACTTGAATGGCCAGAGGGGATCTGTGGTAGAGGATAAAGATGTTATTCAGCTCCTCCGGAACGCCTCGAATCATTCGGTCCAAGAGGGCTCCGTAGGTGTGGGTTTGGGCTTGCACGCATTTCACTGGAAAGGGGGGATCGGGACCTCTTCACGATTGTTCTCCATCAACGGCAAGCCATTTTCCGTCGGTGCTCTGGTTGCTTCAAATCATGGCACCTCAGAGTTATCCGATGGAGCAGACTTGAATCAAGACAAACATAGAAGGTACGAAAATAAGGGATCCTTGACGATGGTCCTCGCCACAGATATGCCCCTCCTCCCCCACCAAATTAAAAAAGTCAGCACAAGTATCGTTGTGGCATTGCCGAGTGCTAACACCGTCAAGAACAGCACGGATTCAATCACCTGCGTGCTATTCTCCCTCGCCAACGCCATGAGCCTGAAGGACGACGGACCCAAAGTTTTCGATTATACGGCGGCGGATGACTCGTTGCTCAGCACGATGATCAGAGCCGGTTTGGAGTCCGTCGCGGAAGCTGTGCTTCGCTCTCTGTGTCTATCGGAATCTGTTGTAGGACATGGGAACAGAAGACTGGACAGCATCCCTGAAGAATTATTTAGAGAACTTATCCAAGTATTCGAAAAGAGCCTGGCCACCTGAAACGCATGAAAGGAGAAAAAAAAGTGAAAGGACATGTTAAATCCATTACAAGTCCTCGCTTGAGCCTGAATATCTTGAGTGCAGAGGACCTTCAGCAAATACACACGGCAACTCTGGATGTCATCGAGTCTGTGGGCGTCAAATTCCCATCTCCAAAGGTGTTGGACCTCTGGGATGAACAGGGAGCTTTTGTTGACAGAGAAACGTCTGTGGTCAAAATCCCTGGAAAGATGATCGAAGAAGGTCTCAAGCCTGCCCCTCCCGCCTTCACTCTCGCGGCAAGAGATTCTGCCCTGGATCTGCCATTAGACGGAAACCATGTCTTCGTGGGAACAGATGGCTGCGGTGTGGAGATGATAGATATCCAAACCGCTGAATTGCGGCGTTCCTGCCTTAAAGACGTGGAAGACATCGCTCGTGTGGCAGATTATCTTGAACAAGTCGCTTTCCAGTGGGTTCCTGTTTCTGCTCAGGATCGCCCGCCCGAAACGAGAAGCTTGTATGAACTGAAAGCAATTTGGGAGAATTCAAGCAAACACGTCCAGACAGAGAGCATCTATTCGGAACGGGAAGCAAAAGCAGCCATAGAGATGGCCTCTCTTATTGCGGGGGGGTCAACAGCACTCCGGCAGCGCCCCCTCCTGTCATTCATGGAGTGTTCCCTCTCCCCTCTTGCGCATGATGGCGGAAGCCTGGAAGCCGCACTCGCTGCAGCTTCTGCCGGCTTGCCCGTAGGGTTCATGACCATGGTCTCCTGTGCCTTGACCGGGCCTGCCACCCTCGCGGGAGCTTTGGTTGTGGGAAACGCCGAGGTCCTCAGTGCTCTGGCATTGATCCAGCTCGTCTATCCGGGAACGCCTGTCTTCTATGCGGCTGCTCAGACCTCCATGGACTTGCGGACGGGTGCCTATACGGGTGGAGGCCCTGAAGATTTTCTCTTTGGAGCAGCTTCCAATGTCCTTGCAGATTTTTACAATATCCCTCTCTCTATGGGATCCTTCGCCACGGGAGCAAAAGAGCCCAATTGGCAAGCAGGCATCGAGAACAGTCTTTCCACATTGATGGCATCGCTCACAATGTCCGACATGCTCCTCGGCGTGGGCCTCTTGAATGGAAGCCTCATCTGGTCTTTCGAGCAGATGATCATGGACTGTGAAATCTTCGATATCATCCACAAAATGATGGAAGGCATACCAGTCAGTAAAGAGACTCTCGCCCTCGACACGATCCGCAAAGTGGGACCTGGAAGACAGTATCTCACCCAGAGACACACACAAGAACACATGAGAGAGCTTTGGATTCCCAAACTGATGGATCGCCGTCCATACAGCGAGTGGATCGAGAAAAAAGATGATGCCCGGAATTGGGCTCGCGAGAGAGCTAGACATATCCTAAAAACGCATGAGCCTGATCCCCTGCCGCAAGGTTTGAGCGAAGAGTTCCTCAAGATCATCACATTGATTGAATCCTGAAATATTGAAGGAAAAAGGAGTCATCAGAGGGCAAAGGAATTGTGCGGTTTAAACAAAGAGATGCTCGTTAATTCTTTTTTTCAACTGGGATAGGAGGCTTCTGATCAGGGGGAATCCCGCTTTTGTAGGTATAATCCTTGGTTTTCTCTTTAAATTCCTTTTTTAGCTCTGCCAAGGCGGCTGGATCAACAAGAAGTTCGAGCCCGGTCGTTGCCATGACCTTTGCGGCCATAATCATGCCCTTATACCCGATTGGGTGTTTACTGGATGCGACCACAGCCCAACTGTGCCAGGGGATTCCGTAAGGAGCACATGCGGTGGAGAGATGGAGAGTAGGTGCGATCCAGCTCACCTCGGCAACATCCGTTGATCCCCCAATGGGGTCTTTGGGCGGCTCCTTCAACTCCTCGATTTCGGAACGCATCCCTTTCTCTTCAACGCCCGCTTCTTTTTGAATCCTCCTGGCATAATCAACTTCATCATCCGTGTAGGTCAGTGGATCGATCATCTCCAAGTTTTTCTGCATGATCTCCGATCCCCTCATGTTGACTAGCATCTCGTGGTAACTTCCCAGGTAATGTATTTTGGATGTCGTGCCTGTAGCAAGCGCTGATCCTTCTATGATTTTCTCCACCTTTTGCACAACCTCTTTCACTCCTTCTCTGTCAGAGTCCCTCACCCAGAGCCAAACTTTTGCATATTCGGGGACGATATTGGGGACTTTCCCTCCGTCAGTGATCACATAATGGATACGGACAGAAGGTTTTACATGTTCACGGAGGAGGTTGATGCCGGTTGTCATCATCTCCACTGCATCCAAAGCGCTGTTTCCCATCCAGGGATCAAAAGCGGCATGGGCTGTTTTGCCAAAAAATTCGATCTTTATATCATCCATGGCCTGACTGCCATCCACATCTACGGATGTCTCGTAACTCGGATGCCACGCCAAACACACATTCAGGTCATCAAAAAGACCATCTCTGGCCATGTAGAGTTTCCCTCCCACATCCTCCTCTGCAGGGCATCCGTACAGCCTTAAGGTGCCCTTCAGGCTATGTTTTTCCATGACTGCTTTGAGCCCGAGAGCAGCTCCGAGGCTTCCCGCCCCAAAGAGGTTATGGCCACATCCATGTCCGGCGCCTCCCTCCGACAGCACTCGCTTGAAAGGTTTGTTGTCCTGAGAAAGTCCCGGTAGAGCGTCATACTCGGCCAAAATACCTAAAACCGGACTCCCGGAACCATATGTGGCGACAAATGCTGTCGGCAGGCCGGCAACGTCTTTCTCAACCACAAAACCCTCACTCTCGAGAATTTCCTCAAGAAGTTCTGAGGATTCATGCTCCATCAAGGCGATTTCGGCATATTCCCAGATTTTATCGCTTACGCCGATAATCATATCGCCTTTTTGGTTAATAATTTCCCTTATCTCCTTTTTCAGCTCAGTATTTGAAGGTAGTTGTATCGCCAATGAAAACGGAGCCAAGGAGAGAAAACAAAAAGCAACCAGATATATAGCCGTTCGTCTCATATTTCCTCCTCAGTCATATTTTATCTCTATTAAGCTCGTTAATTCCTTCCTGGACAAGCTCATCGAAGGAGAGCGGATCCACACCGCTTTCTGAAAGATTGTAGTCCACAACATTCTCCCATTGCGATTGGGCACGCTCCATCTTAAAATACTGGAT
>CAZIMJ010000111.1:0-29046 GCA_964540205.1 uncultured Eubacteriales bacterium | reverse complement strand
GACGTTCCCTTTTTTGTCAACCTTACAGTTGTCTTCAACTTCTTTGCGCTCTTCTTTACAATCATCTAAACCCTTAACAATTGCCATCCGATCCGCATAAGGCCAAGTTGGTGTATTAGGTGGAGATGACATATGATTATGTGTCGTCAAATCTAAGTGCCGGACGATATTTTCTCCCTCAAACTTTACATCCATCGACCAGGCATTAAAATAAACCTTGCCCCTGTTGGTACTGGTGATAACACCTTTCTTAGCGGCACATCCAGCTTCATCTCCCATGCTCTTTTTGAAATAAGATTTATTCTTTAGCATCACTTCTTTATTGGTGACCTTGACCTTCTTGCTTCCGCTTGTCATATCGCTGGCTTTGCCTGTATTTGGATAGGGAACCGGAACTCCGGGAGGTGTTGCGGGATTTTCCGGAGGAGTAAAACATACATCTGGAAAAGCACAGATGGATTTACCAGATGCAGCTTTACATGAAACTTCCCTGCCATTGGCAAAGACGTCGTTTCCCATTATTCGATTCCCTCGGGATAATATCCCAGAACCATGGCAGCTCTATCCCCGGAATCGTTGCCAAAGTGACATAGTATACGGTTCCCTGATGCATATTTTTTTTGAGCTGCGGCCAATGAAACACCTGCTGTGCAAGGCATAATAGCTGCGCCCACTTCGCCGATACAATCCGCTGGATGCCATATGTCAAATTCTTGTTTCCGCTCTCGCAATATACGAGTTAAGGCCAAACTGGCCTCTTTAAAATAGTATTGTTCTCCATTGACATCAGTAATACGAAAATCGAGGGCGTGCATGGGCAAATCACAATCACTCAAGGCGGCTTTTATGGCCGCTACCAAACCATCAGCACGGAGAGGCTCTTCTGATTCAATAGTTGCTTCTTCCTTGCCGAATCCAATCCCCATAATAATCATCTGAGGCGTGCTGCTTCTCTTCAATGACTCTACTAAAATGGCTGCCCCAGCTTCACCTGGTATAAAACCGTCTGAATTGTCGCTGGTTAAAAGACGATCTTTTTGATCGTATTCCGCCAGTGTAGGCCCCACCAGTAAACTATCAACTCCAGCAATCAGACAATAGGGGACACGGTCTTCATACATAAGTTTTCGAGCAAATGTGATTGCCTCTACTCCGCTAATTCGGCCCATTTCTAATACTCTCGATTTTTCGTGGAAACGAACCCCCAAAGAGGATTGAATATCAGAAAGAAATGTCTCATCGAGTCCTTCTAATCTTCCGGGTCTCTCCTTTTCAGCTAAACAGAGCAAAAGCGGAATTTGATTGAGATAGGATTCATGAATATTTTTCAGACATTCGGTTATGGCTAGTTTTATGAGTTCTAATAATTTTGTCCTGCCCCGCCAGGGTTTCTCTAAGGGGACCTCTGAGCCTATGATCCACTCTCCTCCTTTATCCATAAAACGAGTTTCCTGGAAATTATCAATTGCCGTCTGGATAGCTGCACATGAGGCAGGAGCATTTAAACCTACGCCAGTGACCATGCCACATGAAAAAATGGATAAGCCTTGTATTGTTTTCATTCTCCAGTTAAGTTTCTTCCATTTGAGATTCGACCATTTTGCCCAGTGATGGATAATAGGTTTTTCCCATCTTGCGAGCACGATACCAGCCTCTTGACATTGTTCCTGCAACGACTTGGACGACTTCGAACATGTTCTTTCGCAAGGGGACTGAAGATCTCCAGGTGAGCATAACCCGGCTCTCATCCGGCTCAATCACGATGGTGTCGACGACCGCCGTTGTTTCTTTTTCTTCAATGTTCTTGAAGTAGAACGTGACAGGCATTGTCAAGTCGGGAAGAGTGATAGTAGTGTATCCTTCAGGCGTCAGATTGATCAATTTGATTTTTTCCCCACCTTTGGGGTAAGGCATCTGTTGGTCAACTGGAGCAGATTGGTAATATTCATCTTTAAAGTCAGGAGGGAGAAAGGGGAAAACATTGTCAATCCAGTCCTGATCATAAGTTCCAGCTAATGGTGCCCTTGGCTGCCAGGCACGACCAATGGGTCCAAATGCCATGGGCTGATAGTTTCCCTTTGGCTTAGTCACTGGATTGTTAGATTCTTCCGTATTTGGCAGCGGTTTGCCCTCGACCAATTCGTTCTCGAGATTGGAATGGAATCCTACTCCCACTGGATTGGTAGAGCAGGCTTTATGTTTTGCTGGCTTCTCGTGTGTGTCATCTATTCCCCCAAAAGCATTATCATAAGAGATTGGTATTTTTGTGAAAGGCATGCAGGGAGTCGGCCCAAATCCTGTGAGATTTTTTTGCCAAACGCGATGTCCGACCGCATAGAACGATTTTGATATCGGCCCTATCTGCAGCGAGACAGGTACCTTAACGGCAGATCTTCCATCTGGAGCATAGGCACTGCCGTTGAGAATAACATCGCATTTGGGTTTTAAAGGTGCGTAATCCGTCTCATAAATGGGCGCTGAAAATCCTGGTTCCCCGGTAAACACATCCGCTTCAACCAGAGGAACTTGATCGTCTGAGATATGAAGTTGTTCCCCGCTCTTAGGCATCGTAAACGTACCTTTGATTGCAACAACAAGAAGCTCTCGTGCATCCGGACGCAATCCCTGTGTGTAACCTGCCGCATATTTGGTCGCGTTTAGAAGTTCCATGGCTGATCCCTGGTTGGATACTAATTTAGCTGTACAGATCCTCCTCTGATTTTGTTCACTCCTGAGGATCGGTTCAGTAAATAGGTTCCACGGATGAGAACCTTGCCGGCCTTGGTGATTGTGATACTTCCTTTCCCGCAGCGGAGCACAATTTCTTTTTTTGCCGTTAGCTGGAGCCTTTCGCCGTCGATCTCTACGTGAATTGGCTTTTCATCCGGATGACCATTGTCCGGGCCTTTTACAACTTCTGGTTTTTGAATCAAGCCCGTCACAATTGGTTTCTGGCAGTCTCCGTTTTCGAACATAACTGTAATTTCACGGCCGATATCTTTTTGATCTAATCGAAGGATCGAACGGGCTGGCAGAGAAACAATTGATCCATTGGTAGCAACGTTGACTAAGGGTTCACCCGTTTCCTGAATTCCAACGAGAAATCCAACGGTTATCTCGTTGTATTTATCTTTCACCCTCTCATTGCTAATGTTGTTCAATAGATCTTCTTGCATTTCTTTCTCCTTGACGACTTAATTTTGAAGGATTTTTTTCCCTTTGATGACAACATCACCTGAACCCTTTATGGTGATTTTTTTTCCGTTAATTGTAATATCGCCATTTTTTTTCATGGTGATCGAGGCACTGCCACATTTGATTGAAAACTCGTCTTTGATATCAATAACTCCCTTTTTCTTGCCGCCGAGCGCAAAATCGTCTCCGCAGGTCAATCCCATCTTTTCACCTGCTGAAACAGTGTAATTTTTCCCTGCACTCACAGATTTATTCGCCCCGACGTTTTCACTACTATCTGCACCAACAGCAACGGTTTTCGAGCCTCCTATCTCTTCTGCTTTTACTGCTCCTACTGATTCATTCATGGCTGCAGCGACTGTTATCTGGTACGCGGCTCCAATTGAATTTACCTTATTCTGACTGACTGTCTCATTCTTATTTGCACCCACAGTTTGCGACATATTTGCTGCTATAGATTCTGTATGGTTCCCCCCAACCGTGATCGATTTATTAGCACCAATTATTTCAGTTTGGTTGCTTCCAACGGATTTATCTCGATTATTACCCACTGTTATCTTTTCATTATTCCCAACATCCCTTGTTCGATCGTTTCCCACAGAAGAAGTCTCATTGTTTCCGATGGTCTGCGTCTTATCATTCTCGATAGCAATCGTCCAGTCTTTGGTTCCATGAAGGTAAATGTTTTCCTTGCCGGTTTTATCGTCCATGGTCAGTTCATTCTTTCCTGCCGTGCGAATCACGCTCTGCCATTTGTTACTGCTTGTCGAAGGTGAAGAGTTCGACGGATTGGGGACTGTCCCCAATCCCAGAGGGCGATCGACGTCTCCATCGATGCAGGACCACACAATCTCAGTATCAGCATGATTTGGAAAATGGACACCGTATCCGGCACCGGAATAAGGCTGGGATAATCGAATCGGGCAAGACGCCTTGCCGTCACCTGTATCACTCAGATCAAAAGGAACTTTCATCTTGTATTGGCCTTTATCATCAAGAAAGGCATACTCGTCTCCGGTTCCTGTTTCCAGTTTGGATGTCATGATACCTGGTATCCGTGGAACGGAAGTCCTTCGAGATGGTCGATATTGAGTATCGATAACGATGGCTTCAAATTCATTCACATATGTGGGAACGATTTTTTTTGAATCGGGAAGAATGTTAAAGAGACTTCTTTGTGTTCCCTGAGAGATGACTTTGGTGAGGATATATTCTGTCTCATTCCATTTATCTATGTAGTGTTTACCCATTTTGAATTTGAATCCAGCGCGAAACAGGCGGCAATCACTCTTCCCTGAATAGGTTTCACTCTTGGAAAGGATCTCTTCATTCCGTATTTGGGCGATAAACTTGCCTTCATTGCTATCTTTGAAATGATTGCCATATTCATAATAAGTGCCTGGTGCGTCTTTATCGATCTGACTTTCCACCAAAAGATTTTTTGTGGGAGTTCGATGGTTGTAATCCTTCAATTTGACCTGTCCGGTAACCACCTCGGTTTTACAGCGAAGCTCGCTCAGGGTTTCTTTTCCGAACACTGGATCTCTATTGGGATTGTAATAAATATCCTCCGATTGTTCGATTGCTGGCAGTGTGTCATTGGTATCTGTAAAGACAATCACATCGTTACCATCGCGATGATCGAAGTAGTAGAATATGCCGTAGTGCTCAAGGCGGCGGTTGATGAAATTGAAATCTGTTTCCTGGTACTGGACGATGTATTCCAAATCAGGATAAGATCCTTTCAACTTATTGTATTCATAATCTTGTCCGGAGAATCCGGCGTTGTCCAGGACTTGAGACACAAGCTTCTCAATGTTTTTGTTTTGATAGATCACACTCTGATACGTTAGTCCCAAACGCCACATTTTCGGGACGAGTTCCGCATAATAGAATACGTAATTCGGTGTCCTGCCTCTCTGTTCAATGCGGGATATGATGCCGTTGATGTTAATCGGATCTTCATCGCCACGGTTCATCACAAATGTCGCTTTTTTATTGAGAATGTCTTTGGGATCGAGCTCCGGATCTTTGGATATGAGGTCGATACGATATTTAAACAGTCGGGAAATTTCCTCTTCTCCCTGAAAGGACAGGACATGAACTGTTTTTTCTGGTAACTCACTCAAATTAAGCTCGTAATATGGTTCGTTGTGCTTATAAGTAACCATTAGCTTACCCCTTATCTGGATTATTCAAAACAAGATTAATGGAATACTCTGGATTATTCACGATCCAACCCACCCCACCCTAACATTAAGGTCGCAAAGGCAAGGAAGTGGCCCACGAAGCTGTAGTAAACTACCGCGAGTGGGCTACAACGAAGGCTTTGTAGTAAGATCGGCTCGCCCGTAGGGTAAAAAATGTCGAGTATAAATAGAAATCCCGAAGGAAGTGCAGTGCCTGAAGGAGTATTCCGAAAAAACAATGTAACATTCTGAAATTGTGCTTGTTATGGGAAGTATCGACATTTTTTATGAATGATCCAGGTTAGTTGAATTTATACTGAAAGTTCTTCGTCTTATCGAGACTCACATTCAGGGCTGAAGGCTCTTTTCCTTCGGCCATAAATCCGAGCAGCTTTCTGGAGATTTCCGGAGAGATCCGGCGGTCGATTATGGCATCGATATTTCGAGCTCCGGTCTCGGCACGCGTGCAAGATTCAACAATTTCTTTAATGACCGGTTTCGAGAACGTAACATCCAGTTTTTGGTTTTCTTTCAGTTTTTTTGACAACCTGGATAGTTTCAATTTCACGATGTCTGTCATCACATCCGGGCCGAGAGGCAAAAACAATATGGGCTTCAATCTGCCCAGGAATTCCGGGCGGAAGTATTGATTAAGATAGGGACGAATTTCTTCCAACAGTTCATCTGGCGATGTCATGCCTTCTTCATATTTTTGGAAGATAACTTCTGAAGCGAGGTTGGATGTCATGAAAATGATCGTGTTATTGAAGCTGATATGCCGCCGTTCCGCATCCTGGAGCATTCCCCGGTCGAACACTTGCATGAACAAATCGATCACGGACGAATTGGCTTTCTCGATCTCGTCCAGCAAAACGACACAGTAGGGACGCCGGCGTACGGGTTCACTGAGTGCGCCACCTTCGCCATAACCCACTAATCCGGGATCTGCTCCGATCAACCGCGATGTGTTGTATTCGTTTTGATATTCCGTCATGTTCAGGGTGACCATGAATCGTTCATCGGCAAAAAGTGCCTCGGCTACAGTTCGGGCCAGCTCTGTTTTTCCCACACCGCTGGGCCCGACGAGCATAAAGACACCGATCGGAGCATCCTCGCGTTTCAAGCCAACTTTTGATCCGCGGATCACGTCCACAATCTGACTTATGGCATGGTCTTGACCTATGACACGTTTCTTTAGCTCATCCTCCAACTGGAGAACGGTTGTCATCTCGTCCCGTGTCATATTCCCGACAGGTATCCCTGTCCAGGATTCTATGATTTCCGCCACCGACATTTCGGTGACATCGGCAAAAACTTGAGGATTTTCTCCCTGAAGAGCTTCGAGTTCCTTTGTTATTTCCTTGATTTCTTGTTTAATTTTTTCTTTTTCCTCTTCCTTGGATTCTGCCTTTTTCTTGCGGGTGTCTATCAACTTATTTACCAAT
Source organism: uncultured Eubacteriales bacterium (assembly GCA_964540205.1). Taxonomy (GTDB): domain Bacteria; phylum Acidobacteriota; class Aminicenantia; order Aminicenantales; family Aminicenantaceae; genus WTAW01. The sequence goes on along the minus strand of CAZIMJ010000111.1, from coordinate 22,217 downwards.
TCAAGCTCTTTGTTCCATCGTTCTTCCTTTTCTTTGATCTCCTTCTCCAAATCTGTCTTTTGCTTCTTGAGGCTCTCCAATCGTTCGGCGTTGTGCTTAATGTTTAAATCCTGGTCTTTTTCCAGCATCTCTATTTCTAGTTTTATGGAGTTCAATTCACTCTCTGTCAGCTCGAGGTTAGGCGGTTTACTGGTTAAGGACATTTTGACCCGCGTAGTGGCTGTGTCGAGGAGATCAACGGCTTTATCAGGCAGCTGGCGCCCGGCAATATACCTTCGAGAAAGCTTCACAGCAGTTTCAATGGCCGCATCGGAAATGTGGATGCCATGATATTTCTCATATCTGTCTTTAATCCCTCGAAGCATGAGCATAGCCTTATCATCTTCAGGCTCCCCTATGTGAATGGGCTGAAAACGCCGCTCCAGGGCGGCATCTTTGGCGAAATATTTATTGTATTCCAGGTATGTGGTAGCAGCCATGGAACGGAATTCACCGCGGGCTAAAGCCGGTTTGAGTAAATTGGCGGCATCACTTCCGCCGGCCGAAGCACCGGCCCCGACTAGTGTGTGGGCTTCATCGATGAAGAGAATGATCTGATGTGCTGATTTTGTCACTTCATTGATCACAGCTTTGAAGCGTTTCTCAAACTCGCCGCGCATTTTGGTGCCGGCTTGCAAAGCTCCTAGATCGAGTGTATGAATATGCACATTTTTGAGGACATCCGGAACATCGTCCGAAGCAATTTTAAGCGCTAATCCCTCGACGACTGCTGTTTTGCCCACTCCGGGTTCGCCGAGCAAAATCGGATTGGATTTTTTTCTGCGGCTTAGAACCTCTATGATTTGGATGATCTCTTCATCACGCCCCAGAACCGGATCGATTTTCCCTTCTTTGGCCTGAACTGTCAGATCTGTAGTGTAGATATCAAGAACAGTGCCACCCTCGGGGATTTCTCTAGCCTCATCAGCCGGAAGGGCCTCCACGGATGCGGCTTCATCTTCGACAGAGCCGGTCACAATTTTGTAAAATTCAGATTTCAGCTCTTCTTGATTGATGGGTAATAACACATCCATCAGGCCAGAACTGATCACCAACTCCGATGCGATAAAAACTTCGAACAGTGCCCCTGAACGGATCTTCGTCTCTTTATGGTGAACCGAACTCGTGATCCAAGCTTCTTCGAACAGGTCTGTAAGAAGTGGCGACAATTTTGGTTTGCCCGTGTTTCCCACATCCATATCGTCCAGGCTTTTATTACATTTCTCCTGCACTTCGCCCGCGTCGACTCCGTAGTGTCTTAAGATGAGAGGGACATCTCCCTGACCGTCCTCGATGAGTGAATTCAGGAGATGCTCCATCGTGATTTCATAATGACTTCTTTTGATGCCAAGCCCTGTCGCCGTATCAAGATTTCGTATCAGATGATTATTGAGTTTGAGCAACATGGATTTCAATTCTTTACTTTTCATGGTTTTCTCCTTTGTTGAAGGATTGATTTACCGATTTTATGAATAATTCAGGAATAGACCTGGATTATTCACGGACCGAGGTCGCTGCAAAGGCGAGGAAGTGGCCCTCGAAGACGTAGTGAACTACTTCGAGAGGGCTACAACGAAGGCTTTGCAGTGAGATCGGCTCGCCCGAAGGGTAAAAGATGCCGATAATAAGAATTAAGAGTTTTCTCATAGTAATTGTATCGGCAGCTTTTATGAATAATTCAGGAATAGCGTTCATAGGGGTAATACACATCAACAAACTCTTCCGCAGGCCTTCCTAGCCAGAGGCTCACTCCCAGTTGAAGGCGCTGATCAACCCAGGGAACCGTATCGATGCTTTTAGACCTGAGGATGAATTTAATATCGTATTCCAATCCATCGTTGAGATAAAAGTTGAGCAGGTATTTTAGCAGTTCCGCTTTCTTGCCTTGGGGTGTGAATTCTAAATACTCCGTAAAATCAATCGGACCGACTTCAACACGAATTCTTCCCGCATAATCCCATATGGATCTCCCAATGAAACAATGTTTTGCTAGGATGAAAGCATTATCGTTATTCCGGCTCCCCAGTTTGGAAAGCTCTGAAATTTCCACTTTATGGGGAATGAATTCTTCAATTTGGAAATTGATTCTCGGAAAAAATTCTTTTAAGAGAATGTGCAATCCCATTTTATTCCGCACACGATGACTGAGAATGCTAGAAAGGGGCAATAGCTTGAGTTTGGGGATGAGTTTATCTTTCTTTGTGGGTTCAATTCCTCCAATAAATGAGAAAAGCCGTTGGCTCATCGCGTTGTCGGAATCATCAGTCAAGCTGAGATAGTGGCGGTATTTCTTCCAGGCCTGGTAGTACTGCCAATAAAACCGATTGTTGAATATGTCTAGAAAATTTTGCAGAGGCACATTACCGGGCCCATGGATGTTCTGCTGAAATGGAACCTGTTCATGATAACAACGAGGCAGAGGTGAGTTGATTCCGTAAAGCCCCATGAAATTCAAGACAAATGTCATAATCTTTTCGTTATATTCAAAGGCCCGGATATCTGTAGGTGGAAAGATGTAGTTTTCATAGGGGCGGAATCGTAATCCCTTCTGATCAAAAATGGAATCGTCGCGGTCCGGATGGATTTTTTTACTGATTTTCTCCGCTAAATATATGGCATAAAATACGTTATATTCCGGTGATTTTTTTTCCAGGTCTTGGATTAGACTGGTAAGATCTTTCCGATTTTGGGTGTCCATGTGTGCTGTTTTTTTGTTTCGGTTTCAATGATCGTGAGGATAACAAAGGCATTGATCGTGACATATTGCGAGAGAAAACGGCTCAAGACCGTCCCGAATAAGCGAATGTCACCCTCTCCGTTTTCGAATTGTGTCTCATCGATCTCAATTTTGAATTCTATTCCTCGGATCAAACCTTTATCCTGCATAATGTGTTTTGGAGATGGGGGGTGGATTCGAGTTATGGCTTGAATTTTTTTCTTATTTGGATTGTTAATGTCCTGATTCCAATTGTATAAACTCAAGACGGATTTCAGTGTCTCTGCTTCGGTCAGGCTTGTGTAGCTTAAATTCAGATGGGAAATGAGTGCCCATAAAAAGTTCTGTCTTTCCGGGCAATGCAGAATTTCAGATGGAGCTGTAATGTTTGATAACGTCATTCCTTCCGGGAAGTCTATTGGCTCTCTGATTTCTCCAACATCTAGGTATTTTGCAGGCAAAAAACCATTGGAAAGAGTGGCCTCTTCGATACTCAAAGTTTCTTTAGGAAAATCATCCTGTTCCATGCTTGGGCCAAAGATGCGGATAGACGCATCTGACATGTCACTTTTGGAGGGCCGCAAGGAGATCGAATAAAAGCGTTTGTATTCGTATTCAGGGTCGCTCGTATCGAGTATGTCGTAAGATGTGACTGGTAAGTACTTGTATTGTTGCTGCTTATCTTCACTCACTCCAATCACTTTATTCACCGAATAGATCTCTCGGCTCTTCCTGCGATCGCCATCTGGAAGGATATAATATTCGGGTAGACGTTGATCAACGATGACTTCTTCTGTCGTTCGGTTGAAGAGATTCACTATGGGCGTACAATGGAAAAGGATATCTTTGGGCGTGGGTTTACACTCATCGGGAAGCTTACGATTGAAGACGATTTTTAATTCAAAAGGAGATTCTTCCTTTGTGGCTTCGAAAGAATTCAATCCTTCAATGTCGATAAAGAAGAAGCGCTCATGGAAGGCAAAATATTCCTGTAAAATACGATAACCGGAGAAGACCTGTCTGGCATAAGGGATGATCGCGTAATCTGCCGGATCTTGCTCGGATTCCTGCGATATGCCGGGAATTCCAATCCGGAATGGCGTAATTTCTTGGGAGGGGGATGATTTTCCGTTTATTTCAGACACATGAATTTGTGAAACATATTGTGTTAAATAGAGCAGTAGCGTAAATTTTAAATAATCCGATCCATGAAGATAGAGTGTTAAACGCTTCAAATCAAGCGCTTCATAGCTGACATTCCGGTGAGGATGAATCTGTAGAATCAAAGCAGATTGTGCCTCTGAAGTTGTTTCTACCCTCACTTTTTTCAACTCCATAGGTCGTACGGTTGTATCCTGTGTGGTCCGAAAAATGAACTCGGCAGGCTCGTCTTTTTCGATGATTCGCGCTTTTTCCCTGGGACTGGCAGCGACTTTATATTTCACTCGATATTTTCCGGCGGGTGTTTGCACTTCCGAGCCTCTCTCAATAACTACCGGCTCTGTCAATGATCCTGTGACTGGATTCGCCTGCAGGATGGCGCAAGAGGGAAAAGCCCGCAAAAAATGGGGGAACAGCTGTTCTAATAAACCTCCTGTGATTTCCGGAAAATCATCATCCAATCTTTCATGAATACGTCCTGCTAGAAAGGAAAATCCTTCGAACAGCCGTTCAACAAAGGGATCTTTCCTCTGCCGGTCTGTTATCCTCAGTTCGCCGGCGATCCGTTGATGCTTCTCTGCGAATCTCTCGCCCTCTTGTTGCAGATAGTTGTATTCGCGCTCAAAATACTTTTTGATGTCCATTACTTTTCTCTTTCAGAGACAACTTTCGTCCACCCCGTGGTAGAGAATTCAGTGAGCAGGATTTCTGTCCCCGCTAAATCTTTAATGATCGCTTTTATCTTTAAAGAAATATGGAAATTGTTCTTGTCGAATTTGGGTTCTTCAACCATTACTTTTGATACTCTGGGCTCATATTTCAATATAGTCTCTGAGATGTATCTCTTTAGCTGTTCGAAAGAATAACCGGAGTCGATATAAACTTGCACGATATCCGGAATTCCAAAATCGGAAAGATGAAGAACAGATCCGCGTCTTGTCTGGAGAATCATCGTTAAGTTTTCGATGATACTCTGCCTGAGTTTTTTCTCCTCTGAGAGCTGCTTAAAATAAGAGTCATCGACATCGGACGGTTCTGAAATTTCAGTGCTAAAATAGCCCACTAAAATGTTGTAAAGGCTTAAACTTTGCAGAAGTCTACTCCACTTTTAAATTGGAATTCGGCTTTAAAAGAAAGCGCCTGTTTCAGGATATGAAAGCTTTAGGAGTAGTGCAGGATTATGTTAGGCAGCGTCTGCGAAAGGATTCTCTTCGGTATATGTTTGTTTTCCTACTTCTTTCCCTGTCTCACCAACCTCATTATTCCAGGTGAACGTGTTAGCTAAGAATTTAATCTCTTCCAGGTGTCCGACGTCAGAATTCTCTTCATACTTTGTTGACGGCATATGGTTTTTTACCGAGACAATCCTGACATTCTCCAGGGTATAGTTAAAATAGGGAACTTCCATTGCTTCTTTTATCTTGTACAGAACAATGGTGACCTTTGGCAGTAATGTACCGTTGCAGCAGTATTGGTAGAGAGTTGGCGTGAGTTTATCAATGTCTTTTGTCAGATCGAAAGCGGTAAGACGTCTTGATCCCTGAGGTAAATTTTGTTCTGTATCATAAGGGAGAAAAACCTCATGATTAAATGCGTAAACGTTGCTTGACTTATTCTCGCGAGGTCCCTCGAGTTCGCCCTCAGGCCCTTCGATGTACAATTCTCCTTTAAACGCCATTTTAAACCTCCTTATTCTTTTTTTATTTTAAAATTTGTGAATCGTTCGTATCTCAATACAATAAACTCTTTATTCTCCTGTTGAATGATAAGCGACGAGTCTTAGGGCAATATCCATCCCCGTGATGGCTATGTGTGGTCTGAACTCAGCAGTGATCTGGAAAAAACCGGGCTTTTCTTCCAGTTCTTTAACATCGAGTTTAAAGGAGCGCAAAGGACGTTCGGCGATGACTTCTTCCGGTGCACTTGGCTGGTCAGAGGTGATGGTATTGAGCCAATTGGTTAAATCTTCTTGGATTTCAGCAGCACCCTTATTCGCCCCTACAAATCTCAATTGACGATATTTCAAGTAGTGGGCAATACGAGTCACCAGGAAGGTATATTGAAGTCTTGCACCCACCGAGTAATTCGCAGTCGCTTCAGGATCATTTTTGATGATTTTTGGCCGCTGTACGGAAGGAACTTCGAAGAAACAGGCGTAATCGGTTCTGTCCCAATGCGCCAAGGGGATAAAACCCATTTCTGAAAGCTCAAAGTCTTTGGCCTGACCTACGGATGCTTCCACCGGCACCTTCAGTTTTGTCTGGCCGTGCTCCTCGTATGTTGGTGTTGGAAGATTCTCAACGATTCCACCGGAATCTACGCCGACAAGCTTGACACTCCATCCCCAGTTTTCGAAGCTTCTGATCATGTTTGATGCCATAGCAAATGATGATTTGCACCAGAGGCTATGGTCTTTTCCATCTCGATAAATACCTTCGGTGTAATTGAAATTTTTTGTAGGATCTTCTTTGGGATTGTAAGGGAGCCTCCCCAAGAAGCTAGGCAAAGCTATACCGACGTATTTGGATCTGTCATCATCCCGAAAGGCACGCCAGCCCGTGTATTCGGCGCCTTCTTTTATTTGTTCCTTGAGGAAACGGTTGTTCATCACGTCTCCCATGTTCTCTTCACCGAAAAATTTTGCACTTCCGTTTGCTAAAAACGGGATTTGTGCAGCTTCCCCCAGTGCGGATAGGTGCTGCAGCAATTTGACGTCTTGAGGATTGTTCAAGATTTCGTAATCAGAGATTATAGCTGTATAGGAATGGCCTCCGACTTTGTCGTATGCTCCCCAATAGATGTGGTGCCATAGTCCCGAATCCTTCTCATACCCCTCTCCAAGAGATGCTTCATTTAAATCTTCATACAACTCATCTTTGGTGACATCCAGTAGCTCATACTTGACGGTTTTGCTGAATTCCGTATTTTGGACGAGAAAGTGCAATCCCCGCCAGGTCGATTCAAGAGCCTGAAATTCTTCGTTATGCAAGATCTCATCCATTTGGGTGCTCAGAACTTTGTCAATTTCAGCAATATAGGAGTCGATCAGTGCGCCGCCAACCCGGTAAACCTCAGCTTCCTTTCCGATCCTATGGATGAGTTCAGCGACCGCACCTTTCTTCTCTTCTGTATCAAGTAAATCAACCAGTTTTTCGACAGAACTAACTTCGACCTCGGTTTCTTGCTCAGTAAGTTTATCTTTTTTTTCTGCCATTTTTACTCTCCTTTATTTTTTTGGTTTTTCTTTTTCTGCTTCTACTTCACCTGAAGATAACTTGGATACCAAGTCATCAACGCTGCCACTTCCTTCTTGGAGTACAGATTCGATCGCCTTACGGAATTTTACGTCTTTCAGCACCTGAAGCTTCAATTGTTTCAATTTCTCTCTCGCATCTAAAAGTTGTTTCATGGGTTCGATTTGAGTTACGATTTGATCGGGATGAAAATCTTTCATGTCCTTAATATCCAGGTTCACTTCCATTTCAGCTTCTGGCTCCTCTGAAAGCTTGTTTGGAACAGTCAGTTTAAGTTTTGGATTTATATCTTTCAGAACCTTTTGAAAATCTCCCTTTCTGCTGATCGTTCTGAGCCTGCGGTCTTTCACCATGCCCAGCGATCCGGGTTCGCTTCTGCTAAAATTACCCGGAATCAGCAAACGATAATCCAGTTCCACACTTTCTTTCGCGTCAGAACTCGGCAGAATGGCAACTTTGACACGCGTACCTATCTTAGGCGTTTTAGGTTTCGCCATCTTTATTCTCCTTTTTTGATATTTCGTTTTGCCAGCTTTAAAGCCAGCAATCCGTTATAATTACCGATTTTTGCAAACAAATCACTCTGCTGCTTGTTGAGGGAATCAATTTTGTCCTCATTTTTTTCTTTTTCTATCAGTTTCACATTGATTAAGTATGTTGACTCCCAAGTCGACGTACACAATGCCGGTTCCCACTCAGCAAGTTGATAAGCTTCTATTTTCTCTACTAGTTTTACCAAGTGGACTTTAGCTAATTCAAATTTTTTTGCTTGTATTAAAAAATTGGCCATGTTTAAAGTACGCAGGAATTTTCCCTTCCTCCTTGTATCTGCCGCGATCCCTCTCTGCATCTTCTCCATATTCTCTCCAAATTTATCGGGAAGCTCAGCGCAGGCGTCTTCATATTCTTTGTTAATGGGGGCGTAGTCTTCACCAAGAATAGGAGGTAAAATCATATCCTGACTCTTGTCTCCTTGCATGTTTGATTTCACAGCTTCATTAATCCATTCTAAAGTTTTATCATCGGCAAAGGGCATATCGTCATTGAATTTTAAATTCTCTATATTGGGAAGCCGGCGAAGGAGTTTGGCCAGTTGAAACTTGATTTCTTCGGCTGCTTTTGTTGCCTGGCCTCCGATGTTTTCGAGGGCATCAGCGACGTATTTTTGGGCCGTCAGCCAGTATTTGAACGTGCCGTCATCATTCAATATGTTAACTTCTACAGCGGAAACGAGTTTTTTCCATTCCTTATTGGTGAACCAACTATCGAGGGTTGTTTTGATTTCTGAATCAGGGGGGGGCAGCTCGGACACAGAATCCTTATGGGGCGGAAAGGCAAGGTCACTCCAAATCAAAGATCGAGATATGCCGTAAAGGAACGTGGAGTATTTCCTCTCATCGTCCGCATCAAGCTTGAAATAGTGATTGAGGACTTTTTTTATGGCTGATCTTGCTTCTGAATCTGAGGATACGCTGATTTCAGTAGCTCCTACGGTTACGTCAGTTGCAGGAGTTTCTGCGCGTTTTGGCTGTTCAGGTTTCGGGCTTTCTTCTTCGGGAGGTGTTTGTGCGTCTTCTTTTTTTTGGGGTTTTATTTCTTCTGTTTCCTCCACCTTTTTTTCTGGCTCCGAAGGCTTTTCTTTGATCAATCTTTGAGCGGTTTCTGCGTGAGATGAGACGGTCTGGGAGAGCGCCTTAAGATCCGGAGGATTTTCGGGAAATTGTTCCGCACTTACAGCGATGAGCTGATCGAGAACCACTCCGATATCGAGGATTATAGGAGCATCCTCTTTCTTCGGCTCTTCTTTCTCCAGTATCTTGACAAAACGCGAGGAATTTAATAATTGTAACGCCTTCGCGCGATGGATAAGATTTTCCGGATAGAGTTTATCTCTAAACGTATTCAACAGCTCAACAATCAGGAGAAGTCCGTTTTTGAGACCGGGAATTTTTTCATCTCTGTACCATGCAAAACACAACCATGAGGCGACACGCAGATCTTTGCTCTTTTCCTGGAGTATGGATATCGCCATCTCGATCGCCACTTTGTAATTGGGTAAAGACTTCCCCATTTCCATTTCAAGCCTAAAATATTCCTCGTCTATTGAGCTTTCATTGCCAGCCGGCGAGTCTGTGGAAATGGGGTTTAGTAAATTTTGAACAAAATCGGGGATTTGGGCATCATTATTGATAGCTGTATCCATGTTTTCTTGAACTTCCCCTTTTTGCATCGATGGCATTTTACCTGCAGCCTGAATGTTTAATGGTACTGAATCTGTTTCGATTTTTGTCGCTTTCCTAGTGTTACCAGGCTACCTGCTAACTATATACATTATTTCTAACTAAATTTCAATTATAGAATGATAACAATATAGAATGATGGAGTGGAGAATGATGGCGTGGAGAATGATGACATTAGAATTTATTCAGCAAACCCAATAACGTCAACTCCTTATCCTCTAACGCCGCACGGAGTTCAGGATGCAGGGTTTGAGCGGCATGAGCCAAATTATCCGCGCCGTCCTCCTCCAGCTTGCAGATCGAATCAAAATTGGATCGGGGTTCCATCAATTGAAGGAATGTCTTCCAGGTGGGTTTGCGGTAGTAGACAAAGAGATAATTGGATGTTCGGGTGTCTTGGACCTGCCAGAAAAGGTTCGGGAGAACCGTGCTGTTTCCCAGGATGCGCTCACACAGGTGGACCCAAAAGCACACTTCGTATTCGAGAAACATGATGTTTTGGCTCAGGGGAAATCGCAATCCCAGTGGGATCTGCACGAGTTTGTGCGACCGGACTGGGGATAGGATCTCCAGAAGATTTTTTCCCAGCAAGAATTTTCTCTGATCGCCGTAGCTCCCGAACAAGCGGGTCATAAAACTCTCCAGTTTGGTTGTAGAAACATATTTTTCGAAATTTTCCACACTGGATTCCAGGTCTTCTGTGCCGATCCCCTTGATGTTTACGATCCGCTCTCGAAGCTCATCTGCCGGATAATCAAGAGAGTCTTCACGAAAGATCTGAATGGAATTCCGGAAAAAATCCTTGAACAGCAATGGCAACCGATGAACATATTTTGTATCAAGATTCGTTGTTGTTAGTCGTTTGGAGATGATAAAGGGAAATTTTCTCTGGCTTTTGTCATAGCTGGGTTTGTAGAGTCCTATCAGCGAGAACTCAGAGTCTTCCGGATTGAACACAAAATGGTAGGCGGACGAATTCTTGTATACGGAATCCCAATCTTGATTATGGTGTTTGGCTGCCTGGTAAAGCCCTTCCTGGAGCCATAAGTCAAGGGCGCGCATATCCTCACCGCTGGCATTGAAACGGATAAAGTCAGCATGAGAAGGCAGCTTGCCAAAATACAGTGCCGGATAGTTCAGCGCTTTGATGGAGTTATTGAACATGTGTATTCACCCGCTCAGGGCAACGGAAATTGAAGAAATCTTTATAATTATTGAAAGGATTTGTTGTGCTTACGGCTCTCAGTTTGTATAAAATTCCCACTTGTTTGTATTTCTGGTCTGTATCCTGGAAGTTGATGACCCATAAGATCTTGTACTCCAGGGGAGATTCCTGCACGATCTCTTCGGCGGAATCGAGGAGTCTAAACCATCCCCAATCTCTCTCGTACCTCAGAGGGTTCACCTGGATGTTTCTGATAATGACCTGAAGGCTCGCAAACGGGATCCCTTCATCACTGGGCCAGCTGAACTCCTGCCACCGTAGGCCTCCCATTCTGTATAGAAATTCCTCCCCATTGATATTCAGAACGATACGTTCTATGGCGGGTGCGGGTTTTGAGAAGTACTTGGGCAGTTCCGGTCGAAGCCGGAATCTCACTCCCAATACACCTTGAGGGAAGAGCGCTTCGGTGATGGCTTTGGATTGAAGGAATGCCTCCTTGGTCCTCGAGGAAAGCTCGATCCCGTATCCTTCCCATTGGGATATGTTTAGAGTGTCTCTATCAACAAAAGACTCTAATTCTTCTGTGAAGAATTTCCAGAAAACACCACTCTGGGGGTTGAAGAAACTCTCCACGTCCATAATGGCTGCATCATTTATGCTTCCTCTGTCAAAAGGATAGTAGTTTTCGAGTTTGCTCCGAAATTCGTCATAAACTTCGGTCCTCCATCGAGCATTGAGGGTAGCTTGTGTTTCGTTCAGAAGAGCGATCCAGGCATTGACGACTGGCAGCTCTAAAAGTGTTTGCAGCGGCTCCCGCTTTGAAAGATCAAACCCACTCAGTGTGTTTCGTATGGTCTTTACGGTATCAGGGAGGGTGCCCTCTCTCTGTTGAAGAATTGCCGCAGCCGTGTCTTTGGCCATAGGGCCCGGATCATCGAGAAGTGATTTTAATTCTGCTCCTATTTCTGAGTATTTATTGAGGATAGTGGCCAACCCGCTGGCAGATTCTTCGCCCTCTTTTTCGGCGGGGACGAATGAATGGAAGGCGGAAAATTCCGATCCCAGAAACTGTGCCCGCTCCTTTGCCAGAGTTGGCAGAGCTTCTCCCTCGGGAACAACTTTTTTGGCAGCCTTTTCGAGAGGAGACTCGGCCTTTTTGACTGCTTCCAGAGGGCCTGCACTCTCGAATTTTGTCTCTTCTGTCACATTTTTGAGCAGTGTGATAAAGGGCGATTTGGATGGGTCGCCCAATTTCTCCATCACCTCAGATGCGGAAGCGATGTTCTCAAAGCTCCGGCAGCGGATGCTCCGGATAAACCTCCACCAGCTCTCGGCATATTCTTCAAAATAGATGTTCTCCAACTCCAGGGCCAATTGGGCTGGCTCGCCCAGATCTTGGGGAACACTGACATCTCCATAGAGCCAATCAGTGATGGGCCCCTGGCTTTTTTCTTGAATGGCATTTTGGACATATTCTTTCCATGCCTGTTGGGTGAAAAATCCGGAGACTTCTTCCTCACTCGTGAGGATTTCACGGTACTCCTCATCTTCGATATGGCTTGATAAGATGAATTGAGAGTAGGGAGGATATTCCCCGGGCATCTCTCGGTGGATCCGGTCATATATTCCGTAGATGCTGGGGGTTTCGTACATGATATTCTGGACATAGGTGATCAAAAATTCGTTGGACTCGAAGGCTGGCATTCCTTCCTCACCCAATCTTTGGACAAAAAATTCGATCTGACGCTCGACCAGTGATCGCACCTCTTCGTCATCTTGGGCATAAGGGAAAAGCTCAAAGAGCTCTTCGATAAGAAATCCCTCCCAGTATTCATCGAGCCGGCCGACCTCCGGGCCCATCAGCAGATACGCGCGTAAATACTCTCTGATGTCCTTGTCGCCAAAATACCGTTCTCCGTTTTTGTAGTCTTCGAGATTTCTTTCTATTTTTTGGTGGAGGTGGGTCCTTACAAATTCTCTGATTTTTCGATAATAGAGCTCCCGCGCGGGCACAAGGACCGTATTCAGGCGATATAAGCCGAGATGGATCAGAGGACGGCTGGATTGTTTGTTCTCCAATTCGACCACTTGAGCCCGGAATTGATCCATGCGCTGGAAATTGGATAAAAAATCCTCGCCTGAAAACCAATCGATGTCCTCCATGTATACGACCGACTTCTTCACCTGGGAGATCTCTATCCGGCCGCGCGCATACCCGATAGAGATGCCCACGATAAATGCAGCCAATAAAATGCCCAACACGCCGATAAAAGCCTTTTTGATGAGACTTTGACTGACTGCAGCCCTCGAGGTTTTCATGGCCATGTTCTGGTCAGGGATGATCACATCGGTGAACAGTTTCTTGATAAAATAGCTCTTTTTCTCGATCTCCGGTTCGGTGATCATCTCGGCAGGCAGGCCGAATTGTTTGGAGATGGCCTGTATCATCCTGTCGATCGGAACGCCTTCCTGGGTGCCGCTCGTGAAATAAAAGCCTCGGAAAATGGGTTTTTCCTTGTAAGGGCTCGGCTGGAAGAGCCTGGCGATAAAGTGTCCGACCTGGTCCTTTATGGAGGCGAATTCAATGGGGAACACATAGGCCTTACTCCTGTTTTCAGGTTTTGTGGGGCTGCTCAGGCGTTTTAGGCGCATGTTGTTCAGTTGTTGCGTCAGGAGATGGAACTCCTTTTCGAAGAGTTCTTGATGATTGGGAGCGCTTTGTTGTTCACTGGTGAAAGTGCTTCCCCAGATCTGTCCCCGTTCCTTTCGGTCGAGGTCTTCATAAAGCTCTACGAATCCCTGGATCAGATCACACTTTGTAAAAACAAGATAGACCGGGAATCGGATGCCCAGCCTCTGGATGAGCTCGTCTATCCTGTGGCGAATATTCTTTGCGTGCCATTCAATGTCCTCAACAGTGGCATTCAGAAGGTCTGTCATGCTCATGCCAATGATGACACCGTTAATGGGATTATTTTTGCGATATTTTTTCAGCATATCCAGAAAAGCATTCCACTCCTCTCTGTCTTCATCTTCCGTGGTATAACGCCCGGCTGTGTCCAGAAGGATCGTGGAATTGGAGAAGAACCAGTCACAGTTGCGTGTCCCCCCCACGCCTTTGATGTCTGTTCCGTAAGAAAACTCTAACCCGGAATTGATAATGGCGGTCGTCTTCCCGGCCGCGGGAGGCCCGATAAACATATACCATGGGAGGGCATAGAGGGCAGCTTTTCCACTTCGGCCTCTGCCAAGCTTTGAGTTCTTCAGTGATTCAATGGCGGCCAAAAGCTCATTTTTAAGCTCTTCGATCTCGCCTTTTTTATCCGGGCGTTGACTCATTTTTTGCTCATCCGCCTGGGCTTTGATCGATTTTTCGAGGAGTGCCGCTCCTCGTTTGGCTCTGGCTTGCTTGATGAAGAGATACAGCATCCCCCCACCCATGATGCCTATGATGCCAAGGAGCCGGGTGTTCAGCGGCAACCGAAATCTCGAGCCTCCCAGATAGATGAGGAGTATGATCAGGATTATACCGATGACGATCCAAAACTGCTTGTTTTTTAGTATCTTCATGACCCCTCTTCTATCTTCTTGGACTATTCATAAAAAATGTCGATACTTATTTCTCAAAATTATTACCATGTTATTTACATTACTTTTCCAATAAATCACATTGACAATTCCGTTTTCAATGTCCTTTCTATTAGTAATCGACATTTTTTACCCTTCGGGCGAACCGATCTCACTACAAAGCCTTCATTGTAGCCCACTCGCGGTAGTTCACTACAGCTTCGTGGGCCACTGCCTCGCCTTTGCAGCGATATCGACTCGTGAATAATCCAGGCTCGTTACTCATAAATTATACCTACAGCTTTTATAAACAATAACGCTAAACAATGGACCGGATCACGCGCGCGACGCTGTCGGCAAAGCCGGTAATGAGCAGTGTCATGATCAAATAAAAGAAAAATCCCACAGCGACAGCGGAAGTGACAATAACCCACAGCGGGATCTCTTTGGCCACAACATTGGCAATCTCGTCCTTCCTTTGCCCGTGGGGAGAGAGCAGCTGTGCAGAGCGTCCCTTGGTGTGAACCATGTCTGCATAGGTGTCTTCCTTGATTTTTTGCAGCGCATCTCTGGACTGAAGACTGTATTTCCCCTTGAAGCCCAGTGCCAGGCATAAATAATAGATCTCGAGAAGGCTTGACTTGTAATGAGGCCTTTGATGGAGTTGCTCGAGACGGTTGAAGAACTCTTCGCCGGCATCGTAACGGTTAAAGAATTCGAGCTGAAGAGGTTTTGCCAACCATGCGTCTTTTCCGCCCCACTCAGAAGAGATGATCGTTTCGTCGATGAACGCCACGAGCGCAAATATCGCCCACTGAATGTCTTCGCTGTCGATCCCCGCTTCTTTGGCTTCCCGCTCGACCTTGCTCAGAAGAGAAAAAATGCGCTCCTTGAGAACGCTCTGGTCTCCGAATTCGCTTGTCCTGCGCAACTGCAAGATCAGCGTAAAACAGTCCGAGCAGATTTCCGGAAGGCCGCGTTTTATCCGTGTTTCGACATGTGTGATCTCTGTTTCCTGATTATCTCTTGCCACTGTTCACCTCTCGCCAATCACTTTTTGACAGCGACCGCATCGATCTTTATGCTGCTCAATTCGGCCGGTCTGAAAACAGCTATCGCGCTGCTCCGGCTTATGGATTCCCAAAAAGAGCCTGAAGGCTCCAATCGAAAATAGTACGTACCCTCTTGCCTCGGGAGTTCCGGAGGCGGCATCATCGAGTGCGTGAGAGGGAGTGCTTTGCTGAAGGACGCCAGCACGGCATTTATGGTGTCGGGAGATGCCACGCGAATGTTCGTCAATATGGCATCTATCATCTCTCTTTCGGGCATATCACTGCGTACAGTCAAAAAGATCTCTGCCTGTTGGAAGAGGCTTGAATCAGCCACATTCCCGACCAACATCGTTTCGCTCTTTCTTTCGAGAGGGATGTTTACGTATTTTTTCACGGAAATAAGACTGTCGAGCAGACTCCGGATCTTAGAATCGAGCTCGTGGAAACATCGGGATAAGTTTGTGTGGTCATAACTGGGGAATTGGCGGGGATCGACCTGAATTTCCGGTGAGAAGGCGGATAGCTGGCCAGCCAAGGCCAGCATGTTGACATAGAGCTCTTCGGGATGAGTTTTTGGTGATGAATACATGTGATTCAACAGAGGAATATATGTGTTCAGAGTCTGGATGATCGAGAATGTCCTCATCGCTTGAGCGATGTCTCCCTGTCCGGTCATGTGTTTTTTTTCACTGAAAGCTGAGCTCTTGGCTACGAGTAGTTCGAGCAATCTGCGGCAAATCGTCATGAGGTTCTCTGAAGCTTCTATCGTCAGGCATGGCGGAATGAATCGTTCGCTCAAGGCAAAACTGCCATCCGGGGTGCGCACGATCTCTCCGATTTTCATAACACTGAAATCCTCGAGGGGTTCATCCCGGAAGCGAAGCTGGAAATTTGTCCTCCCGATCCCGAGCTGACGCTCATCGGTGCCTGTGTTATCATCCAACACAGAGATTTTGTCGAAGATATATCGGGTGTCGCTTTTCTCTGTTTTGCCTTCTTGTGCACAGTTTCTGCCCCTCTCTCTTTCGGATGGAATGGCCAAAAATACAGAGAGCTCGTTTTGTGTTGCCGGGAAGAAGCCCTCGACACTTCTCGAGGGAGGAGCGGGGTCGTCGTCAGGGATGTTGAATATCAACCCGTCCGGAGTGACACCTTTACACCGCAACAGGGTGAATTGTCCGTTCATGACAGATTCTTTATCGATGGAAATATCGAGGAGACCCCAGTCATACTTAACAATGGAACGAATTCTAGAAACTAAAAATGATCTGTAGTAACGGTCCCATTGTTGAAAATGATGAGGATCCAGATTCATGCCTTCGTACCACACAATTTTTTGTTTTTGTGACATGGGGTGCTCTCCTTTTTTGAATAATGATTTAGTAGGCCTCGATTGTGACTGAGTTGGACCCAACGGTAATACGAATTTCTGTGGGCTTTTTTGAAGGGATCTCGTAGACCTGTCTCCAGCGTTCTTTGTCCGGATCTCGAAAATCCGCGGCAACACCGATAAAGTTTGTTTCATCCAAGATAGTGATGTCGATATACGCCTCGTCTCCTGGAATGAGTGTTTCGCATACGGGTTTGTCCACGATGTCCGCCTCAAAAGCTTTTTCCCCTGTGTTCCAGAATGATTCTACGGGCGTTCTCTTGAAATCCATGTCGTTTCGCAGCTGATAAATGCAGACATAACATGCATTGCCGCCTTTGTTGAGATCTTGAGTGGCTTCGAGTGTGATGAATTTGATCTTGCTGGAACAACTGAAGTGAGAAAGGAATAGAAGAGCCAAAACGGGTAAAATGTATCGTTTGCGCAGCCAAAAGTGTCTTATTCCATAAATATTCATTGGTCTCCTTTCGTTTTTTTAGCCAAATCCGTTCTCTTGTTGTAGCTTTTTATGTAGCTCGGGCGAAAATATTTCTTTTCGATGATCCCTTGATCCTCCTGGGCGAGCTCGCGATGCGCATCTGTAAAAAGCTGGGACAGCTTAAAGGATGCCAAAAAGGGGAAAACCTTATACTGAAGGCTCAGATTTCCCTTTGCAGCTTTTTGTGCAGTTAGCTCGCCTTTGAGAGAATCGGGGCTCAGCTTTTCCAAAATCTTTTGCGTCCCGTCCCTCGCGCTCGATTTATACCCTTCCAGCATGGACAGTTGGTGGATCAGCAGCTCATCGGTGATCGCTTTAATCTTTTCAATCCTCTTTTGTGTTTCTTCAGCGGGAATATCGGGGTTCAAAATATAGTCCTTGAGCTCTTCAAGAGTACAGTCGCTGAGGGAAAAGGTCTTTTTGAGCTTGATCATGGTTTCGCCCATGAACTCGAGTCGAAACTGCCTCCGGGCCTGTATGAACTTCACCAAAAGGTCCATAAGAGTATCCATCAATCCTTGGATCTGGCTATAACGGTGCTGGATCGGGACCTCTTTCGCCGGAAAATCAGGGGGCAATTCCGCTGTTTTTGTTTGAGGAGAGAGGATGTGTGCGAGGATCTCTCTCGCTTCCTCTGATTTTTGTTCATCAAGTTCTTTATGCAGCGCATCGATAAGCACCTCTCGCTTCCGTCCGGATTCTTCTTTTTCATATTTGGTGCATATGGCATCGACCGCCTGGGCGAGTGCTTTGACATCCTTGATGAATGGATTGATAAAATCTTTCCCGAACACCGTTGCATCAAGGTCTTCTTCAACGGGCACTTCGATCGAAAAATGAATGATAAAATCACAGATCATGATCTTGTCCCCATCTTTAAGGTCATGCTCGATCCCGGCTTTGAGTTTTTCATTGTTGAGGTAGGTGAAGTTTAAACTGTTGTTGTCGATGATCTTGAAGACATCATCCTGCTGTTTGATTTGGGTATGGAGCCGGCTCACTCCGCTTCCGGCGCCTCCCAATTGCAGCTCATTTGCAGGATCTCTGCCTATGCTGACAGTTTCTTTGTCAAAACTGTATTCCTGGTTCCAGGAAGGGTCGGTTTCTTTAGTGATTTTTAGTTTAAATGGCATGGCTCTCTACCTTTATTCCGTTTTTCTCACCATATTCAGGGAATTTTGATTGATTTCAGAAATATATATGCAGGGAATTATGCAAAAAATAGTGTAACAAACATCGCAGCATTTAAAAAATTGCAGGCTACCGCCTTTGGAGGATTTGTAACAATATAGATCACGTGTTCGTTTTTTGCGTTATCCTGGGAAGCTTAGCGATAAAATCCCCTCTGAATACATCTATATATATTTAATAAAATGTGGATTGAAAGTCAAACATTATCGCTATGATCGCCATGATGTAAGCATCCCATAACCGTGATGAATGATGTCCGAGTGTCCCAATTGGTGATTTCGAAAACACTCTCAGTTTCCCCAGCGAGGAAACTTCGCTCGGTTCCGGGCTTCCCTCACATCTCCCCTTGGGAGATGTCCCATGCTCGTCCAGCCCTTCTCACGGTTTTCTCCACCACACAATTGGGACACTTAATAACGCAATGTGAATTCATGTCATCACGGTTATGGGATGCTTCCCGCCGGGATAGTGATTGACTCTTTTGATCGATACTGGTATTATTTTTTTACAAAAAACACCCCGGGAAGAAGGGTCGATGAAATGTAGCAAATGCCAACACGAAAATCCCCCTGACAGCCAGTACTGCAGCGTGTGTGGTACTCGAGTGGATAGCTCCCCGGAACCTCACCTCGATTCCACCATAATGATCCGCCCGCAGATCTTCAACCTTCCTATAGGAAGCACCTTTGCCAACAGATATCAGATCATCGAAGAGCTGGGCAGGGGAGGAATGGGGACTGTGTACAAGGTGCTGGACAAAGAAGTCAAGGAAAAGATCGCCCTGAAAGTCCTGAAGCCGGAGATCTCCTTTGACTTGAAGATCATAGAACGCTTCAGGAACGAGCTGAAGATCGCCCGCAAGATATCCCAGCCCAATGTCTGCCGGATGTACGACCTGATGAAGGAGAGCGGAACCTATTTCATCACCATGGAGTACGTCTCCGGTGAGGATCTGAAAAGCACGATCTTGAGGCTCGGCCGGATCAGTATGGGAAAAGCTCTGATCATTGCCAAGCAGATATGCTCGGGTTTGGCTGCGGCCCATCAGTTGGGGATCGTGCACCGCGATCTGAAACCCCACAATATCATGATCGACAGGGCAGGAAATGTGCGCATCATGGATTTTGGCATTGCCCGGTCTGCAAAATCCAGGGGGCTCACAGAGGTTGGCGCCATAATCGGCACGCCCGAGTACATGTCTCCGGAACAGGCCCTTGGGGATGAGGTCGACATCCGGTCCGATATTTATTCACTCGGTGTGGTCCTTTTCGAGCTGGTTACAGGCAAAGTGCCCTTTGAGGGGAGCACAGCTGTCAGTGTGGCCATGAAGCAGAAAACAGAATTGCCGCCAGAGCCGATGTCGATCAATGACCAAATCCCGGAAGAATTCAATCATTTGATCCTGAAATGCTTAGAAAAGGATCCGAAGAAACGTTATCAGAGCGTCGATGAAGTTTTAGAGGAGATCATCAGGATCGAGAGGGGTTTTCCGACGACTGACAGTGTTCGTCCGGAGAGGCGCACGAGCAAGGTGATCCCAGGGAGGCGAATCCCGAAGTTTTTGGTGCCGGGCGCGCTGGCTCTGGCAGTTGCGATCCTGGTGATGGGTCTCTTCACCTTCAAGCCATGGCAAAGATCGCCTGGAGTGCTGGATGAGTGGAAGGGAGAGGCGCAGAAGGTCCAACCTGTTAAAAAGGAAGAGGCAGCAAAGGGGGATGAAGAGTTGTCCGCCCAAAGCGGCTTCTTCGAGATCACTTCCGAACCTGAAGGGGCAGACGTTTATCTGGACGATAAGCTGCTAGGGAAGACTCCGCTTAAACAGGAGTTGTCTTCCGGGAGCCATGTGCTGAGACTGGCCATATCCGGGTACAAGATGAAGACAGCGGATTTTAATGTCGAGACGGGAAAAACTTTTGTTGAGACATACATTTTGGAGCCGTCCTATATCCTTGAGATCTTGACCGTTCCCTCGGGTGTAAGGGTGAAGGTGGACGGAAAGTACGTGGGCACAACGGGGACAGCAGCTCTTGAGGTCGAAAGCCCCACCAACACGTGCCGCTTGAGTTTCGAAAAAAGTGGATGGCAAACAGTGGACCTGCCGCTTACCTTGGAACCCGGTGAGAATCCGGTGACCCGGAATCTCGTAAGAGTGAGGTCTCAGGTACAGGAAAAGCCGAAAGAGCAGCAGACGAAACCGAAAGAGCAAGAGGTGAAGCTCAAAGAACAAGAGGTAAAACCACAAGTGCAGCAGGTGAAACCACAAGAACAACAGGCGAAGCCTCAAGAGAAAGCGGCACCGAAGGAACCGGCCAAGGTGATGCTCGTTATAGATACGACACCCTCGAGTGCGCGCATTTTCCTCAACAACAAGCTTGTGGGAACTTCTCCCATCAAGGCATCTTATCCACCCGGAAAATATCAAATAAAGATTGAAAAAGCCGGTTTTCAAACCAGAGAGTTCTCCGTTGATTTGAGAACGAATTTTGAGCGGACATACAGTTTGGATAGACTTGAATCTTCCCAGATCCTGATCAAAGTTCATCCCTGGGCCGATGTTTTTATCGATGGAAAATTTGTTGGTCAGATTCCCCCTGTTAAGAAGGTTCCGATCCAGGTCGGTAAACACACCATTAAATTCAAAAGGAACGGTCAGTTTGTCGACAAAAACATTGAAATCAAGAGAGGGAAGAACCTGGAAGTGTTCATGAATCTGCTGACCGGGGAATTTAAGGTTCAAGAGATCAAGTAGGGGGAATTAGCCTGGATTATTCACGAGTCGAGGCCAACCCACCCCACCCTAACATTAAGGTTGAGGCAGTGGCCCACGAAATTGTGTATGTTTTGATAAGTATCGACGTTTTTTATGAATAATTCAGGATAGATTTAAGTGTTTGTTCCTTGCGCTCGTTTGTTAAAACATTGACCTGTATCAATTTACCTGTCTGCATATTCATCCGCAATTGCCAGCGCTGGCCAGATTGCACGTCCATTTGAGTTCTGTAGCTCTTGCCCAGGCTTTCTGACGTGAATTCGATGGTGTGCCGTCCTTCTTCGACCTCCCACTCGACGACCGGAGGGATCTCTCCCAATGCGACTCCATCGACATACACGTCTGCAGCGGGGCCAACGGCAATACTCAATTTGATCTTCTCGAGCTTCACGAGATTGTACTCTCGTTCTTCGTTGGCCTTTAATTCAATGGAGTCCGTGGTTGTTCTGTAGCCAGGCTTTCTGATCTGGATCCTATATGTGCCCGAGCGTTTTTCTAAGTCGGCCGGCGTTCGTCCTGCCAGTGTATCATCCAGGAACAGGTCTGCATCCGCAGGAGTGGTTTTGATCGATAGCCGGTACGTCTTTGGTGTTGGTTTTGGTGATGGGGTTGAGGTTTTTGAGGTTGTCGGCGTTGCCGGTGTTTGTCGCGCAAGGGAATAGTCGATCTGATTGGTGCCGGGCTCAAGAGATATTGTTTTATCAAAGGTCGAATACCCACTTTTTTCGATGGTGACCCGGATCGTTTTTTTTGTCCAGTCTTCGATGGTCAGCGGTGTTTGACCTTTGTATCTTCCATCGATTTTGACCCTTGAGTCGGAAGGTTGAGCCGGGAAAATCAGAGTATAATAGGGGATGAGCTCATATTCTTTGCGATATTCTTCATCATAATCGACGACGATCTCTTCGCTCTGTTCCTGGTACATCGGATGTTTAATGCGCAGCGTATAGGTTCCGGGTGGCAATTGATGTATGAAGGGTGTTTTTCCCTGTAATTCGCCGTTGATAAAAACATCTGCTCCAACAGGGCTTGAAACAATTTCGAGTGTCCCGTTTTCCGGAATAACCTCTGCATCGGGGGGGGCGGTATCGATCTGAAGCGGCACTTGTTCGTTATCCGGCCAAAAAATGAATGCGACGATGAGTATAACTGCCAGTAAGAATGCTGCCGGAAGGATGAATTTGGGAAGACCTT
>CAZIMJ010000110.1:0-2186 GCA_964540205.1 uncultured Eubacteriales bacterium | reverse complement strand
CCCACCATGTCAATCCCGTTCAATATGGCTTCTGCGGTCCCGGCAATCGTTAGCCCTTTCACGGGAAAGGCAAGTTTGCCATTTTCGATCCAAAAACCGGATGCTCCGCCGCTAAAATCCCCATTGACAGGATTGATCCCGTAGCCGGTAACATCTTTCAGATAGAGACCTTTTTTGGTCGATTTGATAATCTCACCAGGAGCGTTTTGACCAGCCTCCATGTAGAAATTGTGGGGGCCGATTCCAGGCAGATTGGTGTAACCTCTTCTTGAGGCATTCCCCGTGCTTTTTACTCCTGCCCTCTTAGCGACGATGGTATTGTAAATAAATCCCTTAAGAACACCTTTATCCACAATAACTCTCTTTTGCGTAGGCACTCCCTCTCCATCAAAAGGGGTGCTTCCCATTCCTTTAGGTCGAGTGCCGTCGTCTATAAGTGTAATCAATTCTGAAGCGATTTTTTTATCCAAGCTCTCCCTTAGAAAACTTGCACCCTGAAGGATTCGTTCTCCGTTAATGGCGGCCAGTATTCCACCCAAGATAGCCCTGGCCACATCTGGATCAAAGATCACAGGGGCCTTTTGGGTCTTCACCATTTGCGGATCGAGCATCTCATAAGCATCTTTAGCTGCCTTTTCGGCGATTTCTTCAGGAGGCTTTAAATCAGAGAAGGATCGCCTAGTGCACCTCTCACCTCCTGTAGATTTTTGTTCCTCTTTCTCTGCGACGACAGAAACGCCATAGGAGCATAAAGAAGATTTTTTTGATTTCGATAGGCCATTGGAGTTCGCGAGAAAGGTCTCACTCTCTCCTTCCCCATAAGCCGCACCCGCACTTTTTGTGATCCGAGGATCTTTCATGGCCATCTTCTCAACGGTTTTTGCCATTTCGATTTTTTTATCCATGGCGACCTGAGTGATATGTGGATCGTAAAGTCCCTCCACCTGTGTGATCCCCTGATCGTCGGGCAGCACATTGTTTGCATCGGAAGTGAGATTTTTCGCAAATCCGATAGCACTGGAAATGGCATTTTCTAAGGCGGCTTCAGAAAAATCGTTACAGCTGGAAAATGCTATTTTGCCCTGGGTGAACACACGAAAACCCACGCCTTGTGAGGACGCCTCTTCGACAGTCTCAATCTCTCCGTTACGTATTTCTATGCTGAGGTTTCTTCCAGACTGGATAAGGACCTCAGCCTCATCGGCTCCATTTCCCAAACATTTTTTAACAAGCTGTTCTGCTAAATTTTTATAATCCATGGATCCCTCCTTTCTATCCTCTTCTCGCTTTGCTACCGCCGACATTTATCCCATGGATCCTCAAAGTCGGTTGGCCTGCAGAGACCTCGCAACTCTGGCCCTTACCGCAGATGCCTGGCCCAAATGCCAAGTCATCCCCGACTGCATCTGTATTGGCAATGATATCCAGACAGCTACCGATAAGCGTGGCACCCTTGACTGGGATTGTCTTTTTTCCGTTCTCGATCAGATACGCCTCACGACAGGTGAAGTTGAACATTCCAGTGATGGGATTCACACTTCCTCCGCTCAAACTCTGGACGTACAAGCCCTCTTTTGTGGAAGCAAGAATGCCTTCAGGATTATCTTTTCCTCTATCGATAAAGGTATTTGTCATCCTGGGAATTGGGATGTATCGGAAACTCTCACGTCTCCCGTTACCGGTTCGTTCCTGATTGATCTGTTTTGCGGAAAGAATATCGCTCATGTATTTCTGGAGAACACCATCCTTGATCAAAACATTCCTTTTCATCTGTGTCCCCTCATCATCATAACTGGTTGTCCCTCTCATGTTGGGTAGACTTCCGTCATCGACCATGGTAAACACATCACTGGCCACCTTTTGGCCGATCTTTCCAGTGAAAGCACCGACCTGTTTAGCGATATTGTCCGCTTCGAGCGGGTGACCCACAGCCTCGTGCACGAGAACACCACCCCAGCCGTTCTGCATGACGACATCCATAATCCCGGCAGGGGCATCCTTTGCCTCAAGCATAGCCACAGATTCCCGAGCACATGTCCGAGCGACTTCCTCAGGAGTCACTTCGTCGAACATCTCAAATCCTGAATGACGGCTCAGCCTCTCGCGGCCCATAGGGCGAGTGTTATTGCCCACTCCCAACGTCTGCACGATAAAGAAGAGCAATGGAAGGGCATCACTCAAGAGCA
>CAZIMJ010000109.1:0-28993 GCA_964540205.1 uncultured Eubacteriales bacterium | reverse complement strand
TCCTTCTGCTTGAGCACACAGCGTGCGATACGGCTCTGAATCCAGGCTTTGACCTGGTTATCCTTTGCTCTGCGCAGGATCTGGCTATATAGGGAGATAGCATCGGTATAATTCTTGCGCTGAAATTCAGCCCTTTCCGCTCTTGCTATATCAGGTTGCCATCTTTTCCATTCTGAGGGAATGATGAATTCTTTTGCACCCGGTGGAAAAACCTGAAAGCTGGGAAGCCAGGGTGGTTGATCAGATTTAAAGACGACAATCTGCCCGAAAAGCGATTTCTCCAGGATCCGTTCTGAAATCAAATCACTAAACGCTCGATAGTCCAAATCGATGAAGGCTCGACTCGTTGAGAACTCCCTCATACTCGATGGATTTCTCTCGATGAGTGAAAGTACTTCGGCTTGAAAATTTTTGACAAACCTTCTTTGCTGTTCGAGGTTTAGCTGCTGGAGCTTGTATCTTTCATTGTGGATAGACCTGATCCCAAAAATGGCCAGAATAATGGACGGCAGAAAAACAATGAAGAAGAAAATGGCGAGGAACTTTTTGTGTTGAAGCAGGACTAATTTGAGATTGCCTAGCATACTACCCCACCTGTCTCCTTCATATGGAATATAATATATCAGGAAATCTGATAAAACGTTAAGGAAATGTGGAAATTATTATTGCAGGAAGATCATCCTCACGCAAAATTTTCCCCATAACAATTTTATCTGTGCTAGAATTAAAATTGAGACATTCACTATGCGAATCGTTCTATTCACTGGGAAGGGTGGAACAGGAAAAACAACTGTATCGGCAGCAACAGCACTTCTATCCGCTCAGAAGGGCTACAAAACTCTTGTCATCTCAACCGATGCCGCCCATAGCCTTTCAGATTCGTTCGAGGTGCAGCTCTCGAATCAGCCAAAAAAGATCGCATCCAATCTCTACGGCCAGGAAATCAGTGCCCAGGAGGAAATAGAGGAAAAGTGGGGAGAGATCAAGAATTATCTATCCGACTTATTTTCATCCCAGGGGATTGAAACGATCGAAGCCGAAGAAATGAGTCTTTTCCCAGGAATGGAAGAGTTGTTCAGTCTGATGAAAATCAGGAAATACAGCCTGACTAAAGAATATGATGTTGTCATTGTCGATTGCGCCCCGACTGCCGATACGCTTAGGCTTCTCAGTGCTCCGGAGATAACAAATTGGTATCTCAAACACATCTTCCCCATCCAGAGAACAGCAGCTAGGGCCGTGAGGCCTGTCGCCAAAATGCTCCTTCCTATTCCCTTTCCTGAAGATGAGGTTTTTGGCGCAATGAAGAATCTCAGCACACAGCTGGCAGAAATGAAAGGAATCCTCGCAGACAACCAAACGACATCCATCCGTCTCGTAGTCAATCCGGAGAAAATGGTCATAAAGGAATCTCAAAGAGCATTCACTTTCTTCAGCCTCTTTGGATACACAGTTGATATGGTTATCGTTAATCGTGTGCTTCCCGACAAAGTGAAAGATGACTATTTTAAAAAGTGGAAAGACATCCAGGAATCCTACATACAGATGATTCACGAAGGCTTCTCTCCTCTTCCTATAAACAATCTGGAGCTTTTTGACCAGGAAATTGTGGGAAAAACCCTCTTAAATAAAATAGCCAAACGAATATACAACACCGAAAATCCGGCTCGGTTCTTCTATTCTGAAAAACCGATAAGTATTAAGAAGGTTAAGGGTGGCTTTGATATGTTCCTGAAATTACCATTTGTGAAAAAGTCAGACTTGAACCTTCTTCAGGACGGTGAAGAGTTGAATATTCGAGTAGGAAACTATAAAAGAACCATTCTCGTTCCTCATTCGTTGCTCAACTATGCGATCGAAGATGCAAAGTTTGAGGAGGAGAAACTGAGAATTAGTTTTCGCAAAGAGATTGTATAAGCAAAAATATCACTCCAATGAAGGAGGCGTAAAAATGTCTGAAGAAAAAACAAGAGAAATCCGAATCAGTATTCCCGAAGATCTATTCTCCATATTTATCCCCGAAAAGACAGTGGGTCATCTAATGAATGCCAGGAAGGAAATGCTTCTTTCCCTCCGCTCCCTCATTGATGCCAAAATCGAAGCCATGGAGAAAATTGAAAAAAAGAGAGAGACAAGAAAGAAAAAAATTAAGATCGAATAGTATCTCTTACACAAGACGCAAAGCGTGACAATCTTTTTTTGGATTGAGGAAGTTGCTTTCCCCTTGTCTTGCTGGGGAAAGAATATCAATGAATTTGAAACCTGCGATAAAGAAGCTCGAATGCATCTATATCTCCATTCTGGTACATCAACATAAGGTCCTCGTCCGATCTCCACATTTTTTATTTTGGATTCATTTGACCATATTGACTTAAACTTGCTGGAGGTAGGAAGTGAGATTGATCTTCTTGCCCGTTAATCCCAATTTCTGCCTGATTCTTTTTCTGTGTCCTTCCACGGTTTTTGGGGAAATATTTTGAAGTCGAGAAATATCTATATTTGATAGCCCAGCCTTAACCATGTTGCAAACTTCGATCTCTTTTGTTGTGAGCTTCATACTTTTTTTTGTTATTTCAGAGCCAAAAGAGGATGTGAGATCATTGATGTGGTGGCGAAGTAAAGCAACCTGCCTTGGTGAGACATTTTCAATTCTAAGCTTCTCCAGTATGGGAGAAATAGTGACATGAACATTGACCATAATATCATCCTGGATCTTTCTTTTCTCGACCTCGATCTGAGCAATGACTTCCCTGAGCGTTATATTTTTCTGTTCAAGGGCAACGGTCTGTTTTTCTAGCTCCTTTTCCCTCTCCTCGAGTGCCTTTTCGAAGCGTATGCGCTCATCGATCTCCTGTCTCATTTGTATGTTGGCTTCCCTCAACTCTGCTGTCCTATCTTCCACTCTTTGCTCCATGAGTTCATAAGCCTTCTGCAGATCCCCTTCTGTCTCTTTATTTTTGGATATATCTAGCCAGTATCCTATAATTTCCACAGGGCGTCCTTTTTTGTCGCGAACCAGTCTCATCTCATCCGACACCCATATGTACGATCCATCCTTTTTTCGGAAACGATATTCTTCCTTATGAATGTCTTTATCTAAAACAATCGTCGCCCCATTCAAAGCACGCTGAACATCATCAGGATGGATGTGGTCGAGCCAAAATCTCGGATTTTGAATAAAACTTATTGGTTTATATCCGGTCAGTTGCTTGGCATTCTCGCTAATAAATGTCGCTGCAAAGTCGCCATAGGCTTCAGCTGTATAAATAACGACTGATGTTGAAGAGAGCAGGAATTTGAGCCTCTCATTAGCCATGAGAATCTGCTTTTCCGCCTCTTTTCTGTCACTGATGTCCATATTTGATCTCTCTATTTTTGCGACGTATTTTCGGAGGGTCTTCAATTCGTCTATGAGTTGAGATTTTGTTTTGCCCCTGTCACTCATTTAAGACTCCTAAAGGGGAGCGTTCCCGTTCTTTGAATAATCATCAAAACGGTTCCCTCCTTCTCAACAGGTTTTCCCTTGTTTGTGGCAATATTATATCAGAATCCAGCCGGAAATCGAGGGAAGATTTTCTTACCTGGGAATTATTAACATTCAGGGCCTCTTATAATTGCCTTAGAATTGTGTTTTTTTGTATGAAAAGTGCACTCTAAGGTAAAAAACGGTGTGCTAAATGGGTCTATCTTCTTTAAATTCAACAAGTAAGAACGGTCTGAGCAGAAATTGTGTCCGGATACGGATAGAGATTGTTCATAAATGGACATAAAAAGCCAA
The DNA here is from genome assembly GCA_964540205.1 of uncultured Eubacteriales bacterium. GTDB lineage: Bacteria > Acidobacteriota > Aminicenantia > Aminicenantales > Aminicenantaceae > WTAW01. Next base: position 25,215 of record CAZIMJ010000109.1, on the reverse strand, counting down.
AAAAACAGGTCATTTCCCCCATATAGAGGTGTTGGTATATTTTTTGCAAATGTGAATAAATGAAGGAGAGAACGATCATGGCTAACAGCGTAGCGAGATCAGATGAGAATATCAAAGCGGGTGGGATGATTTACATTCATCCGGCATGGTACTCCTTTATTAAGTACTGTGAATCTCTTCGGTATGGCGAGATCGATAAGATCAAGATCCAGGATGGACTCCCTATGATTGCCGAAGAGGTAAAGAAAAAGATTAAATTTACGGGATAAAAGGAAAGATACAATGGCGACAGAAAACCTACACAGAGACCAAAGTGTTCCCCATTTGCCAAGACCTCTCAACGGGGGAATGTCCCATATGGAATCGGTCGAAAAGATGCGCCCGGAGTATCTCGACGAATGGAAAGAGAGAACATTCCGAAAAGAGGTCTTTGAGCTTTTCATCGAGTACTTTTGTGTCCGGCAGAGAGTGCCCTTCAAGGAGCTCATCGGCAACGTGGAGAAAACCATTCTGCTTCGCGTCCTGTCCCAGTGCAATGGCCATCAAAGAAGCGCTGCAAAATTTCTCGGGATGAAATACACCACACTGAATGAGAAGCTGAAAAAATACAACATCCAGTTCGATAAAAAACCGTTTTGATATTCTTTATTCTTTGTCTGCATTTTAATCCGGCCTTTGGTGATTTTTATCTTTTAAGGATTTCTATGCAGTTTTCCTCTAAAATTTTGTATAATAAGATTTCTGTATGATCTATTTGCGTGTAGATAAATAGGGGCAAAAAATTGGCAAAAAAGGAGAGGGTGTGATGAAAAAAGTAATAGTCTGTGTATTATTTTTTAGCCTGGTCTTCATTTTTCCTGCAATGGCAGAGGAAGGCATGTGGCTGCTCACTCAGTTGAAGCAGCTAGAGCTCGAGAAAAAAGGACTCGAGATCAGTGTGGAGGATATTTATCATCCTGAGAAGATATCCCTCACGGACGCGATCGTGTGGTTGGGGGGATGTACGGCCTCCTTTGTGTCGCCGGAAGGTTTAGTGCTCACGAATCATCACTGTGCTGAAGGTGCGCTTCAGAGAGCCTCTTCTGAGGGGAAGGATTACATCAAAAATGGATTCTTAGCGAAGGATAGAAGCGAGGAACTCCAGGCCATCGGCACAAGGGCTTCTGTTCTCGAGAAAATAAAAGACGTTACAAAAGAGATCCTTGCTGCGGCCGAGGGCATTCAAGATCCCGTTGAGCGGGATAAAAAGATCAACGGAACCATCACGCAGATGACAGAAAAGATCGAAGGTGGAAGGGACGACATCCTCGCCAATGTTGCTGCCATGTACAACGGCAAACAATACATCCTTTTTGTCTATAAGAGGTATCAAGATGTTCGTGTTGTCTATGCGCCACCGGATTCTATTGGCACTTATGGGGGTGATATCGACAACTGGATGTGGCCCCGCCATACAGGGGATTTCACCTATCTGCGCGTTTATATGGCTCCGGATGGGTCCGGCGCAAAATACAGCCCCGACAATATCCCTGTAAAACCCAAGAATTACTTGCGGGTGGCGAAGGACCATCTCAAGGACGGTGATTTCACTTTTATTCTGGGTTTTCCTGGGGCGACGACGCGGTGGCGCACGTCCAATTCCGTAGCCTGGAATTTGAAATACAACTATCCCGAGACGATACAAAACTTCAAGGAGCTTATAGAGCTCATGGCAAGTCACACCAAGGACTCCGAAGAAGGAAGAATTCGAGTGGCCAGCTTGGATTCCGGCTTGAATAACACCATGAAAAATTCCCAGGGAAAGATCGATGGTATGATAAAAACCAATTTCCTCGAGAGGAAGAAAAACTTCGAAAAAGATCTCATGAGCTTCATCGAAAGCAAGCCCAAGCTCAAAGAGAAATACGGCGATATTCTGGACCGGATCAAAGCCCAGTATACGGAATTGGCGAAGCTAAAAGCGAAGGACGATGCGATGGGCTTGTTCGGATTTTCAAACGGCGTTTTATCGTCACTGGCAAGCCAGATCTATGGAGTGGCCAGAGAGAGGGAGAAGCCCGATGAGGAGCGTGCTCCCTATTTTACTGAGCGGAGTGTAGAACAGACGGTCAAAAATCTTCATCTTCGATACTACAGTTACTATGAACCTGTGGATAAAGCGATGCTGAAACGCGTTTTGGGTATCGTCAAGGAATTGCCTGAAGGGCAGAGGATCGAAGGTCTTGAATATTTATTCAGCGGTAGTCAATCCATCGACGATTTTGTGGAAGAGGCATATGCAAAGACCGAACTCATGGATGTGGAATATGCCAGATCGCTGTTTGATAAAAGCTCCAAAGAACTTGAGGCGCTTGGAGATCCTCTGATTAACATGGCAGCCAAGATGTATGATGAAACGGAGGCATTACAGAAACGGACAGAGGAATTTAATGCGAATATTATCAGTCTGCGCAAAGAGTACATCGATGCGCTCTACGAGTGGAAGGGCGAAGGATTGTATCCGGATGCCAACGGGACGATGCGGTTCACATACGGGCATGTGGCAGGTTACAGGCCGGCCGATGCGGTATGGTATGAGCCGTTCACAACGCTCAAAGGAGTGGTCGAGAAGGATACGGGAGAATTTCCCTTCGATAACCCGGACAAGCTCAATGATTTATGGGAAAAGAAAGATTTCGGACAGTGGGCAGACAGTCGATTGGATGATGTTCCCGTGGCGTTTACACACCGGTGCGATATTACTGGGGGCAATAGCGGCAGTCCTGTGATGAATGCAAAGGGTGAGCTTGTGGGTTTAGCTTTTGATGGAAACTATGAGGCTATGACCGGCGACTGGCAGTATGATTATGAGATTCAGCGCACGATCTCCGTGAACATCAAATATGTTCTTTTTATCACGGAAAAGTTTGCCGGCGCCCATTTTATCCTGAAGGAAATGGGATTGGAATGACTAGATTTGTTCTCTAGTGTAGACCGAGGAATTCCGCTTTTTTACAACCGAAGGAGATAAGAGGCCTTTATCACAAAAGAGCGGGCAGAGTTTTTATAGGGAGAGTCTTCATTTTCCCGAACGACCCGATTAAATTAATCCAATGCTGTTTTATGGAATTTACTGTTAGCTTAAACGGAGCCAGTGTCAATCGCTTGCTAAGAGCAGGTAATTGTGTAATCATGACTACCATCCCCAATTAGGAGGTTCGGATGAAATTCAAATTTTTTGACAAGGCATCAAAAACCCTATCTTTCGCCGCGATCTTACTTTTGCTGTTTTTCTCTTACATGGGATGCGGGGAGGTTGAAAAGGGAGAAATAGCAGCCGAGACGATAAAGCCTCCGGTCGCTAAAATAATTCCAAAAGAGCTGACCGCGCATGGAGACACGCGCATCGACAATTACTACTGGCTTAACGAGCGGAACAATCCAGAAGTCGTCGCATACTTGGAGGCGGAGAATGCTTACAAAGATGCTATGTTAGCCCACACCAAAGATTTCCAGGAAGAGCTCTACAACGAGATCGTAGGGCGGATCAAACAGACCGATATGTCTGTTCCCTATAAGGATCAGAATTATTATCACTATACGCGATATGAGGAAGGGTATGAATACCCGATCTATTGCCGCAAAAAAGGGAGCCTGGACGCAGAAGAGGAAATTTTGCTGAACGTCAACGAAATGGCGAAAGGGTATGACTTTTTCAATGTTGCCGGCTATTCCACGAGCTCCAACAACAATCTGATCGCTTATGGTGTGGATACGGTCAGCCGCAGGCTTTACACGCTCTATTTCATGGACTTAACCACGGGTAAAGTTCTCGAGGATAAGATCCTTAACACATCGGGCCGGGCAGCCTGGGCCAACGACAACAAAACCGTCTTCTACGCGCTAAAGGATACAATCACGCTGCGCCCCTATAAGATTATGAAACATGTTTTGGGGACTGACGTCTCTGAAGACAAAGTGATCTACACCGAAGAGGATGAAACTTTCAATATATTTGTCTTCAAAACCAAGTCGAAGAAATTCCTTATGATTGCCTCTGTGCAGACCTTGTCGACGGAATTTAAGTATTTGGATGCGGATCGTCCTGATGGTGATTTCCAGATCATACAGCCGCGTGAGAAAAACCTGGAGTACCGTGTGGACCATTTCCAAGACAAATTCTACATCCTCACAAATTGGGATGCCAAAAATTTCAGACTGATGGAAACTCCGGTCGATAAAACAAGCAAAGAGAACTGGACAGAAGTCATCCCCCACCGGGAGGATGTCCTTCTTCAAGGACTCGAGATCTTCAAGAATCACCTCGTTCTGGGAGAGCGAAAAAATGGCCTGACACAGATCCATATCATCAAGTGGTCAGATATGTCCGAGCACTATCTCGACTTTGGAGAGGAAGCTTATGTGGTTTATATGTCGATGAATCCTGATTTCGACACGGACCTTTTACGGTATAACTACACATCTCTCACGACTCCCCGCTCTGTTTTCGACTATGATATGGTAAGTGGAGAAAAAAAGCTGCTGAAGCAGCAAGAAGTGGTCGGCGATTTCGATCCCGGCAATTATGTCACCGAGCGCCACTTCGCAACGGCAAGGGATGGCACAAAGGTTCCGATCTCTTTAGTCTACAGAAAGGGGCTAGAAAAGGACGGTGACAATCCACTCCTGCTCTATGGATATGGCTCATATGGGGCGAGCATGGACCCGGCCTTCAGTTCTGACCGGTTGAGCTTACTGGACAGAGGATTTGTGTTCGCCATTCCGCACATCCGCGGGGGCTCAGAGATGGGACGGTGGTGGTATGAAGATGGTAAGCTGCTTAAGAAGAAAAATACCTTCTATGATTTTATCGATTGCGGGGAATATCTGGTTGAGCAAAAATTCACCAGCCCGGATAAAATGTTTGCCATGGGGGGAAGCGCCGGAGGTTTGTTGATGGGAGCTGTCTTGAACATACGTCCCGACCTGTGGAAAGGTGTCATTGCAGATGTCCCCTATGTGGATGTGATCACTACGATGTTGGATACGAGTATTCCTCTTACCACGGGGGAGTTCGATGAGTGGGGCAATCCGCAGAACAAGGAATATTATGATTACATGCTCTCCTACTCTCCTTATGATCAAGTGGAAGCGAAGGATTATCCTGCGATGTTGGTGACGACCGGTTACCATGATTCCCAGGTTCAGTACTTTGAGCCGGCAAAATGGGTGGCAAAACTCCGCGCCATGAAGACAGATGACAATCCGCTGATCTTCCATATCAACATGGAGGCAGGTCATGGTGGGGTATCGGGCCGATTCAAACAGTACAGAGAGACAGCTCTGGTGTATGCTTTTATGTTAGATCTGGTAGGGATTAAACAATAGCTTTTTTTGTATGTAGAGCGTTTTCTATTGGTTTATCTGTTTTGGAAGCACGTATTGTTCCCTGGACCGTGGCTGCAAGAGACACCGAGGGTAAGAAGAAAAACAAGAACAGTAATCTGTTCAATCCTTTCTTTTTTCCCATTCTAGTAGTTGAACTTTTAGAATTATTCTTGTTGCACTTTTGGGTGGAGTTCATCACGTTTCAGAGTACCTAGTGGTGTGGATGTTGTAGATTTTGAGCATAAAATAGTCCATATCTCGGTAGCCGTATGTTTTTCGTTTAATGACCTTAATGCGATTATTAATCCCCTCCGCTTTAGCTGTAGAGATAGGGAAGTCGAAGTAGTTGAGTATCCCGGCAGCATGTCTTTTCAACTTCCTGGCGAAACGAGCCAGCAGAGATATTCCAGAGCTTAGAGCCTTGTGGATCCAGTCATAGAGGTATCTCTCGGCCTCCCTTCGATTGGGTAAGCGCCAGAGTCGGCGCAAGTCTTCCTTGAGCACATAGGCGATAAAGAGCGGGCGATTCATCCTCGCCACCCTATCGCCAAATCGGATACGCAGTCCAATTAGAAGGGTAGGATAAGAAATGGCGAGTTTTCACCCAAAGCCCAGTAAAAAGCCTGGGATTCTTCCTTGTTCTCCAGGGTTACCTCAAATACGGTAAAGGACTGTTTCTTCACCTTGGTCCAGACAGTTTTTAAGGGCGGGTAAAAATGCCACCTTAGGCTGCAGCCTATGTTTCTCAGAAAGGATGTCCACCCTGTCGATTGTGGCCCGATATACATGGAAATGTTCTGCTCCAACCTGAGAGTGTAACTTGAAGGCATATCACTTAGCTCGAGAGCCTCTAGTTCAAATGTTGTTTCTTCATCGGTCTCGCCCGGCTTTATATCTTCTCTTTGGGGAGGAAATAAAGCGCTTTTTTTCAAAAGAGATGCCGGATTTAACGGTATAGGGTCCCCCCACAAACGGATTTTTTCTATCTTCCAGGTTCTGAGGATTATCCCTTTTGCCTTCAGGTCAATTTTCCGTCCTGGGATATCGAAGACTATATAAAGATCGGTTGAAACGGCGAGCGAGAATTCCGCCTGAAGAGACGGGCTCACCTGGGTTTCTGTGTCTGCGGACCGGGATAGCCCCCCACTCAAGAGTAAGAGGAAAATTATAAAAATCCACTTGGTCCGCATATCAATAAATGAATATGGGAGTTCCGATCGTAACTTCCACGAATAGTTTTTTGAGATCTTTATCTCCCACTCTTATACACCCATGGGTCACATTTCTCCCTAAAAGCCGAGTGTATAGCGTTCCATGGATGAAGTATCCATCTCCAAAGCCCAAAGCGTAATCCCCTAAGACACTCGTTTCAATCCTATCATTCGGATTTGTGGGGATTGCTTTTGCCTCTTCTATGAATGCCCAGTCAGGCTTTATCCAGCTCGGGTCCTTGATTTCCGACGTGATAGAAAAGACTCCTCTGGGAGTGTCAAAAACCCATGTCCTTTTTCCCCCCGGCTCCTGGAGGATGTTACCGCTCCCACAAGAGACAACGGCTCGAAGGAGAATCTCAGTTCCCTTCCTGAGGCAGAGAATGTTTTTACCCGAATCGATAACAATGTAGACTCCTTTAGGAGCCAATTTCTGGATCTTTCTCTCCAACACAGCCCTATCAACTCTCTTGCTTGCTGTTCCCGCCTGTGTCGAGTTATCCGCCACCGAAACAGCCTTCAATCGTGACTGCGTCCGGCTCCCCAAGTAGTAACCAATCGCGACTAAGATCAGAAATACTGTGAGGATCACTCCAAGAATAGAAAAATACAGCTTCTTTTTACGCATGTTTTACCGGTTCTGACCGAAAAAAAGATCGTTCTGGCGTCGCGTCGATCCCACAATGGTCACGGTCGTACCGACATCAATCAGGTCGTAAAACTTATCCAAGTCTTCATTTTCGAGAGAAATGCAACCATTTGTAATCGAATCCATGCCTCCTCCGTGGATCTCGATCAATCCTCCGATGCCCACTCCCGGTGGAATGATATTCTCCGCCCTTCCCCGCACAAAACGTTTCTGATCCTCTTCGTTGGGATAATTCAGCAGGAGCGCTTTGTAATACTGACTTAGCGGAATTTTCTTAACGATCCTGTATTTTCCCTCCGGGGTGGCATTGTCCCCGGCGTGGAGTTTGTCCGCCAAGCTGTTTGGTCCCAACCCGACCTTGAATGTTATAAAAAGCCGGCCCCCCTTATAAGCAGCTAATTTTCGGTCTATCTTAGTGACAGTAATGGCAAATGCCCCATTTTGTTTTGACTCCAAGATAGTCTCCCCTATCCATGTCTCCCATTTTTTCAACAAAGATTCATCTCTGTACCGGCCCAGAACTGAAAACACCACATCTTCCACATCCTGGAGGTAAGAGATCGCTTCTTTTAATTTTTTCTCTGCCTCAATGAAATCTCCTCTCCTATACAAAAGATCGCTCTCCCTCATCTTCAGCTCTGTGCGTATGAGAAGGGACCGGGCAAACCGGCCTTCGCTGATCATCCTGGAGAGTTTTTTAACATTGTCGATCCTTTTCGTGAATGAAGCTATTTGACTTGAAATGGCTTCCGACCTGCGCAGCTTGTGATCCTCCACCTTCTCCTGGACATCTTCTCCTGTTTTCAGAAGAGCTTGGAAGGCCATTTGGGCCTCCTGGTAATTCTGCAGCAGAGGAAACTTTGCCTTTTCTTTGATGAGCTGGTCTTTTGCTGCACGCAGAGATTTCGAATACTGATCGTACTCCTCAGGGGTGTAGAGTGCAGCTCCCGCCCTCCAGAGAGCTTGCTCCTGAAGTTCAGCTTCGTGGACTTCTGGAGGGACAGGTTTGCCCTTACATCCTACAGCAATAAACGTTAAGAAAAGGCAGACAACAAACCTCCAATCTCTTAAGCACATGCGATCAAGGATATCTTAACGTTATTTCTTGACCTTTTCTATTGCCTGTTTAATTTGGTCCGAAATACTTATTGCCTTTTCCTTGATCGTCTTGGCTGAGTCCAAAGCACCAAAATATTCTTCGGCGTCGATCGATTCCTGGACGCTTGTTAAAGAATCCTCTAAGCCCTTTAAATCGGCTGTGAAAGCATCGATATCCGCTTTCGTGCCTTTTCCTCTGGGTGCATTTTCCAGGTACGTTTTAGCCTCTTCGACCGCGGCCTTTGTCTCTTCCATCATTGCAAGAGCCTCATTTTTCGCCTTTTCCTTCCTTTCCGGAATAGAAGCTTTCAGTGCGTCGGCTTCGGCTTTGACCTTTGCCAGCATACCTTTGGAGCCACCATAGCTCTTAAAAAACTTTTTGCTCTGGGTCTCGACTTCATCCATCGCTGCGGTGAGCGAATCGTTCAGCGCCTTGAGTTCCTCTGCTGAATAGATGTCAGCGCCTTCGGTTTTTGCTGCTTCGACAGCTGCTTTTGCCTCATCTAATGCCTGTTGAGGTTTAGAGCAGCTAGCAAGAAGAAATACAACCAAAATCCCCATTACTGATAACCTAATCATGTTTTTCATACATGTCTCCTTTGCGAAATGATTTTTTGGATTTTTTACCGTTACCCTAGTGAGCTAAATAATCCGACTCTGGGGTGGTGTGTTTTATTTTTAGGGAAAGAGTCCGTTTATATTGATGATATATGGAATAGGCACCTTGGTCCCCTTCTTCTCTCTTTTTCTAATTGTTCTCTAATTTACCAGAATCTTAAACCAATTCAATAAAAAAGTCAAATTGGATGCTTATTTTTTGTTCGGATGTTTTGATATAATACTGAAAAAAAGGACAAACTCTCAACGTTCATAAGGATTTGTTCCCATGGAATTCATATCCCTCGTTATTTTCCTCCTGAGTTACCTCCTGTTTGTTCTGCTTCCCAAAAAGAGAACCCTCATCGCTGCACTTGGCGCACTGTTAGTTGTGCTCACCCGGGCTGTGACCTTAAGAGAGGCCCTTTCTTCCATAAACTGGAATGTCATGGGAATATTTGTGGGGACGTTAGTCGTTGCTGACGTTTTCATGAAAAGCAGAGTCCCGGCCTATTTGGCAGAGATTATCGTCAACAAAGCGAAAAATACGGCCTGGGCCATTCTCCTTATCTGCGCTTTGACCGGCTTCATATCGGCTTTTGTCGAGAACGTGGCCTCTGTCCTGATCGTTGCGCCTATTGCTCTGACACTCGCCAAGAAATTGAATTTTAATCCGATGAAGATGATGATCGCCTTAGCTATCTCCAGCAACTTGCAGGGAGCCGCCACCTTGATCGGAGATCCCCCGAGCATGCTTTTGGGTGGATTTGCCCAAATGACTTTTGGCGATTTTTTCTTCTACAAGGGAAAGCCCGGCATCTTCTTTGCAGTCGAGTTGAGTGCATTTTTTTCCCTTGTTGTCCTATACTTTATTTTCAGGAAACAACGAGAAAAAGAAGTGTTCCTGAGGGTCGAGAAGGTCAAGTCCTGGATTCCAACCTGCCTTTTGGTCGCCATGATTTTCGCCCTTGCCCTATCCTCTTTCCTTGATCCAGGATTTACTTATACAGCCGGCGTCATCTGCATGATCTTTGGAGTCATCTGTGCTCTTTATGAGACATTGAGGAATAGGTCGGATCTTATTCAAGGACTCAAATCCCTGGACTGGGATACGACCTTTTTCCTGATGGGAATATTTATCCTTGTGGGAAGTCTGACCCTCACCGGATGGACCGAAAGAATCTCTGTCGCTCTATCAGGCCTGGTGGGAGAGAATGTTTTCTGCGGGTATGTATTGCTCATCTTGATCGCCGTTCTCTTCTCGGCATTCATAGACAACGTACCGTTTCTGGCGGCCATGCTGCCTGTTGCTCTTTCAATGTCTATGAAGCTTGGAGTCAATCCCCCCCTTTTTCTGTTTGGTTTACTCATCGGGGCAAGCTTGGGAGGAAACATCACGCCCATTGGTGCATCGGCAAACATTGTGGCCTGCGGTCTGCTGAAGAAGGAAGGATACACTGTCAGTTTCAGAGACTTCATTAGAATTGGACTCCCTTTCACTTTAGCCGCAGTTTTGGCTGCTGGCCTATTCATTTGGCATGTATGGAACTAGTCCCCGGATTATCTCAACACCCCTTTTTACCACACAGGTATCCAGATTATCCTACGATTCTTATCTCCCTGTCTCTATTCTGTTATTTGGATCAATCAAACCAGCTATCGATGGAAACGAGATTGCTTCTTTAAATATGTGGGGAAATCAAGTACAATAGTATTCAAAATCCTTGAGGAGAATTGGATCCCATATTTACTATTAATGAATATTACTCTGAATGGTCAATTGTTTCGATGTCCGGAAAGATGAGGAGATCGGACAGAAAAGGCCAAGAGATCCCGAAAGGCTTGCGATGGAAATAAAAAACATTTTAGTCCCCATAGGAGGATCAGACTACTCACAGAACGCCTTAGAATTTGCCGTTAGATACGCCAAGAAATTCGATGCTCTTCTCACCGGTCTTTACGTGAAGGATATCCGCTTCTTTGAGGGGCCATGGTTCAAGTCCATAAAGGGCTTGGTGATACCTGATCCTTATTTTGAATTAAACAAAAGCGTTGATGCATCCTTAAATGAGCGTGGGAACAATATCAAAAGTTATTTCGAAAAGGTTTGTAACGACGCCAGCGTGAAACACAAGTTTGAAGCTTATAAAGGAATTCCCAGCAGGATTATCCTGAGCCGAACCATAGGGATGGATTTGGTCATTATGGGAAAAAGAGGAGAGCACGCAAAATGGCTCCAACGGTTGTTGGGATCAGAGTGTATCCGTGTACTGCATGACATAGACAAGCCCCTTCTTGTTGTCGACAAGATTTTGCCAAGGGAAGTGAATGAAGTTCTTCTTTGTTTCGCCGGTGGTTATTATGCAGACAAAGCTCTTGAATTGACGAGATATTTCTATCTGAAAAATGGATTTAAATTATCCGTATTGACGATCGCAACAGAAACAACCAAAGCTATTCAGGTGCAGAACAAGGCCAAAGAATATTTGCGCAAATATAGCGTCAAAGCACAATATTTGCTGAGCACTGGAGACGTGGAAAAAGAAATACTGAAAGTTAAAGATGTATGGGGAGTAGATATGATAATTACAGGGGGTAGTCTCTATAAAAAATATGAAGACTACATCTCCTTTTCATTAGCCGATAAAATTTTGAGTGACAGCACAATCCCTGTCCTATTTGTGAGATAGAGAAATTTCATTCCTTGTGAATTGTCGGCTTAAATGATCATTATTGCCCCGGTTCATCACGTTTCAGAGTACCTAGTGGTGTGGATGTTGTAGATTTTGAGCATAAAATAGTCCATATCTCGGTAGCCGTATGTTTTTCGTTTAATGACCTTAATGCGATTATTAATCCCCTCCGCTTTAGCTGTAGAAATAGGGAAGTCGAAGTAGTTGAGTATCCCGGCAGCATGTCTTTTCAACTTCCTGGCGAAACGAGCCAGCAGAGACATTCCGGAGCTTAGAGCCTTGTGTGTTGGGCCACATCGCGAATCGTCATCCGTGCACAGAGATCCATCATATAAGTCTCCAGAGCGTGCGTATAATGTTTTCTCCTGTCCGTAATTATTAGATCTTCATAACGGATCCATCGACAGTTCTAGCAGTAAAAACGCCTCATCCTCACTACGGTAAATACAGGTTTGCGTCCAATGGGAAGTGTCCGTAATCTCCGCCAGCAATAGCCCTTGCCGATCACTTTCCAGGATCGACAAAAGCCACCGCGATTCTTCGCTCTTACCATGTAAAGATAAATTGTTCCCCCGTGGCTTTCAGTCTTCAAATGATGATAGCCATAGATTCCAAGAGCGTGATACAATACTTAAAGGGACATCGTTTTTCCTCCTTTTTTTGTTTGTTAAGTCCAAGAGGAAATTAATATGATGTCCCCCTCTACGTCAACTCAGGTATCCAAAAAACGTGATGACCTGGGGAGTAAAACGCACCTCTAAGGAAAAATATCACAGGGAAATTGAGTCTAATTCTTTATTAATCAATAATTTGGATCAGCCAAAGGACTATTTCAAACTATTTCCAATTTCATTTCTTTACCTCGATATCCAGACAAAAATCGATACCGCCGGTATCACCTGTGCCAACCGATACAGGGACCGCACCCGCCGGGATATCCATTTTTGGCGTATAATTGTAAAGCTCATCCTGTGGCACTTCGACGCCACCATACCATTCCACTGGGATATCGTATGGATCACTGAAATCGTTTATTGCCGCTGCGATCACATAATAATTGCCCGGGCTCAGCCCGCCGACGTGGTATTCACCGGATATAGGATTGTTGCTATCGGCATAACCGGATAGACTGACCAGATAGCCATCATCATCAAATACCCAAGCAATATAGAACCCTTGAGTGACGGCGAGACCGGAGGTTTTGTCCTCAATAGTCCCAGAAATGGAGCCTGTGGGCCTATTGAGGACAAGCGACGCTAATTTTTTGGCAGAGCCGGGTTTTGCCGAATAAATTTTGGTTGCAGGGTCATTGAATTTTTTCCTGTTCGGGTAGTAGGTCACACCAAGATTATCAGCGCCTGTCATCCAGTTGTAATAGAAGCTTAAAGCGGCAAGTTTGTACTGCCCTTCAAGTAGCTCCAGGTGATATCCACTCATAAAAGTGTTTTGTGTTTGCCCCGAGAACTCACCGGTCTCTGCATCGAAGGCATATATTACGACAGGATGGTCCTCTGAATCGATAACGCGATTCTTTTTTGCATCCGTGAGAAAACCCTGGAATACCCCTGCATAATCCAATTCGAAAATAATATTTCCGGTTCCGCTGGGTGCTGTGACTGTTATGTCTTCGGCCACCTCAAAAAAGCGTTTGTTGTCATAGAATTCGCTCAGATAATCCTCGTCGCCATAGTACACAGCTCTCACTCTGTAATTTCCGCTGGGGAGCCCATTGAGCGCAAAGCGACTTTCATAGTTTGTAAAATCCGCATAACTGACAAGCTCGGCCCTTGAATTATAGGCATACACAGAAACTTCATATTCAAGAGAGTAACCATGAGGGCCCAAAACTATACAGGTAATATATCCCCCTTGTGATAAAGAAAAAATGATGTTGCTTTTGGTTTTTGACGCCGTTACTTTAACGAATTCTGCATCCCGGAAGGAGCACTTGTCGTTGTACCATTCACTGACCGGCTGTGAACTTCCCTCGAAAGGGTATTCGTAAACTTCCGCATACAGTTTGTAGCGGCCAGTTTCTAGACCCTGGATCGAGAACTGTCCACTTTCATCTACTTGCCCACTATTGATGTACCAGCCGTCGTCATCATAAGCCCTGATCTCGCATCCAAGGGTAATGGAATGACCATTGCTGCCGGTGACTGTCTCTTTGATGATCCCCCCGCGTTTGAGTTTGATTGTCACATTTTTCGTTTGCGCCGGATTTACAGAAATGGGTGTAGCCGACTTGAATTTTTTGGCATTCTTATACCAGCAGCTTATGGAGTTCTCTCGTCCGTAGTACCGGACATGTAATTTGTATCTCCCTTTGGGGAGGAAACCCAAAGTGAATTTCCCTTTATCGTCTGTAGATCTTGTCCGGATGATGTTTTGTTGCATATCATAAACAACGACATTGCAGGCATAAGGTTCGACAGGTTTACCGTCTGGACTTAAAACCTTCCCCTTGATGATCCCGCCAATTTCCAGTACAAAATCGATGTTGAGAGTGGTTTTAGGGTCTTTGACGGTAACGATCGATGCGTCTTCGAAGGATTGAGCATTTCGATACCAGATGTGCATGTTGGCGCCGGATTCTTCAAAATTGCAGGATACTTTGTATTCACCTGTGGGTATATTGGGCACAACATATTGTCCGTTGGTATCAGTTATCGAGTAATTTATGCTCCTGTAATCTAAATCATAAACAGAGATAATACAATCTATCAATGGAGTTCCATCTTTTCGTTTGACCTGATCCGAAATGGCCCGATCTCCTTCGATCTGTTGTGTAAGTTTGAGCTTAAAATTTATGTTTCGCTTTTCCTTGTACTTGTTGACACGGACCTTATTGGCTTTTCTCCAGTCAGCGGCGTTTCGATAATATTGGTCCTCGTAAGAATAGGGTCGGACAAACACATAATATTTGCCGGGCAGCAGGTTCGAGATTTTATAGCGTCCGTTGTTGAAATAGGCGTAAGAGTCATACCCAGAGTAGCTGCCGAATTCATTGTACGCGGTAACAGAGGCATAGTACTTGATGACGCCGGCCCCTTTTTCGGAGAGTTTTCCTGAGATGGAGCCGGTGTCGATCTGAGTGTGTTTTAGGTTTTGTTCGAACTGCACTGAAATCTCAGATTCAGGCCAGCCCTGGGCGCGGAGTTTGGCGACCTCCATGAGGTGTGTGTTGATGTTGTGTACGGCTATGAGGCTAAGCTCGTCATTTTCCATAGGCCCAAGTTCGCTAGAAACGCCGCCTCCGGGGATTTGAGTGTGAGGTGCGGCTTGTTTAATCGTTTGGTTTATCCATCGTTCTTCTTTTTCGTCCGCCTTAAGAGAAAAAGCCAGGATAAAAATAATGCATCCTAGGATTAAACATAGCGTTGTTTTTTTATTCATGACTCCTCTCCATATAAATTCAATTCATTTTCTTCATAAGTAAAGATAATCTCTGCTGAAAGGAGAGTTGTCAGAAAGTTGTTAAAAATATGTTAAAAGTTTGTGAAGTCCCCCAATTTGAGCAGAATTTCAACATGTCAAATTCTCGGTTTTAAAATTGGCGAACTTCAAGGGTGTCGATACCCTTATGACAGGAAAAAGAATTCCAAGGAATGTCGCAAAGTGTCGATTGGTTTGGGTTTTCTAGCTGAGTGGCGGAACTTTAGAAGCGTACTTTTGGGGGCAAAAACGCAACTCTAAGGGAAAATATCACACAAAAAATAGAGCTATTTGTATTAATATCAATAAGATGGCGTGGCCCGTCCCCGATTACTTCACGATCAGGAAGTCTTTGAGGTCGTCGACGACGCGGATGATCTCGACTTCGCCGCGGGATTCGCTCAACTGGAATATCAGTTCAACGAGTGAGCCACTCGTCATCTCCTGGATCCCGCTCATGCTGTACCCGCCGATCCTGACCACTCCATTTGCCACCTCATTTCCGTCGACGGCTACAAAATCTCTGGTCAGTTCTGTGGGCTCGACTCCCAGAAAAGTCATCTTATCCGTCGAGTATTTAACCTCGAGGCCGAAGGCTTTCATATCAAAAGCATCGGTCACTTCAACAGGAACGACCAGCAATCCCCCGCTCATTCTACCATGCCTTAAGGTTAAGCTCCTCTCTTCACCCGTCAGGTCTTCCCCGCACACAAATGTGCTGCTGCCAGCTTCGGCTTCAAAAATATCTCCGATGAAATTGCTCAGTACGATATGGGCACTACCGGCCACTCCTTCCCTTACATGGAAGATGACCACACTCAACGAACCTGCCTCTTGCGTTGTTATCCCGGCGTCTCCGATCCCTTCGATCCGGACAACTCCCGGAGTCTCGACCTCGCCTCTCACATGCATAAGCCCTTGAGTCAGAGGTGCTACCAAAGTCCCTGCATACTCCAACAGGTCCTGAGGATAGTACATCTCTAATCCAAAATTGCGGACTCCCTCGGGATTATTGATCATCACAGGGATCATCACTCTCTCCCTTGATCTCGCTATGGTCGGAAGGGGGTACACCACTCGCTTTTCCAACGATGGGCTAATGCCCTCCATGGTGGTTAAAGCAGAACTGCTCCCACATGTATAATCTGCACAGCACATGGGAAGAACCCTCAATCCCAGGTAATGCTCAAAGATCCACTGCGAATCACCGGGAGTGATGCAATTGTTCGCCTCTGTGTGCTCCTTGTTAGCGCACGGGCAACTGCAATTGGCATCTGCGACGGTCAATTGTGCCAGGGTAGCTTGGATTCTTCCCAGGTAAATTTCGAAGGATGCTTGAGCATCACCCGGGGTCACGCTATCACTGTCATTCACATCTCCTAGCCTCGAACATTTCCTGTATAAGAAGTCCGTCTCGAAAGTCCTCGGGCACATGTCCGCAATCCCATCCATGAACCTCTCTATCTGTATGGGAATGGGAGTATCCTGTGCATAGACAGCGCACTTCACGATCAATTTCATCTGGACTAAATTCACGCTGCTCGAGGAGGGAACAGATGTTCCTGATCCTGCTAAACCTGTGATTCTTACTTTCCCCGCCTCCACCAAATTCCAATCCATGGTGGACCAATCTTGGGTCGCACTAGTCTTTGCCACATCCTCAAAATCAAACACTGCAGGGTCAAAAACAAAATCGAACATAAAGTCAGATATTTGACTCGTGTTGTTAGCGATACTGACAGGAATATATTCCACGTCTCCCCAAGTTCCAGCCTCATTAGCCGGAAGAGCGATATTCCCACTGCAGCAGATCAGGGTAAAGATCCCCTGTGCGGGTTGAGTCACATACGATACCAGGTCGTCATTGTAATCATCGATCGTGATTGTGCTCTGTTGTCCATCTGAACAGTCCCCGCACTGGCAGATCACTCTAAGAGTCACGATGACAAGGCTTCCATTGTCTGTGGATTGGATGTAGGAACCGCTACCTGCATATCCTCCTATCCGGACCTGACCGGGCGAGATCTCATAGGCATCGAGCATGCTCCAATCAGAGGTCAGACAGTTTTGTTTTGACACTGCCTGATAAGAAAACATGGATGTGTCGTAGAAAAAATCAAATCCCAGAGCGCTCATCTCGCACGAATTATTAGAGATGTTGATGTAGACGTCTATATCATCATCATACGTACCTAAAGAGGGAGTCGGCAAGACCTCTACATTTCCACAGGTGCTCTGGAAGACTAAGCCATTTTTGGGGATCTCTGCTTGCGTGTACAAAACACTAAGAAAACTGAAGAAAAAAATAAAAGTAATGATTAATTTGTGTGAGATAAACTTTTTCATTAAGATCTCCCCTGAGGTGATTGCAAAAATTTTAGCTTTCTTCCTACAATTAAATTTTCGAATGAGAGATTAAAATGAAGAATGCCCGCTTCCCTTCATTCGTCATAAAATTAGTCGTGTGAGATGTTCAGAATTTGAACACATCTTCTCATATTTTCAGGCAGCAAATTGGCATCTGCCTTGACACAGGCAGGAGAAAAATGTTTGTATTGGACGTCCATATTTATGTTACATAGATGAATTGTTCGAATTCTCATGGCTGGCACAATATATTTCATTTTTATTATAAGAAGCAGGTGATCTGGTGAAAGTCTTACTCGTATACAACGCCGCGGCTGCCCATAAAAGGGCTAAGAAGATCCTGCCTGAGGTGGAAGCCTTATTCGATGAGAAGGGCATCCAATTCGAATTAAGGATCACCGACTATCCGGAACATGCTGTGGATATTGTGGGGAATGCCGATTTTTCGCAATATGACGGTGTGGTGGCCGGAGGTGGTGATGGCACGCTCTTTGAAGTGATCAACGGTTATTACAAAAACGAGGACAGGGGAAAAATTCCACTTGGCATCCTCCCCATAGGTACAGGAAATGCCTTTGCCCGCGACCTTGATATGGATGTGGCAAGATGGCAGGAGGCGGTCGAGATCATAAAGATAGGACGGCCCAGGAACGTGGACGTCGGAGTATTCCACACGCATGGGCAGGATTATTATTTTCTCAACATTTTAGGTTTGGGTTTTGTGGCTGATGTGGGGAAAACAGCACACAAATTAAAGGTTTTCGGAAATGTTGCATACACGATCGGGGTTCTCTACCAGATTTTGTTCCTGAAGACATATCGAATGACGATCGAAGCGGATGGGAAGACTTATGAGAGGGAGAATATCTTCGTGGAGATCTCAAATACCACTTACACATCCAATTTCCTGATGGCCCCGAATGCGGAGATCGATGACGGACTCCTCGATGTCACTCTATTGGGGAAGGCTTCGCGGCGAAGGCTGATCCAGTGCTTCCCCAAGATCTTCACGGGTGAACACATCCATCTGGAAGAGATCGAACAGTTCAAGGCAAAAAAAATCAAAGTCGAGACCGACGTTCCTAAAGTCTTGGCTCCGGATGGAGAGTTGGTAGGAATCACACCCATGGAAGTGGAGTGTCTCCACCAGGCTGTACCTGTATTCTGGAAATGAAGGGCCTGATATCCCTCTATGCCTGGGTTGTGGGCGGTCTGTATTTTGTTATTCTCTGTCTAATAACGATTGTTCTTACGTTTTTCTTCAAACCCATGACAATCGACCCATGGATCAAAAAAAACCTGAGATTCCTGTTTAAGATCCTGTTTATCAAGGTCCATTCAGATGGGGGTGAAAACATCGAGCCAAAAAAGACCTATCTATTCATGTGCAATCACTCGAGTCTGTTCGATATTCCGCTGCTCGAGGCATACATCCCCACTTTTGCCCGGGGAGTAGAAGCCATGCGGCAGTTCAAATGGCCTGTGTATGGGTGGGTGATCAAGCGGTTGGGAAACATCCCCATCGACCGGCAAAACATCCACGCATCCATTAGAAGCATGAAGACAACGGAACAATCGCTTAAAGGGGGCTTGTCCATCGTCATTATGCCGGAGGGACACCGGACCTTGGACGGGAGCCTGGGTGATTTCAAACGGCTCCCCTTTCATCTGGCGAAAGAGGCGGGAGTCCCCATCATTCCGATAGGAATATCAGGGCTGTTTCAACTCAAACGGAAAGGCTCCTGGCTCATCCGGCCTCGTCCCGTTTCGATCAAGTTCGGTGAGCCTGTGGACACGGAGGCGATTCAAGCCCTCTCGACTGAAGAGTTACGGGACTGTATACGGGCTAAGATCTCAGACTTGATCAACTAAAAAAATGTTCAAATTTCTTTTTTTTCTTTGAAACATCTGATACAATTTATTTAACCCCGTTGCGCTGGCTGGAGGATTTCGCCTACCATAGCCTTTCAACCCTTTTCTTGTCGACGCCAGCCAGCCGTATTCTTTCATGTCCAATGTAGGGACCGTTTCCGAAATGGTCCGTTCCAATGTAGGGACCGCTCCTCGAACGGTCCATTCGGGGAATGGACCCTACATCGGCGCATGGTACTTATTTAACTCTTAGAGCAACTATTTTACATACAAAATTGGTATTCTAAGGGAATATATCACACAAAAATCTAGCTTATCTTATAATATATCAAGCACTTACCGTGGCCCGTCCCCATTAATTAATTGCTTTTGTGCAGAAATTCTGATAGACTTTTGGCAAGGTTTGAGGTTTTAAATTATTTATGCGGGGCAAAAATGGAGATTAATGTCTTCAAAGCCAAGGGTATATACAACAAAAGAACCCACGATCGCCTAGATTTTATTAAAAAAGTCCATTACAAACTATTGAAGCAGCCTTTCCAATCTGTGTTCTCACAAAACATAAGCGCCATGGGGATGTGCCTGCTGCTAAATAAAGAGGTCATCCCAGGAACGATACTCGAGCTGAATTTTGATATACCGGGACGAGAATCCAAGACGATTTCAACGTATTCGAAGGTAGTGTGGCAGCGGGATTACCTAACAGGAGTGGAATTTATCGGCCAAAACAAGAATCACTAGGACTAAGTGTTCAACTTGGCTGATACGTATGTTCCGGCCCACCCGGCTGTGAGACTTTCGCTAAATACCCAAGTTTTTTTCTAGTGCCGCAAAAAACTGCTTAACATACCACAGGCTTCTCTCAGGCTGTGGCTCTTGGCCTGCAATGACTACAATACAATCCACCTTGATCCTTTCCATCTCTTCAACGATCATGGCACTCAAGAGAACAGCTTCTGAGCCTTCCTCAATTGATGGAATCTCAGCATCGATCAATCCTTTGGCTTTGATCTGATTCTTAACCGCGAAATCAAGATCAGCGATGGATTTTTCCGCTGCAGTCCAAACATCATTAAAATAGACATTGGCATAAACGTTAAATTCCTGCGAGACAACCTCGGTTAAGCCATTTTGCCCGGATGAGCAACACAACAGTGAAACGATCACAAGACCGCATAATAGTATTTTTAATCTCATTGCACTAACCAATTCTGCCTTTGATTTTCTATATGATATATGTTTTTTCTTAATTCGTCTATAGCCAATGTCGATGATTTGAGGGGTGATTTTTTCAAGCGCTGGATTACTGTGTTTTATCCCTGATAAACGAATCTTTCAGAATGTCTTTTTTGAATAAAAAAAGAGTGGAACCACAAAAGGCAAGAAATGTACTCGAAAAAATATCGTCGTTCACAAAAAATGACGGATGCTTAAATTCCGTTGTATTCTCTTTCGGCTTCCCATATTTTTTGTGCAACAGTTCATTCACCATGTTGTACCTTGACGTGATCGCGATCTTCAGCTCGTTGCTTGCGGATTCCAAAGGATAAAACGTGTACCCAAGACCTACGAGTTTATTCTTAGAGAAATAGCAATTGATATACTCATTCCCGTTATGCTGCGTGTTCCATTTATAACTTCTTACGGTGGTCGCTCCATTGTCCACGACCTGATCCAACGGAGCCTTGAGCCTCTCGAGAAAAGCGTAATTCAGAATCCCCGATTCATTCACGATATACGCAGTCCCTGCTTTGGGGTCTGTGCGAACATCGTTTTCCACATCGTATGTATCCAACTCTGTTTCGCTCAAAATTCTGAATTTTTTCATAAGGAACTTATGGACTTCGGATATATTTCTTTTTTCTTCGAGCATATCCGTGAGCTTTCCGAGAATTTTAAGCATCGTTCCGTTGCGAAGTTTCAATATCGCAAATACTGCGACGGTTGAGATCAGAATCATAAATATAACTGTGCCCGTCATTCCTGTGTCGTCCTTTATTAAAGTAAAGATTTCATGTTATATAATTATTAGCCTCCTTTTTTTACCACGACAGTACATAAATTGTGACATGGGTGATGGATGAACCACAATCGCCTTTACGGGTGATTTCAAGGGTGATATTTCCTCATCCTTTCAGGCAGAATGGGCTGGAAGCACTTCCAAAACCGTGATCGCATGACCACACGTTGCGATATTGAGTGTCCCTATTGTGTGGTGGAGAAAACCGTGAGAAGGGCTGGACGGGCATGGTACATCTCCCGTGGGAGATGTGAGGGAAGCCCGGAGCCGAGCGAAGTTTCCTCGCTGGGGAAACTGAGCGTGTTTTCGTAATCACCAATTGGGACACTCGGATATCACCCATCACGGTTCTAGAAATACGAATGAGCTTGACATTCCCTCGGTCATATGTTTTTATGCGAAAACAAAGGCACTGTTGGACAAGATAGCTAAAACTTCTGGAAAAAACAGGTCCTAAATGAGTAGACAAATTGTAAGTATTTGATATATAATAACATCAACACAATACACTAGGTTTGGAAGGAGCTTTCTATGAGGAAAATTTTCCAAATAATCTGTTTAATCACTTTTGGGATAATTCTGACGATCGGGTTTCCTCTACAGGGCTATACCGAGGATAACCTCGGCAGCGGAGGGATCTCACAGGACATTCAGACACAGAGGATCCAAAATCTGGAAGAAGCGATCAGTTTCGGAGAGATTCCGCTGTATTTCATCCCGAACGCGGGGCAAGTGGACAAACGGGCGCTCTTTTATTCAAGAACGAGGGAATATACCCTGTGGTGTACACACACAGGACTCGTATTCGACAGCATGGCCGGTAATGGATTGCGTACTGTATCCACCCTACATTTCCAGGGAGCACAGAGGGCAGAAGTTGTGCCCAAGAATATGGCGGACTATTCAGTCAGTTACTTTAAGGGCAAAAACCAAGCCGAATGGAATCCTGGAATCCAGACGTCCAGAGCGGTTCTCTACAAGGGATTGTATAAAAACATCGACCTGAAGCTCTATGGAAATAAAAATCAACTCGAGTACGACTGGATCGTCGAAAAGGGTGGAGACCCTTCCCAGATACAGTTCGCCTTCGATGGCGTCAAAAACATCAGTATCAGCGAGACAGGTGATCTGATAGTTGAGGCAGCAGGAGGTCAACTCGTCCACACAAAACCCTATGCTTACCAGAATATCGAAGGAGAAAAGAAAGAACTCGAGGTCTCCTTCGCAGAGATCGAAAAGAACACCTATGGTTTTGTTCTGGGCGACTACGACCCTGAATACGATCTTTTCATCGATCCCCTTCTTGTGTTTATCTATGCCACTTATCTGGGCGGAGCTGAACTCGATCAGGCATGGGATATTACGGTGGACAGTGAAGGCCTGGCGTACATCACAGGCTTCACAGCCTCCAACGATTTCCCGACGACATCAGGTGCTTACAATCCCAGCCACAACGGAGCCATGGACGTTTTTGTGACAAAATTCAACAAGACCGGAACAGACCTGGTTTACTCTACATTCATAGGGGGCAGCAGCAGTGATTGGAGCTACGGGATCGCCGTCGATGCCGATGGATTTGTGTTCATTGCAGGGGCAACAGCATCTGCGGATTTCCCCATAAAGGGCGGAGCCTATGACACATTATACAATGGCGGGACCGATGCGTTTGTCGCAAAGTTGAATAAAAACGGCTCGGATTTGATGCTTTCGACATTCATCGGGGGCAGCGATGAGGATACCGGGTATGACGTCGTGCTCGGAGCAGATGGAGCGATTTTTATCACTGGCTCTACCGACTCTGCAGATTTTCCCACAACAAAAGGTGCGGACGACCAAGTCTTCGGAGGATTCTTTGATGGATTCGCCACAAAATTCGACAGCGAAGCATCAAAGCTCATCTACTCCACATATATCGGCGATGAGTATCTCGAAGAGCTCTTCGGTATTGCCGTGGATGAAGCCGGCGCAGCCTATGTGACAGGGTATATCGATTATGATGGAGACCTGGGGGATGGGGACTCGGATGTCCTGGCCGTAAAACTCGATAACAAGGGGTCAAAACAGGTGTATTCGTTCATATTCGGTGGAGGCGATGACGAAAGCGGCCGCGCGGTCGTTGTCGATGAATTGAAGAAGGCCTACATTGTGGGCTGGACAGCGTCATCCAATTTCCCCACCACTCCCGAGGCGTTCGACCCGACATACAACGGCCACACCGATGCCTTTGTTTGCAAACTGAAAATAGACGGATCTGATTTTGTTTACTGCAGCTACCTCGGCGGCACATGTTGGGATTGGGGGGAAGATATCGACCTTTATGATGACCTCTCTGCCGTTGTGACAGGCTACACCACGACAGGAGATTTTCCTGTCACTGAGGATGCCTTCGATCCCATTCACAATGGGTCTGCCGACGCATTTGTCTCGTATGTGAGCCCTGATGGCCGAGACCTTCCCTATTCGACGTTTCTGGGTGGGCGTGAGCCAGATTATGGGACGGGAATCGCTGTCGATGTTTTTGATGTCACACACACGGCCGGCTACACCGAGTCTGCCAATTTTCCGACAACACCCGATGCTTATAATCCAGAATTGAACAACGAAGAAGGGATCAGCGACGGATACTATGTGAAGTTTGTTAGGGAATGGCCCATCTCTCTTGAGATCACCTATCCTTCACCACTAGCACCTGTGGCAGGAGTTGTCTCCATCCAGACAGAAGTGATCGCAGATGGAGAAGTGGCTTGGGTGGAATTCTACATCAACAACGAGCTCCTTTACACGGATTCCAGCCCGCCATACACTTATGGATGGGATACAACGAGTTATCCAAACAACCTTAATGATATAAAGGTCAGAGCTTCTGACACAGAAGACCACAGAGTTTATGCAACAACTGCAGTTGTTGTTTTGAACGGAACACTGGACCTTCAAGCCCGAAGAGGAGAATATAAGGCCTGGCTTTCACAAAAAGAGTACGTCGAGCTCATTATGGATGTAGAAAGCTCCGAAACAATGGAATCCGCGGACAAATATCTATTCCTCAGAAAAAAAGAGGGAGAGGATGACATTTACATAGTGAAAACTGTCAGATCGAGTGAGCTGCAAGGCAGTACACACACGGCTATAGATGTCAACCTGGAGGAGGGTGCAGTTTACACATACTGGGTGATCGCACAGCAGGATGATGTGGATGAGACGATTGTGGGAATTTCAGAGGAAAAGACGTTATAGGGCAACAGAGGGGAGGAGAATACAATGACAAAAACACGCAAAGTTATAACAGCCGTTTCCTTTATGTTGATTTTATTGATCGCGAGTGCGGAAGCACAAACACATAGATTCCAGTTGGCGCTCGATTTGAGTTATCTCGCCCATCGCGATTCGAACTATAAAGATATCTATGGAAGTGGCAGTATCTTTCCCGAGTTAAAAGCCGGATTCAGGATATTCTCGGGACTGCAGGTTACTGGGGGATTCGGCTACTTCAAGGAAAAGGGAACCATTGCTGATCTGGAGGCAGAAGCAGCGGCAACAGAGTCCCTCCAGACTTACTACGCCGCAGGTTTAGAGTATCTTTTTGATGTGTCCTGGTCTTGGACTTTCAAGGTCAGCGGCGAGTACATATGGGTGGATCTTGAAGAGTCGGCATTTGGTCAGGTCGTCGAAGCGAAATCCAACGCGTTCCGGGTGGGAGCTGGTTTCATATACGACATCGGTCATGGATTTTTCCTTGAGTTCTTTGGAACGTACACATCCGGCAACGACACTGTGAACGAGATCGAGATAAAGCTTGGCGGATTCCAGGGCGGCATCGGCCTCGGCTTCCGCCTCTAATAAATGGGGACAGGCTACTTTTTACAGGGGTAATTAAAAAAGTAGCCTGTCCCCTTTTTTGCCCTTTTT
>CAZIMJ010000108.1:0-44594 GCA_964540205.1 uncultured Eubacteriales bacterium | reverse complement strand
AACATCGGTGACATGTTCGCGCAGTGCTTCACGTTCTGCTGGGATGTTCATCGGACAATCCCCGCGACATACCAAATTCAATTTGGCGGTATGGTATTGCCACAATAACTCCAGTGGCTTCTCTTTGACATTGCCTATAATAAAGGGTACGAACGCACAGGGCATAACGTTTCCGTTTGCAGAGACATAAAGTATGGACTTCCTGAAGACACAACAGTTCGTCCTCTCGGTTGGCATCTCGAGAAGTGCAAACGATAAATCCTGCAATGCCCGGATCTGAGCTCGTTCACGAGAATTCAAGATTTGATCGTAGGCACCATCCCAGCCACCGCTGGCGATGGGCAGTAGAATATACATGAAGCGGGCATCCAGCCTCTTCCCGAGGGAAATGGTTTTTGCCACTCCCTCCGGAATGGTGCCCTTCAAAGCGACTGTCATTATTCGACAGGAAACACCGAACTTGCGAAGCATTCGGATGCCGCGAAGGGTTTTTTCATGCAGGCCCTCGGTGCCACGCAACTTATTGTGGACGCCGGGATCGGCGCTATCCAGAGAGACACCACATTCTGTCAACCCGGCAGCCTTTAACCGTTTCACGTTCTTTTCATTAAGAAGTATCCCATTGGTGTTCACGCGGGTTTGCAAGCCGAGACCTCGAGCGTATGAGACCAGGTCGAATATATCTTTTCGTAAAAGCGGCTCCCCACCTGAGAAATGGACAGCCATCGCCCCCAGGTCTCTCACCTGCCTGATCACAGATTTTAGTTCTTCTTTGGTGAGTTCCTCTTCAAGAGGACGCGTAGGAGAGTCAGCATAGCAGTGTTCGCAATGGATCTGGCATTTGTATGTGACCGCTATGGTGACAAAGGCAGGCGCAGGACGACCCTGCATCCGTTTCCAGAAATGTGACAACGCCGCACCCCAAGCTTTTAGGGATCGATTGGAGATATAGAGTCGAAAGGCTCTGTAGTACGTGTTGAATAACGCACTCGCTGATGGAAAATGCTTAAAAAGTAGGCTCATCGTATCCTTATTCCTTAATTTTATGCCCTTAATATCATCCAGAGAGCTTAACACAGTCAAATTGGAATGGTCAATTACCAGGGAATCGTAAAAAGATTACTCATAGTGATATCGAAGGAAAAACCAGAATTCGACCATCAAGATGACAACTGTAAAAGCGACAGCAGCCCACATCGAAGGATCCCGAAAGCTCAACCGAACAACAAGGATTAGGGGAAGAATCCGCAAAATTGCGTATGTAAGCCCCAAATAGAGCCAGGAGAGTTCACGGACTAACGAAGTCTTTTTTCCGGAAGACTGCCGCCGGATTATAAAAATGTAAAAACCACACGCTAAAACAGTAGTACCGATGGCAGGAATAATAACGGCCCTCCACGCCGGTAATAAAAGTGCAACATACATGAAAACTCCTATAAGCCATAGGGAGGTTAGCCCGGAGATCCATTTGAGTGTCTTCCGTGCATAGTCAGGTCCAACCAAAACTGCGTATGTTTTTGTTCCCATCTTAAGATCCGATTCATAGTCGACAACTTGGTGGAAATGAAGGTTTACCCACTTGTCAAGAAATACTGCAGGAGCAAGCAGAAGAAGTAATTCCCAGTTTGCTGTAAGCCAAGTCCAGGGAATGACACAATATCCGAGTGCGCACGCCAAGCTGTATGTGAGAAGCCCCCAGATTCCGCGTTCCTTTAAGCGCAGAGGTTTGACGGAGTAAAAAAATCCTGTGACAACAGCTGCAACAAAAATCCAAGTCGTAGAGTTTGAACTCAGGGATAATTGAAGGGTCCCTAGACCGATTCCAAGCAAAAGAAGTAAAATCAATGCACGCAAAACAGGAGATAGGCGGTTGATCCATCTCATTTTTCCAGATATATAATCATCTCTCGAGTCAGCAATGTCGTTAAAGAGAATACTTATTAATAGCCAACAGGTGACAACCAGGGAAATTTGAAAAAATGTCGTTTGATTCTTTTGTGCGATTTCATGTGTGTTAAACGTGAGAATAACAGAAAGCGGCAGTAAGAGAGAGCTGACCTTGATCAGACCGCGGTTACCCCAAATGCTTTCCTTTGTTATGTGTTTCCACAGTTGAGGCGTTTCATGGGGCATCATGGGTGCTTGCTTTCTTTTTGATCCCTGCGTTGCCACACCGGACACGACATGTCATCGGCATCAAGTCGTCCGGTTAAAGCAAATGC
The DNA here is from genome assembly GCA_964540205.1 of uncultured Eubacteriales bacterium. Lineage (GTDB taxonomy): Bacteria > Acidobacteriota > Aminicenantia > Aminicenantales > Aminicenantaceae > WTAW01. The sequence continues at coordinate 42,372 of CAZIMJ010000108.1, read as the reverse complement.
CGAAGCCCGACAGCCACCGCCACATTTCATAATGTTCGGACATCCTTTGCAGATTTCATGCTCTTTTGGGTCTCGGAATAACAGACAAACAGGTGAATTTTGAAAAACATCCTGGAGATCATCTTGACGGATGTTCCCAATATAAGCCTCTGGCACATCCATACACACACAGGGTGAAAGAAATCCTGTTGGATTGATTGTCAACCTGTCACGGCCAGCACGACAGCCACGATGCACAAACTTCAATTTTTTCTGGAGTCTCCGGATGACAGGATGATACTCCGCCCATGGGATGTAGGTCTCCACAAGCCAGAGGAGTGGAAGTTTATAAAAATGTTCAAACACAGGTTCCAAGCGAGAGAAGAGATCGTCATCCTGAGGAAAAACATCTTTTATGCGTCTTGTATGCACAGGCAAGTGCAAAGTGACAGTAGACCATCCTTCTTGGAAAGCAAGATCTATGAGTTGAGGAATTCCCGGCAATGTATGTGGCGTGACCCGGACAGAAACAGTCGTATGAAATCCATGCTTCTGAATATTTCTAAGATTTTCCATGGTCGTTTTGAACATTCCAGGAGAAGAGTTGTGGAATTGAGCATAAAAATTGGATTCAACCGTGTCGAGGCTGATCTGGAATGACTTGGTCAGTGTCTCACCATGCAATCGTTTAAGAATCTCGGGCACCAACAGGCTACCGTTAGATGCGATGCGCACTGTAATACCAAATTTTGCCATGTGCCTAAGGATGTCGAGAATGTCTTCCCGCAGAAAAGGCTCACCCCCAGACAAGATCAGATCATGCACGCCAGCTTCATGAATTTTTTCTACTGTTTCCAGGGCCTCTCGTGTCGTTAATTCGTTGGGAGAATGGGTTCCGGCATCAGTAAAACATATGCCACAACGATAATTGCAAGCATAAGTTATATTCCAGAAAAGGGTTTTGAGAGAAGATGGCTCCATCCATTTTCTTGCGGTTGTATGACCGGGCTTAAGTTTTAATTTAATATCAAGCATCAGTCTTGACTCTGTCTGGATAATGAAAGGGATCTACGCCTTCGCAAGGCACGCCGCACTGACAGAGAGCACAGCCCAGCGAGTATCCGCTTCGCCTCTGGCCACTGATAGGGATCGGAGACGGCAGCATTTGGAGTTCCTGCTGGTAGTGCTCAAGATATTCATTTCGGATAGTTTTTCTTTGTATATAACATTTGGATTTATCAAGACCTGACTTCGAGATAGCGCCAACAGGGCATCTTTCCACGCATAGTCCACAGGAATCCCCTCCATCTTTAAGGCATAAAGCACGATAATCTTCATTTCTCTGGGATAAGGATTCATGCGGCATATTTGTTATGATACTCCCGATGCGGACGTTGATCCCTAAAGGCGTGATCAGGGCTTCATTCAATCCAAAATACCCAAGGCCTGCGACATAGGCCACATGCCGTTCTGACCAGGTGGAACTGAAAGTGAATTCCGGCATTCGAAAGGTATCATATTCAGTGGTTAAGATGGGCGACACCGCTGCTATTCCTATTTTGTGTAATTGTTCTGATAACCTTAAACTCATGTTATAAATAAGGGTGCCTCCGTTATTCCGGGCTAATGAGTAGAGTTTGGAAGGCATATTCTGCACTCTGTTGGAACGGCGAACCTCCATTGCAAAAGGAAGTACCCATACAATCACGCTCACTTGGGTAAGATCTGTGCCTCGAGGAGAGATGCGGTGGAGGAACTCCCGCGGCTGGAGATGTCGGGAACTGACGACTTTTTGGAATTCCTTGAATAATGGATCATCGCCATCTGCAATTCCGACAAGTGGGGTATCAAAAATAGGCTGTCCACCAAAATCGATCAATCGGTTTTCCGGAGCACTACGAGCCAAATGTGTGATTGTATTTTTAATCCAGGAAATATCTGCCATTTTGGGGGCTTAGATTCTTCTTTTTTTACAAACAATTATATTTTTCTAACGCCATTAAAAACCAAGGTGCATATGTTTTAGAATTTTCTTGAATCTCTTCTTTCATCTCAGGAATGTCGAGGAATTTGAATTCAGAAATTTCCAACTTATTGTGTGATATCTCTCCGCTTTTGATATCTCTTGCCACAAAAACATCACATATTTCATTCTCGGCGCCAATATTTCTGTATTCAACTTGATACCGAAACTTGAATAAATAGCTAATGTGATCGCAACAAACTCCGATTTCATGAAGAATCCTATCCTTTATTATCTTCTCTTGGTTTATCTCTGAATGGTAATGGCTGGCAACTGTGCCATCCCAAAAATCGGGCCATAGACTCTTTTTTTTACTTCTTTTTGCTAGCATTAATTCAAATTTTTCATTAAAGATCATAACCAAAAAAGCACTGTGCAATATTCCCTTCCCTAGGTGGCACTTCTCCTTTTCCTCTTTTCCCAAATACTTGCCGTTTTTATCAACAACAGTGATATATTCCATTTTTTGACTTTGACTCATTCTTCTTGAGAAATTTATTGTAAATTTACTCTGTTGCTTCTATCACATATTTTGGCCGATGTCAAAAGTGGCGGCTTAAAAAGATTTAAGATTCAAAAAAATGTGCGATGGAATTTGCATAATATTGGAGGATCTTCGTTTCTCCGGGGACAGCGCGATAAAGATCATCTTCTTCAAGCACAATGTGCCTTAGAATCAAGGTGCGGAGGCCGACCTCGATGGCGTAATCGTGATCGCTGCGAGGGATGTAGACGGCAGCATAGCACTCCTCAAGCCTATCGATTTTATGCTGTACTCGGGTTTTGAGTTCCAATTCTGAAAAGTTTTTCTCTGGATCTTCTAAAAAGACAGATGCAATTAAAGCTACCGGAACAACAGGGACAACTCTGCCCACTGCACACATCAGATCTTGAGCCAGTGTCTTAACCTTCTGGATCCGTTCTTCTTTGTTGAGGTTTAAAAAATCAAGGTTGTGTTCTTTAGTATACGACTTAATAGAAATGGGAGCTCCAAAATTAACTACAGCATAACCATATCGATACCAACCCCTTCGTAATCTCAGCCTGATCGTTTTGAGTAGATAGAGCGATGCAGTTTTGATAACGTCTGTCTTCTTTTTTTTGCTCGTATCTGGATCAATAGCTAATAATGACGACCGGTCCTCCAGGACTCTGTCATAATTGATCCCCACAGGAACAAAAACAAGATCACGCCCTTTATTGGGCTCGAAGGTCCGCAGCATATAATCCAGGATGCCGATCTTCGGCGGGCCCAATCGTCCATCTTTGCTCAGCTTTCCTTCGGGGAAAACGGCTTGCACGACTCCCCCTTCTGTAGCCATCTGTATGTATCGTTCAAGCACACGTCGATAGAGGGGATTTCCCGAGCTGCGCCTCACAAAGAAGCCTCCCAATGCACGGAGGAGCTGCTGAAGGGGCCACACGCGCGCCCACTCCCCTACAGCGAAGCTTAGGGCCACCCGACTGATAGTCAGATACCCGAGAAGAATATAGTCGATGTTGCTGCGGTGGTTAATGATAAAAACCACACTCGACTGTGAATCGACTTTTTTGAAACCCTCTTCATCCACAAATCCCACACGAACTCGATAGAGCATTCGGCAGACAGTCCGGCTCACCCAATTTCCGAAGCGGAAATAGACCAACGCATTGAAGGAGGGCACGATCTCGTGGGCGTATTTCTTGACTTTTTTCAGGGCGTTTGTATGCGATATATCCTTTCCTTTCTCATATGCCTCAACCGCTTCCTGCACTTTTGTATCATATACCAGACGATTGATGATCTCACGGCGTTTAGTGAGTTTAAAATCGGGAAGGCGCAGATCGAGGCGTTCGTCGATCTTAATGAGAGCCTTTTTAGTGCGGCGGCGGAAAAACCAGCGGACAGCAGGGAGAATCAGAATATGGAGGAGGGACCATAAAACCAGAGCTCCTCCCACAATAACCAGCCATAATGGAAGGCTGACGACTTCAGTCATTACTCTTCTCTTTGGAAGACGCTGTGCTCCAGGAAGTAGATCACCTGAGCGATGGTGTTTTCATTCTTCATGATGAACGCATGGGTCAGTGGCAAAATAATAAAATCTTTCATACCTTGGATCTTCATGCTTTCGACTGTGACGACTCCATCATCCGGCCCTGGGAGTAATGCGGAATACAGAGGATTAAAACTCTTGTTTCCGGCGATTACGCCCAGCTCAAAATCCACAGGTCCCAAGCTCTGCACAAGACTGCCCTCTTCAAGACTCAGCTGTGCTGCAGCAGGACCATAGATCCTCTCGAGAACAGTTTGATCCTTCAGTAAATCCACAAGCTCACTTCCCTGATTGGGAGGACTGATCATCACCACACGTCCGAGATTTTTAAGCTTTTGGTGCTTCAGGTAATAGCGAACGATGATCCCTCCCATGGAATGGGTGACAAAATGTATCGATGATTGAGATTGGTCCCGGATCGGTTCGAGAACATCGTTTAAGGTCACAGAGGCCAGGTATTCGATGGTATGATAAGTGGAAGGATAATCCACATTGACGACACTGTAACCATGGGCTAACAGGCTATCTTCCATCTTTTCCATGGACCCGCCCGATTGTCTCAACCCGTGAAGCAAAACAACATGAGCATTGATCTTTATGCCGGGAGTTGGATTGTTTTTTTCCTCACACTGCACCAAGACAAGAATGAGTGAGATGAGAAAAACACATCCAATTCTTGATGGGAGTTTTTGCATGAGGTCTGAATCCTGCCCTAATGCTTATATCACTGCCAAAATGAGAGGTCAAGTCTAGACACAAGAAAATTCCAAGAAAGATTCTTCCTAGAAATCCCTCTCAACTTGTATCTTTGGATTTATCCTAACGACGGCGTCTTTCCCGATAAAAGTGGAGACTGCCCTCATGAATGCGGTAGCCATCCGAATTAATAACCGACATTGTTCCTTTTGTATTGCCTACCATATGGGCACAGCCATATTGACCCTTTTTATTGATGGCACGGAAGCTTTCGCCAGGGAGGAAATCCGATTTAATGGCTTTATATTTAGCTGCGATCAGGTGTACGGCATCGTCACAAGCCTGTTGGGGCGTTCTGCCCTCTTTCATGCGCATAACCATAAAGAAAGACGCACAGGATTTAATCACATCCTCGCCTCTTCCTGTTGCGGCAGCGGCACCAATATCGTTGTCCACGTAAAGTCCGGCGCCAATGATCGGGGAATCACCCACGCGGCCAGGGATCTTGAAGCTCAGGCCACTGGTCGTTGTTACGCCTGCGATATCGCCGTTTTTATCTATTGCCAGGACGTTCGTTGTACCTAGAGGGCGCTCAAAGTCTTCATTCTCATCTGAACCCTGTCCATCTTTTTTGACATTCTTCAAATGCTCCGGAGGCCCCCAATCGTCACGTTCGCTTCTTCGCTCTTTCCATTCGAGCCATACTTTCCGAGCCTTTTCTGTCAGTAAGTTATCCTCCTTGAATCCCCATGTCCTGGCAAACTCAAGAGCGTCCTCCCCTACTAGCATGACATGGTCTGTACGTTCCATGACGACACGAGCCACAGAACACGGTGTCTTGATATTTTCAAGGCAAGCCACAGATCCGGCGTTATAGGTTTTTCCATCCATAATAGAAGCATCAAGTTGGACGACTCCATCTTCATTTGGCAATCCTCCATAACCGACACCCATCCCTTCACCATCCAACTCGATGATGTTAGCGGCTTTTTCAACAGCATCAAGAGCCGTGCCTCCACTCATTAATATCTTCCAACCTGTTTCTGATGCTTTTTTTCCGGTTTCGTTTGTATGTGCAACGATCATCATGGGAGTACTGCCAGACGATGCCGTCTGAAAAGCGGAAAGCTTATTGAAGAAGAGCGCTCCTGCACCAAATCCAAAACTCTTATTGAAGAAGTTTCTCCTGGATATTCTCTTTGCCATCGCATAACCTCCTTGATTGTTAGCGTTGTAGATTTAAATACATTATTCTCTTTGGGAAAAATGTCAAGATATTTTCATCTAAAAGGGGACAGGCTGCTTTTTTAATTACCTCTGGGAAAAGTAGCCTGTCCCCTTTTTTATCTTCTGGATGAGCGAAATACGTCCATTTTGACCTGTTCGAATCATGGGATAGACCCGTTTCTGGGCATGGTCTCTCTGGAAAATGGACAGTCTGAGAAAAATCATCGAAAGCAGCATTCCCCGAAAAATCCGGCGGACCACATTTCTCCCTGTATTCTGCCTGATGACGAAGCGGAACCACCGCTTCAGAATGCTCTTCCAGGAGTAAAAGTACTCATTTATGCTGCAAAAAGCGGAAAAAACAGCCTTGGTTGTGACGCTTTTCGGCTCAAAAACGAGGTGGTCTCCCTCGTAATGAGAGAGATCTTTATCCACAATCCGGCCCTCAGACTCGACCTGTTGATGGAAAGGGGTCCCCGGAATAGGAATAGCGATGGAGAGGAGAATTGAGCTTGGGTCGATCTCATCGAGTTTTTTTGGCAACTCTTCATAATATTCAGGTGTGTCTTCATCCAGGGCCAGCATCATTCCTGTGAATGTCAAGATCCCGCGTTCTTTGAGTTTTCCGAACAGCTCTTTGTACTCTTCAACTTTATTCTGTTTTTTGTGGACAGCGGCAAGGCTTGGCTCATTCAATGATTCCAGCCCGATGAAGGCCATTCCACAGTGCGCCTCAACAAGCAGATCCAGGAATGTATCATCGTGGAGGCAGTCGAAACTGAACTGGGCCCCTAAACCCCACAGCTTGAGCTTGGCGATCTCTTTGAGCAGTTCTTTGGCATAGCCGATATCGCCCCCAAGATTGTTGTCCAAAAGCATGGCCATTTTGCGTTTTTGGAATGGAACCTTTTCTGTCGCCGTTAGGTCGCGGATCACATCCTCGATCGGCCTCATGCGATAGGGCTTGTTCTCGATAGTAAGCTGACAGAAGCTGCAGTTATACTTACAGCCCCTCGTGGCTTCAGTCACAACCGGAACCGCATATTCCGGCTCGACAAGGTCGTACCGCGGCGGCGGAATATTGTCCAAGGGCGGAGCGAATGGCGCCTCGTAAACTCTCTGCAATTTGCCGTTCACCATGTCTTCCACAACCCGGGGCCAGACTTTCTCGGCTTCGCCGACAACCACAGAATCCATATGAGGAAAAACATCTTCCGGAAAGGTCGAGGCATATTTCCCCCCTGCGACAACTGTCTTCCCAAGCTTTTTAAATGTCTTGGCTACTTCATAAGCATGGGGTGCACAATAGTCCATAAAGCTGAGAGCGATAAAATCTGCATCCGTATTGTAATCGATAGGCCTCACCATCTCATGAAGCAGATCGACCTCAACGATATCTGGAGTAAGCGCTGCCACCAAGGCTCCTGCGAGCGGTGGTGCCGGGGATCGGGCGAAATACGCCTCGTTATCTCCCAGGTTTTGGAAAAGCACGATAATCTGTAATTTTGGCTTGTTCATTAGAGCCCTCCTTTGGTTCTTTCAATTTATGTGCAATTCTTGCCATGGCTTTGTCGACGATGTACGGCAGCAATCCCTGAGCTACCGACAGAGTCTTGCCTTCCCTGGATAGAACTATCTCTTGTTTATTTTTTTTTATTCCCCGGATGATCGCCTTTGCCACTTTTTCAGGAGACTCATAGGGTTGGGCTGGCCTGTGCCCCCCACCGACGAGTTTTTCCTTTGCAAAGAACTCAGTCTGGGTGTAGCCGGGATAGACGACCACAACAGAGATGCCACTTCCTGACAGCTCGGCTCTCAAGCTCTGGCTTAAGGCTACGATAGCCGCTTTTCCTGCACCATACGCTCCCAGATAAGGAACGCCATGTTTGGCTGCCACAGAGGCGATATTGACAATATGCCCCTGCCCCCTTCTTTTCATGTGGGGAAGCACTTCGAGAATACAGTGAATAGAGCCAAAAAAATTGACATCCATGATCGTCCTAAAATCCGATATCGAAGTATTTTCCGTGTTGCCATAAACGCCTATGCCTGCGTTATTCACCAAGATATCGACTCCCCCCATTTGCTGTATGGATGATTCTATGAGTCGACTCACATTTTCTTTGATCGCAACGTCACAGGGGAAAACCAACGGCATGGGGAGATGGGGAAAGGCAGCGCTGATCTCAGCAGCGACATGCTCTAAACGCTTGGCCCTCCTGGCCGCTAGAGCCAACACTGCCCCCTTTTTAGCCAACGCAAAAGCGAGGGCCTTCCCAATCCCCGAAGAGGACCCTGTGATGAGGACCCTCTTTCCTTTAATTTCTGCCATAATATCCCCCCTATTATTAAACATGCCTGAAGGTCAAATCGCTCCTGTTTTTCCACACAGATCGCACGAGATAGGTTCCAAATCCGATGCAGAGGGAGTTGATAAAAACATTCATCACCGCCTCTTCCACACCCAAAAAATAAATCCCCTGCTGTGTGTTGAAGGAGATGTCCAAAAGACCGAGAAAGATGAGCGACGCCCCTCCCATGAGGGAAAACACGCTGCCGTAGAATCTCTCTTTCAGCAATCCTATGCCGCCTATGATTAACATGACGGCAAGGTAAAAATCCGCCAAAGGGAACGCCGATTCAAACGCGAGGTAGACGTCCTTCAAACGGGAGTCCTCGATGTTCACCATATCTGTGGAAAAGAACGCCACCCAAAAGGCGATAATCCCAAAAGCTACGGCCAATTCCATCACCGCAATGACCGGCATGACCTTTCTCGTTTTCACACGAATGCCGCCCAGTCTCCTCAATATCCTATTAGTCACCGAAGCTGAGAGTGTAAGTGCCATTTTCCTTTTCCTCCCTTCTCATTTTTTTCATCGTTCTTTGGCCGATCTTTTTCAAGATGGGGAAAAGAACGAAAAACATCCTGGGAAAAATCATGCCCGGCCGATCCCCCCAGCAGCACCAGTGATGACCGCGACTTTGTTTTTAAGCTTTGGAGCATGTCTATGCATTAATCATCTCCGTTCAATGAATTCCCGATGCCTCTGCCAATTGGATCAATTTTTTGACATATGTCTGAGGGTCAGAGCCTGCTTGCTCTGACAGATTTCTTATGGCTGTTGTATCCAATGGCGTGAGGCTGTCTGAATTTTTTACACTGACTCCCACACCCTCACTTACTTCTCCGATCAAAAGAGGAGTCCAGCCAATCCTTTTTGCTGCATCAAGAAAGTCTTTCTCCTTTTGTGGGCTGACCGTGAAGACAAGCTCATACTCTCCGTGAATCCCGGCCAAAACCAACCACGATGGGATCTTTTTGATGCGTGTGATAGTGCAAGCCATCGGATGAAGAATCCGGGCCCAGTGGTCGTACAAAACAAATCGAAGGCCATTGAGCCGCATGAGCGTGTCAACCGTGTGGAGAACACCATCGCTCGTGTCCATGCAGCAGTTGGCATAATCTCGGATCACCCGGCCTTCCTTGATTCGTGCGACCGGTTTATAGAAAGAGCCAGGGAGAAGAAAATTCATCTTGCTGAGTTTCAGAAATGCATAAACATTTCCCAGCCCTGCAGAGTAAGAGATGTACAGCCGATCGTTGGCCTTGGCACCCATTCTTGTTAAGGCGGACTGTTTGGGGACAAGCCCTACGGCGCATCCGGAAAGGAGAAGATCTTCTCCCTGGTTTGTATCGCCTCCGAGGACAAACGTCTGGAGTGTCTGGCAAGCATCAGAAACACCACGGGCCAGTTTGGTGATAAACTTTGCGTTTCCATTGGGAGGATAAGAGATGGACAATAGCAATCCCAATGGGTCAGCGCCAACGGCTGCCAGGTCCGAAAAATTGGCCATGGCCAGCATCCACCCGATAAAATGAGGATTTTCGTACAGGCCGCTTCTGACCTCTTCGACAAGAGCATCGGTTGTGATGGCCAGATAATTTTCACTGCTCTCTCCCAAATCTATAATTTCTGCATCTGCTTCATGGATTTTACCGATCTTATGGGGAGCCTTTAGAAAATTTCTGGCAATTTTATCGATCTCCCTATTTTCAAAGATTTTGTCCATCATTGGCACACCCTCAAGGCATTGCGAAGCAGTTTGATCCGGATATGACGTGCGAGAGACACTTCACCGTCCATTTCCAATGCGATGGGCATGGAAGGAGAGATATCGATCTTTCTGGCTCGCCAGATCCGTGTCTTTGGCAAACCCATAAATTTTCCCTGAGTCATCGAAAGCATGGTCCTCACGCGCGCAGGGATGCCCATTTTCTCGCAGAGGGCCACGCCCAGATAATCACTCCGGGGCGAGATCTCAAAATCGTAGCGGAAATTACCGCTGACATTGGGATTGATGAAAGCGCTGAAGGTTGTGAGTTCGGTTTCAACACGCTCGTCCTCTACCTGGATCTTTGTGGGGACATTCTTGGCAGTAAAGAGAGTTTCGAGGGCCGCATACCAGATCGTCCCCTCGACCCACTTGGGCTTCAGCCAATTGACGATCTTGTCCTCAGAATTGAAGAAGTAGTTGGCCTGTGCGACCAAACCCACGCTGCAGCTGACGATAAAATACCTGTGCTGCCGTTTGTGATCCAGATCTTCATATTCGACAAAGCCAACATTATGGAGTTTAGCTCGTTTATGATCCAGCTTGAACGGGACTTTGCCATTTCCGTTGGATTGACCATTGCCACTCCCACTGGATTGACTATTGCCATTGCTATTGGACGGGCGGTTTCCATTTCTCGTAAAAGATTTGTGGAAATCATTGCTCGAGCCCAATCCGATGGCTCCGAGAACCAGCTCTTTTCGTAAACCATTTCCCAGCTCCATCAGCTGATTGAGGACAAAATTGACAGTCCCATCTCCTCCGGCAGCCACAAATAAACGTTCTCCCCTATCTAACTCCTGAGCGCATGCCGCCTGAAATTTTTTAAAACCGGAGATAATCGTGTAATCTTTCCCCAAATAATTTTTCTCCAGGTCAGCCCTCGATTTTTTCCATTTCTCAAGGCCGCCTGTGCCGTTGCAGCATTTGTTGAGTAGAATGATCATTGTCTTACACCTGTGTTTTTTCGGGTCTGTATTTTAATGCGGCCTCAAAAATAATATAAAAGACAGCTATAAACCCCAACCACTCCGGCTTGAGAGTTACGACAATGGCCAAGGCATAAAGAATAAAGGCCCGGACCACGTTGGCGATAGGGCCATGGGCCTTGTTCTCTTCGCGTGTGAGGTGGATATTGATTTGGGCAAAAGCATTCACTGCGAGGGCAATGAGGAAAATAGAGATCTCCAATATGTTTGCATGTGCTGTGTGAAGAGCTGAGGCCGTAAAAACAGCGGCGGCAATAGCCAAGATGTCGCTGTAGATCGCTGTAGCTTTCCATCCGAAGACGACGGGAAACGTCCGATATCCTGTTTCTCTGTCAGCGGTAACGTCCTTGAGATAACCCATGACGACAAAGTTTCCATAGCCAAAAAGGATGGCTGCAACCGCAAAAATGAATGCTGGAGAGGGATAATCTGCTATAAGAGGAACATAAGCAAAGTGGTCTTCCTTACCGGACATTTTTCCGATGATGGGCAGGAGGGCAACGATCCAGGAATTCCAGAACGGCCCGGCCCACCATCTTTTTTTAAAAAATGTGTATCCGAGAAGGCCGAGAACGGCGATAATTCCGAGGATAAGAATCAACGGATTGAGATAGGTCAAAATCAAGATCCCAAGCACGAGGCCAGCAAGGCTTGTGCCCAGAACCTGTTTTTTTGAGATGATCCCCTGCACTAAAGGACGGTAGGGGGACGAAATCGCATCGGTATCTGTCTGAAAACAATCCGTGAGTGCCTGACCCAATCCATAAGAAATGAAAAGGGGGAAAAAAGCAAGAAGTGTTCTTGCCGCATTTGGGGATTCGATGAATGCAAGGCCAACCAAGCCTGCAGCACCCGAGACGAAGATGAGGTAGGGCCGCATGGTCAGCCAGAAGGCTTTCCAGAAATGAATGCTCGAAATATTGAAATAGGGCTTATGCACGGCCACTTGATATTTGGGCGGGGGCGAGTGAAGCATACCGGCTGTGATGATGCTGGCCTTTGTTTTAAATATTTCGCTGGCGCTGTTCATCATCTTCCCTCTCATGTTCACTATAAATGTAATCTCCCCCGAGAGAGAAGTTGTCAGAAAGATGTTAAGAGTTTGTTAAAAGTTTGTTAAAAAATGAGAGGGGGCAGACAGATGAGAAAATATTCTCTATAAGGCAGCCCGTTATCGGACGCCCTTAAAAAAGCAAGACTTCCCAATAGTCATTCATCGCGTTAATCTAGAGACAAGATTATCGTGTCCCATTTTTAAGAGCAACTGCTTGTACCTTGGGTCGGCTCTGACAGGATCCAAGATTTGAGAAACTGTAAAATAAATCATATTGCCGTCACGTTCTTCATAGGCTTTTTCGAACCATTCAAAAGTTTTATCAATCTCTCCAAGGCCGAGGTAGATCAAGGCCGTCCAAAAGGAGGACACATAGCCTTTTTTGGAGCGCTCTTCCAGTTCGGCCAGGAATTCGTATGCCTTTTCTTTTTTTCCTGATACAGCGTAGAGCCAGTCCATATTACCGATATACGCAACAGCACGAGGGCCAACCTCCAACATTTTCTCTCCATAGGCTATCGCTTCATCATAATCACCTTTGAGCGCATAAGCCGTCGCTGAAATACTCGTTCTCCGGGTCGGTACTCATGTTCACGAATGGAAGAACCGCGATTGAGGGTTTATCTGCTGCTGTTGAAACGGATTTACGGCCCACAGATTTTAAATCTGCCAGCATTGTATCCATGTCTTCATACTGATTTTTAGGATTTTTCTCGAGAGCCTTCTTGACGATCTTCTCTAACTCCTGCGGGATATCCTTTCTGATCCTTGTGATGGGCACAGGGTCTTCATTCAGAATGGCGTAAAGAACAGCCTGGTCGTGCATGACCTTAAAAGGGCGCTCTCCCGTGAGCATTTCATAGAGCATTGCCCCAAGAGACCAGATGTCTGTTCTGTGGTCGACTTCTTCGCCCTTTGCCTGCTCCGGCGACATATAAGCTGCAGTCCCCATTATCGTTGTGGTTTTAGTTAGGTCGACTCCCCAGGACAACTTAGCTAAGCCAAAATCCATAATCTTAGCCTGACCTTTTGCAGTGAGCATAATGTTGGCCGGCTTGATGTCTCTGTGGACAATCCCTTTTTCATGAGCTTCCTGTAAGCCCTCAGCAACCTGGATGACTATGTTCAATGCCTGATCTATGTTTAATGGCCCAGCTGCGATCTTATCCTTAAGGCTTTCCCCTTTGATGTGAGTCATCGCAATGAATGTCTGGCCTTCTGCCTTATCGATCTCATGAACTGTGTAGATGTTTGGATGGTCCAATGCTGCAGCCGCTTGAGCTTCCTGAACAAAGCGCTCTTTGGCTTCAGGATCGGCTGTCAATTCTTTGGGGAGGAATTTAAGTGCAACAGTCCGTTTCAGTTTCGTATCCTCAGCCTTATACACCACCCCCATCCCGCCTTCCCCGATCTTTTCGAGGATCTTGTAATGAGAGATGATTTTACCGATCATTAGTCCATGCTGGCTAGAGTTCACTCTGCTAAGAGAAACTTTCCCGCCAAAAAATCACAATGGCCCCTTAAAACGGTTGATTGTCTTATCTCAAAAGACCCAAGTCAAAGTCAACGTGGTTATCAGTTTGTCAGCCGTTTTGCTGTGTATGTATAAGGCAAGGCTTTAATCTTGTTGAGGATGCGGTTCAGTTGTGTGATGTTCGTGATCTCTAATGTCGCACTTATTACAGCGAGAGGATCATTATGACGTGTGTTGAGGCTAGAGGTCAAAATATTGGCACCTTCTGTCTCAGCAATGTCTGCCATTTCTTTGAGCAATTTTTTAGAATTCGTACCTTCCACCGAAATTTTAACAGCGTAAGCCTGCCGGCATTTTCCCCAATCCACATCGATGAAGCGACTGTTATCCTCCTGGCGGATGATATTGTGGCAATCCCTGCGGTGAATGGTGACGCCGCGGCCTCGCGTCACAAAACCTATGATATCATCACCGGGCAGAGGGCGGCAGCATAAAGCCGTGCGGGTCAAAAAATCCTTCATCCCGGTGACTAACACCTTGGGAAGGATAGATGGAGATGATGCAGTAACACCTGATTCGATATCTTCCTTTACTGTTCGATCTTCTTGTTCTGATTGTTGGGCGTTGCGAATCAGGATTTCACTGATATGTTGTGCCTTGATCTCGTTTCGGCCGATCGCATCAAACAGATCATCTGGTTTTTTATACTTGACCATGCCGGCGATCTTTTCATAATTTTTATCTCTCAGCGAAAACCGTTTAAGCTCTCGCTCGAGAGTCTCTCGGCCGCGCGCTACATTCACCTCACGCTCTTGTTTGCGGAACCAGTACCGGATCTTCTGCTTTGTGCGGGGGGAAGAAGCATATCCCAGCTTGGGATTCAACCAATCGCGGCTGGGTCGCTTCTCTTTGGCTTTTACAATTTCTACCCTGTCTCCGTTCTGGAGTTGATAATCTAAAGAAACCAATTTGCCTTTGACCTTGGCTCCTCTGCAGCGGTGGCCCAGGTCCGTATGGACACGATAGGCAAAATCCAGAGGTGTCGCACCTTTCTGGAGGTCGAAAATGTCTCCTTTCGGGGTAAAGACGTAGACATATTTCGAAAAAGGAGGCGCCTTCAGAGATTTGAAATACTCTTCGGATTCCGCCAATTCCTGCTGCCACTCTAAAAGGATCCTGAGAAATGAGATCTTTGCCTCAACATTAGTGTCATATCCCGCTTTTTCCTTGTACTTCCAGTGGCTTGCCACGCCGAATTCGGCGATCTGGTGCATCTCTTGAGTGCGGATCTGAATCTCGAGAGGTTTTTTCTGAGGCCCGATCACAGCTACATGGATCGATCTGTATCCGTTCGATTTGGGATTGGCGATATAATCATCGAATTCTTCCTTGATCGGCTGCCATAAGGTTTGGATAACATCGAGTACCGCATAACAATCCTTGATACTATTCACTAAGATACGCACTCCCCTTATATCGTAGATCTCTCTGAAATCTTTGCCTGTATCTTTCATCTTTTTATAGATACTGTAGATATGTTTGGGGCGTCCTAGAATCTCAGCGGAGATCCCATGTTCTGCAAGCTTTTGCATCAGGGTCGTGATAATCGCACTGATTTGATCCGCTCGAGTATTTTTGTGTTCGGCAAGAAGCTGGTTGATCTCGTCAAATTTCTCTTTATCGAGATACTGGAGAGCCACATCCTCCAGTTCCCCTTTTAAAGACCATATCCCCAGCTTACTGGCGAGAGGTGCGTAAATATACAGAGTTTCTTTAGCGGTTTTATTCTGAACGGATCTTGAGAGAGATTTAAGATTCCTCATGTGATCCAGCTGTTCGGCCAATTTGATGATGACCACGCGAGCATCATCAGCCATGGCTAAGAACATCTTTTGCAGATTCTCTACATTTTCGTCTTTGAGCTTTTCCCAGGTAATGCAGCTTAAGAGCGTGAATCCCTCCACTAGCCTCGCTGTATCATCACCAAATCGAAGGCGAATGCTCTCGAGAGATGTGTTCGTTTTAAGCAGAATATCATGGAGTAAAGCGGCGGAGATAGCGGATGGATCTAGCTGGAGCTTAGCCAGGTAAATAGCTGTGTCCAGGGAGTGTTGGACACTGGACAAGCCGGAGTCTTCCTGATGTCCTTCTATAGCACTTGCCACAAAAGTGTAGACAGAGCGAAAATACTCAGGATCACTCTTGGGACTGTATCCCTGAACTTCTCGGATGAGGGCTTCGATGTTCACAAAGGTTTAGACGTGTTCGATGTCAGTGTAGTTTGAAATTTCAGAATTCGTTGTACAGAGATCGTTAACGGACAGTTTGTGGACGTCGTCTTTCCCTGTCAACCGGGCAAAATCTTTAATCTCCTCGGTTGAGGCTCTCAGGAAGTTTTCGAGTCCTTTGGCAGAGTCTTCGACATTCAACCTGGCCCTCAAATCTGGATCTTGAGTGGTGATCCCCATGGGACATTTGCCTGTGTGGCAAATTCTGTATTGCTGACAACCGATGGCCATTAAGGCAGCAGTGCCAATGGCAATGGCGTCCGCTCCCATGGCAAGTGCTTTGACAAAATCAGAGGAGACCCTGAATCCACCTGTGATCAAGAGAGAAACATAGTTGATATTTTTTTCTTGGAGATATTTCTTCGCTCGATAGAGAGCATACAATGTGGGAACAGATGTGGCCATCTTGACCAGTTTTGGAGAGGCACCGGTTGCGCCTGCTCTCCCATCGATAGTGATGAAATCTGGCTCAGCATACAATGCCACCTCGAGGTCCGCTTCAACGTGTCCTGCAGCGAATTTAATACCGATGGGTTTTCCTCCGGAAAGTTCCCTCAACCAGCTCACTTTTTTCTTGAGTTGATCTCTATTTGTGATGTCATCAAAATGAGAAGGGCTGATGATATCGTCGCCCTCCTTGAAACCCCGAATTTCAGCAACCTCTCTGGTGACTTTATTCCCGGGCAAATGACCGCCCATTCCAGGCTTAGCCGACTGTCCGATCTTGATCTCTACGGCATCGACCTTTTTAAGATTTTCCTCTGTGGCGCTGTATTTGTTAGGGACATACTCGAATATGTATTTGTGAGAATTCTCCAAGGATTCAGGGAGAATTCCCCCTTCCCCCGAACACATAGCAGTCTTAGCAGCAGCACTTCCTTTTGCCAAAGCGATCTTCGCCTCTTTGGATAGTGCACCAAAAGACATGTGGGTGACATACACCGGAGTTTCGATGACCATCGGCTTCTTTGCCATGGGGCCAATAGTAGTTTTTGTGCTGACGGGGACATCTTTGTTGAGGGGGAGTTTGGCAAGTTGTACGCCTTTGATAAGGATATCATCCCATGAAGGAGTGGGCTTTCTTGTCCGCATGGGCTCGATGATCGGCAGGCCCGTTTCTGCCATCTCGTGGATATCGGTCATATGGACTTCGAGTTCATCAGATAGTCTCTTGAAATCATCGGGAGATCCGGATGTATCCTTGGGTTCTCCATCAGACACATCCGGACCCGGTGCTGCGTCAACAATCTTCCAAAAGGATCTGCCGGATTCGCAGACGGAGCAGTTCCAATCGTCTGTGAGCTCGTGCCACTTCTTTCCCTCTTTGTCTTCGTCGTATTCAGTATCGCAGACGGAGCACTTATAGATAGCCATGTTTACTCCTCAGATCAGAGATCCAAACTGGCCGGTTCATACAACTCTTTAGGATTTTTGCAAGCGGGGCATTTTGGCGGAGGTTCGGTGCCTTCGACAGTGTAACCGCAAACACTGCATTTCCACTTGATTGGCTGCTCTCTCTTAAAGACCGTACCGTTCTGTACCATGTCCAACAGTCCTTTATAGCGCTCTCTGTGTTTTTCTTCGATCTTACCGATCATCTTGAATAAGATTGCTGCCTGTTGGTTCCCTTCCTCTTCGGCCTCTTTGGCAAAGGTCGGATACATCTCGGCTGTCTCATAATTCTCTCCGCCCATGGCGGCTTCCAGGTTCTCTGCGGTTGTACCGATGCCGTTCAGAAGCTTGAAATGGTCGCGTGCATGCTCCATTTCATTCGCCGCTGTCTCTTCGAAGATCTTGGCAATGTAGTGGTAACCCTCCTGCCTTGCCACTTCTGCATAATAGGTGTACTTGTTCCTCGCCTGGGACTCACCCGCAAAAGCTGCTTTGATGTTGTCTTCTGTTTTACTCATTGATTAACTCCCTTTTTTTAAATTATATTTTTATACGCAAGTTAGGACTTGCTCTTTTTGCACTTTTTGCAAACCCCTTTGAGAACAACTCGTTTGCCTATAATATCATAATTCTGCTTAATGTCATTCGGAATCTCTAAATTGTCATAATCTTCATTGTAAAAATCAAAAATCTCTCCACAATCCACACAATAAATGTGATGATGGCTGTCTGTGTTGGGATCAAAACGCCTCGGCCCGCTCTGTCCTTTGACGATGTCAACAAGACCGACAGCTGCAAAAGTGAGGAGTGTTCTATTCACCGTATCATAAGAAATATTCGGATACTCTTTATGGATGGACTTGTACACATCCTCGGCTGAGGGATGGTCGGCTACACCATAGATCTCCTTGTAAATGGCACACCGCTGCGGGGTAATCTTGAGGCCATGTTCTTTACATTTTTTTACGAAAGTGTCGAGACAATCTTGAGCATCATTTAATTGCATGGAATTATTAAATAGGAATACTTCTTATTTGTCAAGCAGCTTTTTTGCCACATCGACACCCGTGGCAGCGTCGGCAGCGTATCCGTCCGCTCCTATTTGGTCGGCATATGCCTGTGTTACAGGTGCACCACCGATGATGACTTTCACACTTTCGCGGATACCGGCTTCTTTTAATCCATCTATAACAGTTTTCATGTTTACCATCGTGGTCGTCAAAAGAGCAGACATGCCCACAAGATCTGCGTTTTCGGTTTTAGCAGATTCCACAAACCGGTCCACATGCACATCAGCACCGAGGTCGATGATCTCAAAGCCAGCTCCCTGCAGCAGCATACCGGCGATATTCTTGCCGATGTCGTGCAGATCTCCTTGAATGGTCCCGATAACGGCTCTCCCAAGAGGCTTCACGTTCTTTTCCGCTAATAGAGGCTTTAAGATTCCCAAACCAACAGTCATGGCTTTTGCCGACACCAAAACCTCAGGGATAAAACATTCGTTGTTTTTGAACTTCTCGCTGACGATGTTCATCCCCTCTACGAGACCAGCATACATAATCATGTCTGCAGAGATTTCCTGGGAAAGAGCTTCATTTACCAGAGCTTCCACAGATTCAGAATTTCCCTTCTGGACTTCATCGGCAATCTTTTCAAATATCGTCATTCCATCCTCCCATGTTCATTTCTCAGTCTATTCCTTTAAGTGCTCCGGGATAGTCACACAAAATCGACACCGGATTAGACAACATAATCATCGTCCTCAATTTTCCGGAGCTCGTCCTCTATGTATTTTCGGACATCTTCTGGCATGTCTTTTTCCCTCTCGAGCATTTTCTTGAGCCCCTTCCCTATCCCATCATCGATAAAAAATGGCTTCACAAAATCTGAACCCCAGGTTCTTTCCTCAAACGAGCGACCATCCAGCATCTCGAAGAAGCTCTGTATGCCTTTCTCCGGGTCCCCCTCGATTTCTCTGAAATAAGACCCATAGATGTGCAGAGAATCACTGATATCCACATACCGGCCTAATCTGACTTTTTTCCCTGATTTCTCTGCAATTCCCTCTGCGATCTTCCGCATGAGTGTCGTTATGGCAATCACGTTCTCAAACCAGGCCTTGAATAGGTCTCGACTTCGCCAGTGAGTGTTCATGTTGAAGATAAACCCGCCTTGGCCATCCTCACAGAGCCGTCCCCAAACACGCTGCAGACAAGGAGGATCTTCTGTTGGGGGATCGAGTTTTGGATTCCACGTGATGGCCTGTGCCCGTCTTGTGTGTCCCGATTGCGAGAGTTTATCTATGATGTAATCGATCTGATTCACGATTTTGCCCTCGATCATGTACTCAAAGAGCCGGCCATGGTAGGTGTAAGTCCACCGTGTATCCTGGCTTTCGACCGCTTTGATGATCTCCTCCACTGGCTTCACCCAGTAATCGTGAGCGCCATGGACTACCTCCTGAACATACTCCGCCAATCCGCCGAGTCCATCGGCGAATGAGCGGTGAAAACGGGGTTGGCCAAAGGGTTCGCGGACAGCGATCATAACAGTAGCATCTTTGCTCGGCGGATCTTCGGGCCGGTCATACTCGGTCCGGATGCTTATCCCATTCTTCCACACTTCTCTTATGGCTTTTTCATAGGCTAGGGGAATCGTATCCTCAACGACAGTCAAAACAGGGATATTACCTGATTCCATACCTCCTCCTTGGAATAAAATCACAAAGCCTACTGAATAATAATAAGAAAATGGTCTTAAATTTTATTTAAATATTTTAGAAATTTCAATGAATATCAAAGCCATCTTAAAAATATTCTGGATTATTCACGGACAGAGGTTGCTGCAACGGCAAGGCAGTGGCCCACGAAGCTGTAGTGATCTACCGCAAGTGGACTACAACGAAGCCGATGTAGTGAGATCTGTTCGCCCGAATGGTAAAAGATGCTGACAATAGAATTTGGAGTATTCTTTGAATATAAATTTGTCAGCAGATTTTATGAATAATTCAGGATAATTGACTTGAATGGAGGTGGGCATTATAATCAGCACGGATTTAAGCGAGAGATGAGAGATAAAATGTTAGACTCCGAAGAAAAAAATAAAGACATCCAGATTTATTCTGATAATACACCCCTTAAAAACACGGCCCTTCTCGGCGCCACAATCGATATCGAGGCCGAGCTCACGGGAAATGAGGATTTGATCATTGAGGGAAAGTTCAAGGGCAAAATTGACATAAAAAACAATGACCTTACCGTTGAAAGCAATGCGGATGTTGATGCAGAGATCCAAGCAAGGAACATCACCATAAGGGGCCGTGTCAAGGGTAATATTCAAGCATCAGGAAAAGTCTATATCGAAAAAGAAGGACATATGGTCGGAGACATCGCTGCAGCCCGCATCTCCATCGTAGAGGGCGCACAATTTAAAGGCAGCATGAAAATGCTCTCGTACATCCAATAAAAAGGGGACAGGCTACTTTTTTAATTACCCCTGGAAAAAGTAGCCTGTCCCCTTTTTCCGAATCGACCGTTTAGAACCGGTCCCTGCACTGTGGATGCATTTCCAAATCTGTAATGTCATGAATACTCAATAGCGTTATTGAGTGATCAGATTGTGTGATGGGAAAAACCGTGAGAAGGGCTCTAGGCGGGCATGGGACATCTCCCTAGGAGAGATGTGAGGGAAGCCCCCACGTCCGAGCGAAGTTTCCTCGCTGAGGAAACTGAGCGTGTTTTAGATATCATACATTCTGATCACTCGGAATGACACCAACACGGACTTGGAAAAACATACCCACATTGTCTTCGCCTTGTTCGTATTGCCTCCCTTGCGTATAATTGAGTGTGATGCTGAAGAAAAGATTTGAGTTGCACTCAGACTATGAGCCCAAAGGGGATCAATCCAGCGCTATACACAAGCTATATGAAGGAGTCCTCGATGGACAGCAGCACCAGGTCTTGATGGGTGTCACAGGCTCCGGGAAAACTTTCACCATTGCCAACATCATCGAAAAGGCCAACCGGCCGGTCCTTGTGATCTCCCACAACAAAACCTTGGCTGCTCAGCTCTACCAGGAATTCCGGCGCTTCTTTCCTAACAACGCGGTGGGATACTTTGTGAGCTATTACGATTACTACCAGCCGGAAGCTTTTATTCCCTCATCCAACATGTACATTGCCAAGGAGGCGACCATAAACGATGAGATCGATCGGCTAAGGCTCAGCGCCACAAATTCGCTCTCCCAGAGGCGAGACGTTATTATCGTCGCCTCTGTGTCCTGCATTTATGGGATCGGGTCTCCACAGACCTATAATTCCATGAGTTTTCATTTGAAAATCAGCCAACCCATGACCAGAAAAAATCTGCTGAGCAGACTCGTCGAGATCCAATACGCGCGGGAGGAGAGGAATTTTAAAAGAGGGACATTCCGCGTACGGGGAGACATCGTCGATGTATTTCCTGCCTACGATGATTATGCCTACCGAATAGAGTTGGAGGATGGATCGATCAAAAACCTCTCCACCATTGACCCGCTGCTGGGGAAACAGGTGGATTCTTTCGATAAGATTTTGGTCTATCCACGCACATTTTTCTCCACACCAAGGGAGATCCTCGATCACACCATCCAAAACGCTGAAAAAGAACTGGAAGAACGGATC
Organism: uncultured Eubacteriales bacterium; assembly: GCA_964540205.1. GTDB lineage: Bacteria > Acidobacteriota > Aminicenantia > Aminicenantales > Aminicenantaceae > WTAW01. The sequence continues at coordinate 20,434 of CAZIMJ010000108.1, read as the reverse complement.
GAGTATTTCAAAAAAAGAGACCAGATCATCGAAGCCAACAGGATCGAAGAGAGAACACTCTATGACCTAGAGATGCTGAGAGAGTTCGGCTGGTGTCCTGGGATCGAGAATTACTCGCTCTATCTCAGCCTGCGAAAGCCAGGAGAACCCCCTTATACCCTTCTCAACTATTTTCCAAAAGATTTCCTGACGATCATCGATGAATCCCATGCCACCATTCCCCAGATCGGCGGAATGTTCCATGGAGACCGATCCCGGAAAAAGACGCTTGTGGAGCATGGCTTCCGTCTCCCCTCCGCTCTAGACAACCGGCCTCTCAATTTCGATGAATTTAAGGAACGCGTACAGCAAGTCATGTATATTTCTGCCACGCCTGGCCCATACGAACTTGAGAAGACCGGAAATAAAGTCGTCGAACAGATCATCCGTCCTACTGGCCTCATAGACCCTGAGGTCGAAGTGCGGTCGATCAAGGGGCAGATCGATGACCTGATGGGTGAGATCCGAGTAAGGACCGAAAAAAACGAGAGGACATTGGTAACGACTCTCACCAAACGAATGGCTGAAGACCTATCACGCTACTACCATGAGCTGGGTCTTCGTGTTCGTTACCTGCACTCAGAGATCGATACTCTCGAGAGGGTAAAGATCTTGAGAGACCTGCGTAAAGGGAAGTTTGATGTTTTAGTGGGGATCAACCTTCTGAGGGAAGGCCTCGACCTGCCCGAGGTCTCCCTGGTCGCCATTTTGGATGCGGACAAAGAGGGTTTCCTCCGCTCAACTACATCCCTTATCCAAACGTTTGGCCGCGCTGCCAGGAATGTCTCCGGCAAGGTTTTACTCTATGCAGATTCCGTGACAGGGAGTATGCAAGAAGCCATCGATGAGACTAACAGGCGCCGCCGGATCCAACATGAGTACAACAGCAAAAACAACATCACGCCGCGGTCCATAAGAAAAGATATTGACGAAGTCTTAACCAGCGTTTATGAAAGGGATTATTTCGATTATTCGAGGATCTCTGAGGAGAAGGACATCTATCTCTCCCCTCAAAAGAGAAAGGAACGGATGGAACAACTTGAAAAGACCATGAGAGAAGCCGCCAAAAACCTCGAGTTCGAAAAAGCTGCCAAATTCAGGGATGAGCTCAAGAAACTGAAAAAAAGAGAGCTGGAGATCGTGGACAGTTAGTTTATTTAAATAGAGCAAATTCACGAATGAAATAAATATGAAATAGAAGGTTATGCCTGAAAAAAAGAAGCGAGATCTCAAAAAAATTCTCGAAGACCTCCCAAACAAGCCTGGTATCTATTTCTTTAAGAACAGCGAAAATGATGTCATCTACATCGGTAAAGCACGTTCTTTGAAAGACAGAGTGAAGTCCTATTTCGGCACCACCTCAGATCCCAAAGTGCACAATATACTTGCGGAAACCATCGATATCGACTACATTTTTACCGACTCTGAGAAAGAAGCCACGTTCCTCGAAAATAATTTCATCCAACAGTACCAGCCAAAATTCAACATCCGGTTGAAGGACGACAAAGCTTTTCCCTACCTGAAAGTGACCTTACAGGATTGTTTCCCTGGTATATTTCTGACTCGAAGAGTCGAACCAGATGGGGCCAGATATTTTGGGCCCTTCAGCCCTGTTCATCAAGCTCGAAAAACCATTCACTTTATCAACAAGTCTTTCGGTATCAGAGGATGCCGGGAGACTATTCCAGGAAAGAGAAAACGGCCCTGCCTCGAATATGACTTAAAACTCTGTGCCGCTCCTTGTGTCCGATACATATCGGAATCAGAATACAGATCACGAGTGGAAGATGCCCTTCTCTTTCTTGAGGGGAAAACAGACAAACTGCTGAGAAGCCTCAAACAAAAAATGAAAGAAGAGGCAGCCGATGAAGAGTTCGAACGGGCAGCTCAATTTCGTGACCTCATCCAAGCGATAGAAGAGCTCAAAGCCAAGCCAACACTGATCTCTACGAAACAAGAAAATAAGGACATTTTTGGGTATTCCGGAGCACAAAACGAGGTCCACCTGACTGTTTTTCGTATGAGGCAGGGAAAAGTCATCGAAACAGAAGTGATGTCTCGCAAGAAGAAAAAAAATGTTTCGGATAGAAGTATTCTTTCTTCGGAACTCTTAAAATATTACAAAAAAAGTCCGGATTTTCCTGATAAGATCATCCTGCCTTTTCGGATCTCCAGAGAGAAAAACATTTCTTCATTGATCTCTCAGGCCAAAGGTAAAAAAATAGATATGGTTATTCCCGTTCGCGGGGAAAATAAAAAATTGCTGGAATTGGCCCAAAAGAACACAGAAGACTTGGCACGAAAAGAACCTGATGCCCCATCTCTTTCAGAACTCAAAAATCTGTTGAGATTAAAATCTATGCCGCAGAACATCGAGGGTTTCGACATCTCAAACACGGGGGGTGATGAATCCGTAGGATCGATGGTGGTCTTTGATGAAGGGAAGCCAAACAAGAGCGAATACAGAAAATACAAGATCAGGACAGTCGATGGACCTGACGATGTTGCAAGCCTGCAAGAAGTCATCCGGAGAAGGTTTGCATCACTCCTCACAGAAGGACAGGAGTTTATGCCTGATCTAGTCTTTGTGGACGGCGGAAAGGGACAACTCAATGCCGCACTAAAAGCATTACATGAGCTTGGCGTGGAAGACGTTGCAGTCGCTTCTCTTGCCAAAAAAGAAGAGGTGATCTTTATCCCGAACCAAAAAGACGGCCTGCGATTAGAGAGGACTTCTCCAGCTCTTCAACTCCTTCAGAATATCAGGGATGAAGCCCATCGTTTTGCCATCACCTACCATCGTCGAAGACGGACCAAAAAGAGCTTTGCCTCTCCTATAGACGCTATACACGGCATTGGACCAAAGAGGAAAAAAGCGTTATTGACGAAATACAAAAGTGTAGGGGAAATCAAGAAGGCGCCTCTTGAAGAATTGGAAGAGATCTTGGGCGCAAAAACCGCTCAGAATCTTTTATCTTCGTTGAAAAGTTAAAAAAAACGAAGTGAGACTCATCACAATAATGGATACCTGAGTTTATCAATGCGTTAGATAGAATCAAAGGTGATGAATTGAGCGACATCAAAACGAAAACATCCTCTTTGATTCTATCTCTAAAGGACTCATTTGTCTTCGGTCAGGGTACACGTATCCTGCCGTTTGCCGACAATATGAAGGCTAACCAAACGGGCAATCAGAACTGTCAAATAAATCTGGCCTAATGTGGAGTCTAGGAGAGAGTGAGGAAGATCCGGATGAGGATGCTCAATATAATAGCTACAACGATATTCAACCCCATGGAGAGAAAGGCGATCTTCTTCCCCACTTCCCTCCAGATTATGGCCACAGTGGACAGGCAGGGAATAAAAAAGCTCACAAATACTGTAAACACGATGAGTTGCTCTTTGGTGATGACCGACATCAAATTGTGGTAGTCAACACCCAGAGCCTGGAGCATCATGATGAGAGAGAGTTCCTTGCGCAAAAACCCAAAAACAAGAGTTACCCCTAGCTCCTGAGGCAATCCAAGGGCTCTCTCAACCAAGGGTGAGAGGATGACATTAATAACTCTGTCCAAGTGAAAAAACTGCATGATCCCCAAAACAACACTCCCTACGATCAACACGGGCCAGGCGAATTTCGCAAAAGCCTTCAATTGAAAATAGGTCTTTTTCCAGATATTCTTCAGAGAGGGAATTTTGAGTGAAGGGATCTCGAGTATCAAGCCGGGCGAAGGCCCTTTGTAAAAAAAGGATATGATCTTTCCGAGCACTCCCAGTAGAATGATGTTGAACACATAAAAACCCAACGCCCAGACAGGTCCCAAGTAGAATGCAACAAGCGCAAGAATGATCGTTGTCCTGGCCGTGCATGGGATAAAAGGGATGAGGAGTGTGGTGATGACCTTGTCTCTGCGGGATTCCAGAATTCGGGTAGAGATAATGGCTGGCACATTGCAGCCAAATCCCAGGATGAACGGGGATACCGATTTTCCATGGAGGCCAATGCGGTGCATGAATGTGTCCATCAAGAAGCTGGTGCGCGCCAGATAGCCAATATCCTCCAGAAATGACATCAGGAATAGGAGCGGCAAAAAATAAGGGAGAACGATCGCCAGGCCGCCCCCTATCCCCTGTAGCAATCCATCTAGAAGATAAAAAAGGATGCCTGTACCTAGTTGGCCCGACAGAAAAATCCTGAGGCCACTGATCGGATTGAGCAGAAGCTCCTCGAGAGGATTCCCCACCTGAAAGATGATGAAGAAAAAGGCAAGAAAGACAGCTAGAAGGATGAGATAACCAAGAAAAGGATGCATAATAATGTCATCCACCCTCTCCAACCAGCTGATTTTTCGTATCCTGACAACTTCGCTGCTTTCCTCAAATATCTTGGCGGCCAGATGATGCCGTTCTGCAGCAATCACTTCATAGGCGGGCACTCCATGCATATTCTCCAAATCGTCTCTGACTTTATCCCTGGCCTTTTTGAGATCAGGACTCATGTCCTTCAATGTCTGGTTAAAAAAGCGTTTGCCCACCTCGAGCATTTTGATAGCTGCGAACCTTCGGTTCCCGACAACAAGAAAATTTTCCGGTATTGCCCGCTGGAATTCTTCGACCTTGTCTTCCACGTCACGCGTCCACTTCAAAGGAGAAATAGGTCTGCGTTCCTCCAGGGTTTGAAGGGCTGTAACTAAGAGTTCTTTTATCCCTCGGCCGTGGATTGCGACGGTAGGAATAACGGGTACACCTAAAAGCTTTTCGAGTTTCTGGATATCGGTTTTTATGCCCTTCTTTTCTGCCAGGTCCATCATGTTGAGCGCAATGACCATAGGATATCCCAGCTCGATGAGCTCTTGAGTGAGTTCCAGGCTCCTTCCCAGGATCGAGGCGTCCACAACATTGATGATCAGGTCGGGCTCTTCAAAAAACAAATGGCTCAGAGCAACTTTTTCTATCTCGTCTGAAGGATTCAGAGAATAGGTGCCCGGGAGGTCGATGATGTTAAAGACTTTTCCCGCCACATTGACTTCACTGTGAGTGTGTTTGACGGTGGTTCCGGGAAAATTGGACGTCTCGACCTTCAACCCGGCTATAGCGTTAAAAAGTGCGCTCTTTCCACAATTTGGCTGGCCGAGAAATATGATATCTGGGTGTTTATCTTTTGTCGCCAACTATCTCTACCAAAATGTTTCGGGCAATCCCTCTGCCCAAAGCTACAGATGTGTCAGAGGTCAAACCTCTGACTAGAACCGGACCTCTGAGAATACTGCGCGAATCCAGCTCAATTATATCATCTTTGTGAAAACCCAACGAGAGGAGTTTTCGGTGAATTCTATGGCCTCCTCCTATTCTGACGATTTTAAGCCGTCTATCGATAGGGGCATCTGTTAATCTTATCATCGACGTTAACCTGCACTTTCTGTCAAACCTTATTGATATCAAGAATAGAACAGGTGATGATAAATAAACTCTCTAAAAAAAGCAATACTTGATGTTCTAAGGTAACCATCTCCAAATCCGTGATGGCATGTATCACATTGCGTTATTGAGTGGTCCAATTATGTGGTGGAGAAAACCGTGAGAAGGGCTGGACGGGCATGGCACATCTCCCATAAGGAGATGTGAGGGAAGCCCGGATCCGAGCGAAGTTTCCTCGCTGGGAAAACTGAGCGTGTTTTCGAAATCACTAATTGGAACATTCGGAACTTCATTCATTACGGTTTTAGAGATGCTTCTTCGATTATCTGATTTTCGGCGAAGAGCCTCCTCCTTGACAGGAAATATGTAAAATATTATGTTTATGGCACTGTATCAGGTTTGCTCTTTGCATAAAATTTGATGTCACTCAAAAAGCTCACTCTCACACACTATATATTTATCGGCTTTTTCTTGGGGATCATTGCCGGTTGGATTTTTGGGGAAGGCATTACGCCTGTCGCTGACCCCCTAGCTGAGATATTTCTCCGTCTCCTGCGAATGGCCATAATGCCTCTGATCATCACATCCATCATCTCGGGAGTCGTAAGTGTCGGAAGTGCCGCCGGGCTTGGCCGCCTGGGGAGCAAGACTTTTGCTTATTATATCATCAGCAGTTTGATGGCCATACTCACCGGCCTTGTTCTAGTGAATGCTTTCAAGCCAGGAGTGGGGGCCGAGATCGGCCTTGAAAGCACTCCAGAGGCGATCGCAGCCACAGAGCAGGGATTCGGAAGTCTTCTCATAAATCTGATTCCCGAGAATCCCTTTGCTGCGATGGCACGAGGAGACGTCCTTCCCATCATCTTTTTTTCCATTCTTTTTGGATTTTTTATCACCAAGCTTTCCACAAAACCGCGGGCTCATCTCACCGATTTTTTCCAGGCAGCCTTCGAGACCATGATGAAACTGACCCTGTTTGTGGTCTGGAGTGCTCCGTTGGGTGTATTCGGCATCATCTCCCGCATCGTTGCCAAAACCGGATTCGAAGCATTCAAATCACTCAGCTTTTATTTCCTTGTCGTCCTTTTAGGTTTGGCGATCCATGCCTCAGTGAATCTCCCCTTACTCCTCTCTTTAGTGGGCAGGGTAAACCCTCTCAAACACTACAAAGGAATGCCTTCGGCTCTGCTCATGGCGTTTTCGACCTGTTCGACTATTGTGACGCTTCCCCTCACGATGAAAGCCGTCACAGGAAATTCGAGAGTATCCGAGAAAGTCTCCAACTTTGTCTTGCCTATCGGGGCCACTGTCAATATGGACGGAACCGCACTCTACGAATGCGTTGCAACCATATTCATTGCACAAGTCTATGGGTTTGAACTCTCTGTGGGCGCACAATTTATGGTCGTCATCACAGCTCTCCTGGCCTCCATCGGTGCAGCCAGTGTACCCATGAGCGGGATGGTGATGATGTCCATCATTTTAAAAGCCGTAGGTCTCCCCCTGGAAGGAGTGGCCATCATCCTGGCAGTAGACCGAATCCTGGATATGTTCCGGACGACGATCAATGTCCTGAGCGATAGTTGTGGCGCTGTGATCGTTGCACGCCTGGAGGGGGAAACACTCAAAGGAATTGGAGAAAGCCCTCAGTAGTAATACCAGATAGTTTTGTAATCCGACATGTTCTCACCGATATTCTTGAGCTTTTTCAAATAATCATAGATGGAAACATCCGTGTAGACATAAGTATCGGCCAGAGCCAGCTTTTTTTCCCAGGGATGAAACTCATAAATCCGGCGGCCATCGGGAAGAATGGAAATGATATCATGGTGCTGAAGCGCTCTCAGGTAATTTTTCCCTAAACCTGGAACATTAAACACAATTTCATCGGTTCTGACGGTGCCCGGCATGAGCCTGGCTTCTTCCTTCTGTTCTTGGAGCAGTCTGGGGATTGGAACACGATACTCGTCCGTCTCTTCTTTCCCCTTAGTGTTGAATGTGTAATAGGGTGTGACTCCGATCAAACGCAACCTGTTTCGCGCCGCAGCGGCTTCGAATTTGCGCGAATTGAAGAAGGTATACACCAGCTGATTATAGACTTCTATTCCATAGCGACGGAACTTTTGGACAGCTTCTACAGATTGAGGCGTGATCTCATACGCGTGTTCAAAATGAGAGACAATAAGGATCTCTCTTTTGCCGGGAATATGAAAATGGTTGATGTCCTTGACCAGAGCATCTGTAATCCGTTGAGGCAACGTTACCGGAGTCCGTGTGCCTATTCTGATCCTCTGGATATGCTCCATCCGGGAAAGCTTAAAAAGCAGGTTTTCTATCCTTTCGTTGGATAAAATAAGAGGATCTCCCCCTGTAATGAGAACCTCGTTGATCTCAGGAGTGTTGGCTATCCAATCCAGCGCTTTCTGGACTTTCGCTTTGGAAAGTATGGCAGCACGCGAATAGACATCTTCGATCTCCCAGTTTCGCTGGCAGTACACACAGATCTGAGGGCAGGTCAACACGGGCTTGATGATGACGATTTGAGGATAACGCCTGGTTATTCCTTCTATAGGCGATGTGTCCCGTTCCAGCATAAAGTCCATTGAACCTTCATCATTGGATCTGAATTCTTTTAATTTGTTGATGTAGTGCAATGACGGGATCACTTGGGCTCGAATGCCCCGATCTCTCCCCTGTTCAGGCTCAAAATCCATCAAAGACAGATAATAAGGAGTAATACCGAATGGTATTTTATACTTTTTGGCTAACCTTACAGCTTCGTATTCTTCATTAGTGAGCTTAACCAGCGTACTCAGTGTATTCGCATCCCTGATGATATGGCGGACCTGCCATCGCCAATTGTGCCATTCAGAACCAGTGGCATCAAAATACCGGAGAATCCTCTGTTTGTTTTTGTACCGGCGCCGCTTAGTATCTTCGTCGAGGCCGCTAGGGTACCGTGTGCAGAATTTTTCCACAGTTCTAGCCATCCGCGAAAGATCGGCTGACCGGAGTTTCGCAGCTTTTTCTCCATGGTATTTAGCAAATGCGGGCACACTTTCGGGATACACATCTGCATGGCCAGAGATGCCGCGAAAAAGATGATCCAGCTCAGCAAAAAAACCAGGAGTGGGGAGATCAATAGATTTTTTCCTTTTATCGTGGATCAAATCATCGATGTACTTTAAAAAACTGAATTCAGCGAGCACTGCACTGCGGCGTGAAATGATATTGCGAAAAACGAGAATAGCATCCCGCCTTAAGATCCACTTGAGAGAAGACTCGTCAGGATTTTCTTCAAAAGAATCGATCAGCATTTTTGTCAACAGCGCTCTGATCTTTATGCGTTTTTTATCGAAAGGATCCTTGGATATCATGATCCTTTTTAAAGGAGGAATTGCGTCCAGGGATATTAAAAGTCTTTTTTTTACTCTGTCTTCCGATTTTTTCATAGGCAAGACTCTACATTTCTATTCAATACTATTTCGAGCCGATTGGAAAAAATGCTTGATATATGGAGTATAGCATCAAATGGGGATAAAAATGAAGTTAAAAGCCGCATTTGGACGCAGTCAGACAACCAAACGTGCTGAAATTACTTGAAATGAGAGTTATAAAAGACCTTTTCAGGTCTACGAAATGAAATTTGAGGATTGTAGCTCGATCAGAGAAAGGGCCAGGAGAGCTGTGCGCTCTTTAAGGCTTGATATGAGGATACGCTCATCAGGAGTATGGTCTCTGATGCCAACAGGGCCAAAACCATCCAGAGTGGGAACACCCCCAGCACCAAAGTAATTCCCATCTGAAGTTCCCCGTCGGTGCTCCGTGGAGAATTCCTGCCCCAATGCTTCAGCGACAGTTCGTAAGCAGGCTATCAGTTTTTCCGTTTTTTCATTACGGGGCATTGATGGCCGGAAATTGAGGATATTCAGATGACATGAGCTCTGTGGATTTTGGCATTGGGATACGATCTCCCGGATCCTCTCAAGCAGCATCGAATGGTACTCTTCTTTTTCCCATCGCAGGTCAAAAAGAAATGAGGCTCGGCCGGGGATCGTGCCAGGCCCTAATCCCCCTTCGATCCAACCCACATTGACACGGACTCCTGGAAATTTATCATTCAGAGATTCAAAAGCAATCACTTTGTGGGCAATTTCCAGGATGGCGCTCGTTTTTTCTTCAGTTGCAGTTCCCACATGACGGTCCAGGCCGAAGCACTCCAAACAGCCGCCAGCTTTTCCGTTTCGGGAGGCCACAATCTCCCCATTTTCACCGGCGCATTCTCCCACAAGGCAGATGCGAGCGTTTTCCCGCTCCTCTTCATAGATCGTTTGCGAGGTGGCAGACCCGTTTTCCTCATCACCACCGAGAATCACGGCCACATTTATGGACTCAAGAGCACCCGTTTGCATCAGGGCTTTGAGCGCATAAACAACAACAGCAAGCCCCCCCTTCATGTCGGCCGTCCCAGGACCGATCAGCCATTCCCCTTCTCTTAGGCAGGTTTGGAAGGGATGCTCTGGAGGAAAGACTGTATCTGTGTGGCCAAGGAGGTAAAGGGCCTTTCCTGAATTTTGAGTTTTCAGGATATGGTGGTTTCCCACCGCCTCTTGTTCAACGACTTTGTGGATTGGGAACACGTTTTCCAATCTATCCAGGATCAATGCCGACACACGGTCGGTGCCCTGCTTGTTGAATGTGTACGAATTCTGTTCGCAGAGGGAGATTAAAAAATCAAGCTGTTCTTCTTCCCACGCGTTGATTAGCGCTGTGACCTTCTCTTTCATGTCTAAAACCTTAATGTGATCCTCTGGATAAGGATCTACAGACCCTCGTCCTCATACTCGCAGATCTCCCCGGCCCATGTCCGGAAAAGCAGCTTGCCGTTGCGGTTATGGTTGATGAGGTACGTGGGAGCCATGGGCGTCTTTCCCTTTCCCTCAGGCGCTGTGATGATAAACGTGGGAACGCCCAAACCCGAGGAATAGCCCCTCAGGTTTTCCATGATATTCAAACCATCGCCCACAGGAGCGCGGAAGTGCTGGATACCCTGCAGTTTCTTGCAGTTAAAAATATAGTAGGGACGCACACGTATCCGTAGCAACTCATGGATCAACTTTTTCATGACGTTCTTGTCATTATTGATACCTTTAAGGAGCACCGATTGGTTGCCAACCAGAACACCTGCCTCGATCAGCATATCCACAGCTCTCTCGGATTCCGGATTGATCTCCAGTGGATGGTTGAATTGTGTATTGATGTAGAGCGGTTTATGACGCTTGAGGATCCCACAAAGCTCAGGAGTCACCCTTTGCGGGAGAGTAGCCAGCATACGGGTGCCAAGCCTTTTGATCTCCACATGAGAAATTTTCTCCAACTCCGTCAGAACCCAATCGATGCTCTCGTCCGATAGCACTAAGGCATCTCCTCCGGTGATAAGCACATCACGGATCTCTGGGGATTTGGCAATATAATTCAAAGCAGATTCAATATCTTCACGAGGATAGATCATATCTTTGAAGGAAATGTCTTTTTTTCTCAGACAGTGGCGGCAAAACATGGCGCACATATTGGTGACATTGATGATCAGGCGGTCGGGATAAAGGCGTGTGATGAGAGGAGCCGGGGAATTATACACAAGCGCATAGGGATCCTTCATTTCCTCTTGATCCAGGTATTCGACGATCGTCGGGACCGATTGTTTAAAGATGGGGCAATCGCGGTCCTCCGGGTCTATGAGACTTGCATAATAGGGCGAGACCTGCCATCTGTACTGCGTGGCTGTTTTTTCAATGCCTTTGACTTCTTCCTCGGTTAGATCGAGGATGCGTTTCAGATGACCGGTGTTGCAGATGGCATTTTGATAATGCCACTTGTAATTTGCCCAATCTTCATTTGTGCCCCCGAGGATTTCCTGGATGTGTTGTCTCCGCTCTTGGATCTTATTCCACTGGTTGAATCCCGTTGGGATTTTATCCCGCACCTGCAAGTAATCGGCAATCATCTCTGTGTGTTTGCGGGCACGCTCGCGCGCGATCTCCCTGTTTTCCTCCGGCACATACATAGGAGAGCCAGGTTCTTCTACGACTGACATATTCTCCTCCTTGAGAGAGATGTGTTCAGAATATTCTGTATTTTTGTCCTGAATATTCTATTTATGAAAAGAGTTGTTCGTAGTACCAAAAAAATCAGGCTCTTCTCTGGCATAGCGCTGGATAGCTACCTCGACAATCCGGTTGATGAGCTGATTATAGGAATAACCCGCCTTAGTGGCGGCCTTGACAAATGAAGAGGTTGGATTGATGCTGGCCATGGAGTTCATTTCCAGGATATACGGCTGATTGTATTGATCCAGCCTGAAGTCCATCCTGCCAAAATCATAAATATTTAAGACATCAAAGGCCTGTACTGCCAGTTTTTGTATGTAGGCAGCAGTTTCCTTTGGCAGTTCAGCTGGACAGATCATTTTTACTTTTTTGCCCCGCGTCTTTTTAAATTTTGTCTCATGATCGTAAACAGCATTCGCACCCTCATTCAAAACCAGTTCCAGCACTGGTAATGCCTGGGGGGGATTATTGCCCAAAAGGCTAACATTGATCTCTCGGCCCTCGATGAATTCCTCAGCGATGGCCGCCTGCTTGTATTCCTCGAGTATCTCTGTGACTGCCGCTTTGAGGTAGAATTCATTTTGAACGATCTTCAGCCCAAAACTTGCTGCCTCGCCCCTGGGTTTGACGATGACGGGAAACCTCAGAAAAGGCGCATCTATTTCTGCTGACATGAACACACGATAATTGGGTGTCGGTAAATTCGAAGCCATAAAGATCTGCTTGGCGACGACCTTATCTTGAGCAAGGGTATGACCCATCGGATTCGATCCCGTGTAGGGAATTCCGCCGAGTTCGAGAACGGCAGGGACATGCGTGTAGCGACACTTCCCCTGAACCCCCAGGGCCAGATTCAAAACGATACCGTTTGGCCGGCGCTTAGAAAGCTTAGGAAGGAATTTGTTCAATTTTGCCAGCAAAAAACGATCGGCAGGAATGAGTTCTATAGTGTGGCCGCCGGCTTCTAATGCATGCACGACTCTCTGAATGGTCTCTTCGGAATACCACTCCTTGTTCTGCATACCGAAAACATTTATGGTCCCTTTATGGTCCTTATTGTAAACAACTGCAACATTCATTATTATCCCGTCTCCTTATACCATTGAATAAAATCCACTGATCAGGTCGATCTCCAGTTTTTTCTTATATACCTATTACCTTTGACAAGTCAAGCTGGATAGGATCTTCGACAGTTTTTCTCATCCATGACACAAGGAAAACGAATACGAATGTTTATTAGGAGTTTGGGAATCATAGAGGACGGTTGAAACGGCAGCATTTCCAAAACCGCGATGTCATGTACACTTAATAGCATTATTGAGTGATCAGATTGTATAATGGAAAAAACCGTGAGAAGGGCTCCATGCGGGCATGGCACATCTCCCTAGGGGAGATGTGAGGGAAGCCCGGATCCGAGCGAAGTTTCCTCACTGGGGAAACTGAGCGTGTTTTTGATATCATATAATCTGATCACTCTGAATGACATCAACACGGTTTTGGAAATGCTTACGATGGGACGACAAGAATTGACAACTTGGGGGGTTTTTGTTACAAAATAGAAAATGTACAAGTACCTGATAAGAAAACTCTTTGGGACACAAACCGAAAGAGACATAAAAAAACTCCAACCTTACGTCGGTGCCATTAACGAACTGGAACCCGGCCTCAAATCACTCGAGAATTCACAACTCAAAGCCAAAACGGCTGAATTCAAAGAGAGACTCAGCCAAGGCGCCTCCTTAGACGACCTGCTCATCGAAGCCTTTGCCGTCGTCCGTGAAGTTTCTGTTCGCACACTGCACATGCGCCATTTCGATGTCCAGCTCATGGGTGGTGTCGTGCTCCACCAGGGTAAGATCGCCGAGATGAAGACAGGAGAGGGAAAAACTCTGGTCTCCACTCTTGCTGCCTATCTGAATGCACTGGAAGGGAAAGGCGTTCATATCGTCACGGTCAATGATTACCTGGCAAAACGGGATACAGAGTGGATGGGGCCGATTTACTCTTTTCTTGGCTTAGAAACAGGAACCATTCAGCATGACATGCCGGAATTTGAGAGACTCAAAGCCTACAACAGCGACATCACCTATGGCACCAACAACGAGTTCGGTTTTGACTATCTCCGAGATAACATGAAGTTTCGCCGCGAAGACCTAGCACAGAAATCTCACCTTTTCGCAATCGTGGACGAAGTGGACAGCATCCTTGTCGATGAAGCCAGAACGCCGCTGATTATATCCGGACCTACAGAGGAATCGACCGCCATTTATTATAAAGTGGACAACCTCGTCCGAAAGCTTAATAAGGAGAAACACTACCTGGTCGATGAAAAAACGAGGACTGTACATCTCACCGAAGATGGGGTGGCTGAATCAGAGAGTTTCCTCAATGTGACAAACCTGTATGACCTCAGCCACATGGATCAGATCCACGCCATAAACCAGTCGCTCAAAGCCCATCAACTCTTCAGAAAAGATGTAGATTATATGGTCAATGAAGGCAAAGTCATCATTGTGGATGAGTTCACCGGGCGATTGATGCCGGGCCGACGCTACAGCGACGGCCTTCACCAGGCATTAGAGGCCAAGGAAAAAGTTAGAATCGAAGAAGAGTACCAGACTCTGGCTTCTGTAACTTTCCAGAATTATTTCCGGATGTACGACAAACTCTCCGGAATGACAGGGACAGCCGCAACAGAGGCAGCCGAGTTCAACTCTATCTATAAATTGGACGTTGTAGAAATCCCCACGAACAAGCCCCTCATCCGTCATGAAGCCAACGATGTGATCTACCGCACAGCAAAAGAGAAGTGGAACGCCGTTGCTGACGAGATCGTCGACAACAACCAACAAGGCAGGCCTGTCCTGGTCGGAACGATCTCCATCGAAAATTCAGAGCATCTCAGCTCTCTCCTGAGAAAAAGAGGGATCGATCATACAGTTTTAAACGCTAAATACCATGAACAGGAGGGCAAGGTCATCGCCCAGGCCGGAAGGATCGGCGCCACAACGATCGCCACCAACATGGCCGGCAGGGGTGTGGATATCCTACTGGGGGGCAATCCCGAACACATGGCCAATGAATCCCTTCGCAAGAAATATAGAGACAGGGAAGAAGAAATTACAGAAGAAGAGCTTAAAAAAGAAATCGAGGAATTCAAGAGAATCACCGACCCGGAACACAACAAAGTCGTGGAATTGGGGGGCCTTCATATCATTGGCACAGAGAGGCATGAGGCCCGGCGTATTGATAACCAGCTGAGGGGAAGGGCAGGACGACAGGGAGATCCCGGGTCTTCTCGTTTCTATCTCTCTATGGAAGATGATCTGATGCGTATTTTCGGGAGCGAACGGTTATCGGGGTTGATGGGAAGGATCGGGATGGAAGAGGGCACGCCCATCGAGCACAAGATGGTGAGCCGGGCGATAGAGAGAGCACAGAGGCAAGTCGAAGGACAGAATTTCTCCATCAGAAAACACCTTCTCGAGTACGATGACGTGATGAACAAACAGAGGGAATCGGTCTACACATTGCGGCGAGATATCCTTCACGGCAAAGACATGAGGGATTATCTCCATGAATTGATCGAAACCCTGGTCGATTGGGCTATGGACACACACACCAACAAAGAACAATCCCCGGATGATTGGGATGTGGAAGGGTTCAAAAAGGCCATCGGCTCTCAATTCGGCTTGGATACAGATGTTTTAGGTATCGATTGGGATACAATAAACTATGTGGAGCTCAGAGAGAGGATCCTCAAGACATTGCAGGACGCCTATACAGAGAAAGAAAAGATCCTGGGCATAGAGCGTATGAGAGAATTCGAGAGGGTCATCATGCTCCAGATCATCGACAGCCAGTGGAAAGACCATCTGCTGGGCATGGACTACTTGAAAGAAGGAATAGGCCTTCGCGGTTACGGGCAGAGAGATCCGCTGGTGGAATACAAAAAAGAAAGCTTCGACATGTACCAGGCTATGATGGACAGGATCGAGGATGATACGATCAGGTATCTCTTCCTCTTGAGACCGGTCGAAGAAGAGAAAATTCCCGAGAGAAAAGAACAACCCATGTATTTTCAGCGACCCCAGAACGTCCCTGCTCAAAGAGCAAAAATAGCAAGGTCTACTATCCCCAAAAAGAGGAAAAAGAAAAAAAAGAGAAGATAGGGAGGAAATATGCTGGATGAAAAACTCAAAGAAGGGCTGACATTCGACGATATTCTCATACTGCCGGCAAAAAGTGATGTAATCCCAGCCGATGCTGAGGTCAGGACACAATTGAGCCGGAATATATCCCTCAGCATTCCCCTCATTAGCTCTGCCATGGACACGGTCACAGAATCCCCCATGGCTATCGCTCTCGCCCAACAAGGGGGAATAGGGATCATCCATAGAAGCATGAGCATCGAAAAACAAGCTGAAGAAGTAGACAAGGTCAAAAGACACGAAAGCGGGATGATCGTCGACCCGATAACCATGAAACCACAAAACAAGATCTATGAAGCCAAAGAAGTAATGAAAAAATTCGGAATATCTGGCCTGCCCATCATTGATGAAAACAACAAACTGATAGGGATATTGACCAACAGGGATATCCGGTTCGAAACCCGTTTGAATCTGTCGATCGACGAGGCGATGACAAAAAATCTCATCACGGTGCCTCTGGGAACTTCTCTGGAGGAAGCGGAAAAGCTTTTCCACAAGCACAAGATCGAAAAAATCCTGATGGTGGACAAAGACTATCGCCTGAAGGGCTTAATCACATACAAGGACATTCTCAAGCGCATCCAATACCCAGATGCGTCCAAAGACGATTTTGGCCGGCTGAGAGTGGGAGCGGCCGTAGGTGTCGCTGAAGAAACGCTCGAGAGGGCAAAGGCATTGATTGAAGCTAAAGCCGATGTCCTCGTTGTAGACACAGCCCATGGACATTCCCAGAGGGTGTTGGAAACTGTCGCATTATTGAAAAAGGAGTTTCCCGAGCAGGAGCTCATAGCGGGGAACATCGGCACGACCGAAGCAGCCAAAGACCTTGTAGCTTTAGGGGTTGATGCCGTTAAGGTAGGAGTCGGCCCCGGATCCATATGCACCACAAGAGTTATTTCTGGTGCAGGGATACCCCAGATAACGGCTATTGCAGATGTTTACAAGGTGATACAAAAGGAAGATATCCCGCTCATTGCAGACGGAGGCATCAAGTATTCCGGCGACATCACAAAAGCCATTGCTGCCGGAGCGGACACAGTGATGCTGGGAAACGTGTTAGCCGGAACTGACGAATCTCCGGGAGAGGTCATCATATTCCAGGGCCGTTCGTACAAGACTTACCGCGGTATGGGATCAGTTGAAGCCATGCGCCAGGGAGGCCGGGATCGCTATTTCCAAGACACATTCCGCAGTGATGCCAAGCTCGTCCCAGAAGGGATAGAGGGAAGGATCCCCTACAAAGGAGGTGTGGCTCATATCATCCAAATGATGATAGGAGGGCTCAAAGCAGGAATGGGCTATGCGGGATGCAAAACATTGCAGGAGCTTCAGGAAAAAGCAAAATTTATTAAAATATCTCACTCTGGCATTCGAGAAAGTCATGTCCACGACGTGATCATCACCAAGGAAGCTCCCAACTATCGTTTGGACTAGTCTATTTTAGGAAGCATCCCCAAATCCGTGATGAATGACGTTCCGAGTGCTCCAATTGGTGATTTCGAAAACACGCTCAGTTTCCCCTCATTCACCTGTGCCATCACACCTTTAGGGATACTTACTCTATGTTTAAAAATGAGGAAATCAATGCGAATTTGTGGTATTATATGGCGTTTTAAGAAAGATTGAGCAAGGAAACGAGACAAACATAAAGGATTAAAACTCCTAATCTTTCAATCTTTGTACAAATCCATTTATAAATCTGGATTATTCACGAGTCGAGACCGCTGCAAAGGCGAGGCAGTAGCCCACTAAGCTTTAGTGAACTCCCGCAAGTGGGCTACAACGAAGGCTTTGTAGTGAGATCGGCGGGTTAGGTTGGGTCGGCGCCCGAAGGGTAAAGAATGCCGACATAAAACGAGAAATATGTATAAAAAGTGTGTCTAATGTTCTGCTTCCGCGAGTCCATCGTAAATTGCACATATTAAATAAAATAGATATTGTTGTCGGCATAATTTATGAATAATCCAGAATAGATAGAATTTTTTTAAACGGAAGGGAAAACAATGGCAAACCCGAAGAAATCCCGCTTGAATGCGGGGAGAATGCTTCTCGTACAGATCGGAATACTGCTCTTATGCATAAATCCGTTCTTTCCCTCTAGAATTTACGGCCAAGACTCAGAAATTCAAAGTTTTAGTCTCAAAGACGCCCAGGAATTTGCTGTCCTTCACAGCTACGATTCCATAAAATCTCAGTTGGATGTTGAGGCCGCTAAGAAAAAGTTGAGAGAGACGCTGGCAGATGGTTTTCCCCAGATTACTTCAAGCTTAGGCTATCTCAATAATCTGGAACTGGCAACAATTCTAATTCCTGACTTCATCGGCGGGGATCCCAACAAAAAAATACCCGTCCAATTCGGTACGCAGCATAACGCCAACTTCAGCATCACTGTCAACCAGAAGATTTTTGACGTCAGCTACATCGTGGGCCTGAACACATCGAAAATCTATACCCAACTGGCCGACCAGGGCTACGAGCACACACAACTGGAAGTGAAGGAGACTGTCACAAACACCTATTTTCTGATTTTGGTCTCCAAGGAGAGTGAAACGATCATCAAGGCAAACATAGAGAACCTGGAGAAAACCCTTTATGAGATCAGTGAAATCTACAAGGAAGGATTTGTCGAAGAGACAGATGTCGATGTGATCCAGATCTCGCTAACAGCTCTAAAAAACAGTCTTCAGAATGTTCAAAAACAAACGGATGTTGCTTTTAAGTTGTTGAAATTCCAGATGGGATTAGACCTGGAAAAAAATATCGCAATCACAGAGAATCTGGAAGATATCCTCAGACGGATCGACATCCAGGAAGCCATCTCAGCCGAATTCGAGTTGAGCCAGAACATCGACTATAAGCTGCTGAACACACAAGAAAAATTGGCTGAAATGGCGCATAAGAATGCAAAAGCCAAATATTGGCCTTCGATAACAGCCTTTTACACCTACCAGCAGGTTGCGCCGCGGGATTCATTCAATTTTCTCAATTTCAACAATGACTGGTTTCGCAGCCAGATCTTTGGCGTCAACATCTACATCCCCATCTTCAAAAGTGGAGGAGAAAGAGCCAGAGTCGCTCAGGCAGCCATCGCTCTCGAGAAGGCTCGGACCACAAGGCTCCAAGCTTCACAGGCAATATTATTGGAAGATGCCCGGGCGAGAAACGACCTTTCTGCAGCCCATGAGAATTACCTTAATGTCAAAGACAACATGAAGTTGAGTGAAAAAGTCTATAATACAACCTTGATCAAATACAGAGAGGGTATTGCATCCAGCACGGATCTGACTCAAGCGAATGATAGATATCTACTGTCACAGTCGAATTATATACAAGCCCTATCCTCGCTTTTGAGTGCGAAGAATCAACTGGACAGAATCAGGAATACCTATGATTAAGCGGCATAAAAGGACAAGAACCATGAAAAAAATAACACTTTTAATC
The DNA here is from genome assembly GCA_964540205.1 of uncultured Eubacteriales bacterium. GTDB lineage: Bacteria > Acidobacteriota > Aminicenantia > Aminicenantales > Aminicenantaceae > WTAW01. The sequence continues at coordinate 1,218 of CAZIMJ010000108.1, read as the reverse complement.
ATCTTAGGAGCCTTCTTGTTGACAGCCTGTGGTCCTCGAGACAAACAGTCCCAATTGCAAAGAATGGAAAGACAGCGGGATGCTCTCAACGAAAAAATCGAACAATTAAAGGCAGAGCTAGACCAGAATAGAAGTGGTGAACCACAGGTGAGAGAGCAGCTTATGTATGTATCGGTCAGTGAAGTCAAGCCCGAGGTTTTTCAACACTTTATTAAGGTCCAAGGGACTGTAGAATCGGACAACAACATCCTGATCCCCTCCCAGACTTCGGGGATTGTTAAAAAAATACTCGTCGATGAGGGAGACAGAGTCACCATAGGCCAATTGCTGGCTGAACTGGATGGCGCGATCTATGAAAGTAATATCGCTGAAGTGGAGAATGCATTAGACCTGGCCATAACGATCTTTGAACGCCGGAAAAGGTTGTGGGATAAAAACATTGGCAGTGAGATCGAATATCTGCAGGCCAAAAACAACAAAGAGAATCTGGAGAAGAGGCTTGAAACTCTCCAAGAGCAGTACCAATTGACAAAGGTCACCTCCCCCATAAACGGGAATGTGGACGATATTCTGATCAAAGAAGGCGAAATGGCGGCAGCAGGACAGGGGGCGATCCGGATCGTTCAGCTGACCCGATTAAAAATCGTAGCGGCCCTCTCTGAAAATTACATCTCCCGCATCAAAAAGAATGACATCGTGCATGTGGAGATTCCTGTTCTCGGTCTCCATTTTGAGAATTCCATCGGTTCTGTTTCTCAGGTTATCGACCCAGACAACAGGACATTCGAAATTGAGGTCGGAATCCCGAGAGAACAGAAAAATATCAAACCCAACATGCTGGTTGTGGTGACTATTACCGATTATGAAAATCTCAAGGCTATTGTCGTTCCCCAGAATATCATTCAAAAAACCGGGACCAATCAATTTTTATTTGTTGCCTCCAATGAGAATGGCCGATGGATCGCCAGAAGGAAAGTCGTCCAATCTGGCGAATCACATGACAACAGGACCGAGATCACTCTCGGACTGGAAGAAGGTGATTTTATCATCACTCTCGGATTCCAGAACCTGGCCGATGGGCAGACCGTCACAGTCACTGAAGAAGAATAATGGTATTGTTTGACAGTGTTTTTATTGAACAAAATATTGACATTTTTCATGAATAGTTCAGACGCAAAACAGATAAAAAAAGAAGGTTAAGATGAGGGAAAAGGAATT
>CAZIMJ010000107.1:0-7145 GCA_964540205.1 uncultured Eubacteriales bacterium | reverse complement strand
CGTTGATGAAAAAAGGCGCCTCAAACAGGATAAAAACCCAGATAATAGGCCGATTGGTATTATCGTTAAGGGCTGTGACAGCCGCGCCATCAACGTCCTTCTCCAAGAAAAATACATCGATCGCGAGGATGTCTATCTTTTAGGTGTTTCATGCGAGAAGACAGGAGTTGTGGACGAGAAAAAACTTGCCAACAAACTCAAGGGCCAGAGAGCTGTTCAGATTGATTTTGAGGACAACGGGAACTTTATCGTAACCACAGAGAGCGGCTCTGAAAAAATTCCGGCACAAAACGTTCTTGCTGAGCGATGCATCGAGTGTAAAGCTAATTTTCCCGTGATCTTCGACATTGTATTTGGTGAGAAGATCACAAGAAGAGTCGACAAGCCTTTCCAATCTGTCGAAAAGATCGAAGCTCTCCCCCAGGAAGACCGTTGGAAGTTCTGGATGGGACAACTGGATAAATGCATACGCTGCTATGCCTGCCGTTCCGTTTGTCCCATGTGCTACTGTGACGAATGTGTCGTGGACACGATCAGTTTTGCTGTCGAACCGGACACCACTGCTGAAGAAAAAGCCCAGAAGATCAAATGGATCGAAAAGTCTCCCAATCTTTCAGAAAATATCGTTTATCATCTGACCCGAGCCATGCATCTTGCCGGGCGCTGCATTGATTGTGGCGAATGTGAAAGAGTCTGTCCTCTGGATATTCCTATCCGGTTCCTGAATAAAAAGATGGAAAAAGACGCTAAGAATCTCTTCGACTATGAAGTCGGATTCGACCCGGACCAACCCTCTCTTGTCTCAAGTTTTAAAGATGAGGATCCCGAAGATTTTATCAGGTAAGACAATGGAAAAGATACTTCAAAAAAAATCCTTCCCGAAATGGGTGGAAAAACTCGATGCCTACGAGATATACGCCCCTGTTAAAAAAGATAACATCTGGAGTTATGAGATCATCAATACCCCCGGAGACATCGAGCTCGATTATACCAACACCGTACAAGCACCAAAAAAAATCATCAATCCCCAAAGAGAAGTTTTTTTGGAATTCGGCCGATCGGATGACGACACTCTTGAGGTCACCGAAGTCCTTCCAGAAGAAAAATCCGTTGTCATATTTGGAGTGAGGCCGTGCGATGCAAAAGCTCTGACTCTGACAGATTTGGTGTTTAGCGGAGATATCAAAGACAACTATTACGGAAAACGAAGGAAACAAACAGCGATCGTTGGTCTTGCCTGTAACACTCCACCCTCCCCCAACTGTTTTTGTACCTCTGTAGATGGTTCGCCCCATTCCGAAGACGGTTTTGATATCCTTATGACAGACCTGGGGGACCGATATTTCGCGAAATCATTGACCAAGACAGGAGATGAGCTCATCAATCTGGGAAAAGGATTATTTACGGCTCCAAAAGCCAACGAAAAAAAAGAACTGGCAAAGATACACAAAGAGGCAGATAAAAAACTGAAACGTCATGTCAAGGACGTGGAAAAAATCCCGCCCAAACTTAAAGAGATGTTTGAATCAGCTTTCTGGGATGAGGAATCCATGAGCTGCCTTCGATGCGGGATCTGTACTTATCTCTGTCCTACCTGTCATTGCTTCGACATATCCGATGAAGTCACATCTGTGGCTCCTTTTAAAGGGTACAGAATTCGAACCTGGGATAACTGCCAGTTTCCCGATTTTACGATGCATTCTTCAGGACACAATCCCAGACCGGATAAAGCGTCTCGACTGAGACAGAGGATCATGCACAAATATCAATATTTCGTGGAACGTTATGGTCACTATCAATGCACGGGTTGCGGCCGGTGTGTCTCCAAATGCCCAGTAGGAATAGATATCATCGAAGTACTCAATAAGGTGAGAGACTATGGATAACGAAAACGTCTATCTACCAAAACTTGCCAAGATCATCAACATCAAAGAAGAAGTTAGCGGAGCAAGGCCCATAAAAACATTCCGGGCTCAGCTATTAACAGAGACGAATCTTTCTCACCGTTGTGGCCAATGTGCCATGGTGTCTGTTTACGGCAAGGGGGAATCTATGTTCGCCATCTCCTCCTCTCCTCTAGTCAAAGATTACCTCCAGTTCAGCATCATGAAAATGGGGAGAGTCACCTCTTCCCTTCACAGCATGAAAGAGGGTGATATCGTCGGGATCAGGGGCCCTCTCGGCAATAGTTTTCCGATCGAAGATTGGAAGGGGAAAAAACTGATCTTTATCGGTGGAGGAATCGGCCTCGCGCCCATATGGTCGGTCCTTCAGTTTGCGTTAGGACAAAAAAAGGACTATAGCGATCTGGTGCTGATCTATGGTGCACGAACGTCAAAAGACATCGTTTTTAAGAATGAATTAGATGAACTCCGGAAGGAGATAACTGTCCATCTTTCTGTGGACGTGGAGGAAGAAGGGTGGAAAGAATTTGTCGGTTTTGTCCCGCAAAACGTGACTGACAAAAAGCCGTCACCCAAAAATGCGATCGCAATAACCTGTGGTCCACCCATTATGATCAAATTCGTCATTCAAGCCCTTGGAGATTTGGGTTTTAAAGACGATCAGATATACACAACCGTTGAGAATAAGATGAAGTGCGGCATTGGTATATGCGGAAGATGCAACATCGGCATGCACTATGTCTGCAAAGACGGCCCAGTTTATTCCTGGGCCGAACTGAAAGAATTGCCTCAAGAATATTAAGAAGGAGACGGCACGATGGCAACAAAGAAAACAGCTAAAAAGAAGCCCGCTACACCCAGAAAGAAAAAGACTAAAACAGAGGCTCCCGAAGAAGTCATGGCGACAGTGTTTATAATGGGCAAAGCCCATAAAGTTCCTGCGGATGCAACCATAATGGGAGCGATCGAGTACGCTGGTTATCAGTTGAAAAGAGGAGCAGGCTGCCGTGAAGGTTTCTGCGGGGCATGTGCCACTGTCTACCGGTTGCCCGGCGATTACAAGATTTACACGGGCCTTGCCTGCACCACTCTCGTCGAAGAAGGGATGTGGCTCTCGCAGCTTCCTACATTTCCGGGCCAAAAAGCGATATACGACATCGATAAGATCGAACCCAATGTGGAAACCATTCAAATGCTCTACCCTGAAGTTTTTCGTTGTGTCGCCTGCAACACGTGCACAAAAGCCTGTCCACAGGACCTGGAAGTCATGGATTATATCCAGGCTGCGATGAGAGGTGACATCGAAATGGTCATGGACCTGTCTTTTGACTGCATTTCCTGCGGATTGTGTGCCATCCGGTGTCCGGCAGAAATCGTTCAATACAATGTAGCGACTCTCGCCAAAAGGCTTTACGGAAAATATTTATCCCCCAAAAGCAAACAATTAGAGAAAAGACTCAAAGAGATAAAATGGGATAAGTATGATAAAGAATATCAAGAGCTGATGAAGATGAAGACAAAGGACCTGAAGAAGAAATATTACGATAGAGATTCAGAGTAGGAATCTAAAGATGAGGGAAGTATATAAGTTTCTTACTTTTCACTATTTAAATTTTACGTTTCACGACGAATAAGGAGTGTCCGATGTATCCCGAGTATATGAGTGAATCACTAAAAAAAGTCGCCCAATCCCGAGCCAAACGATTCGAACTGGCAAAATCAGGGAAAGATGTCTATCCTCCCATGAGCGCCGAGGAAAGAGAGACGGTCCTGAACAAGTTTCATCCTGATTATAAGCCCGAATCAAGGCGCAAAATCAATATAGGTCCCAACAAGGGAGAATTGTTAACAACAGAAGTCACCGAAATGCTGGAGTCCCACTCGAGGATCACGTCCAAGCTCTTTGACTTGACCTCGCCTGATTACGAGACCGATATTCTGATCATCGGTGGAGGAGGAGCCGGTTGTGCGGCAGCCATCATTGCCCAACAGCAGGGCGCCAAATCCATAATCTCCACCAAGCTCCGTCTGGGTGATGCCAATTCCATGATGTCTCAAGGCGGCATGCAGGCAGCCGTTACTCCCCAGGACCCCCCCACTCGGCATTATTTAGATGTAATAGGCGGAGGCCATTTTGACAACAAAACAGAGCTTGTTCGCGCCTTAACTGAAGACGGACCGGAAGTTGTGAAATGGCTGGAAGAAATGGGCGTTGTCTGGGACAAAAATGAAGACGGCACAATGCAACTCCTCCATGGAGGGGGGACATCCCGGAAGCGCATGCATTCCAGCAGGGACTATACAGGAGCCATCATCCTTCGAACACTGATGGATGAGGTGAGGAACCATCCCAAAACCATAACCATCTTGGAGTTCATGCCCATCGTCGAACTGATCCTGGACCAGAAGGGCCACTGTGCTGGAGGTGTTCTCTACAACCTTGAAACGGAAGAATATTTCACGGTCAAGGCCAAGGCGACGATTATCGCAACCGGCGGATACGGACGGCTTCATATCAGGGGTTTTGACACCACAAACCATTACGGTGCTACGGGAGATGGGCTGGTCATGGCCTACAGAGCGGGCGCCAAACTCCTCTACATGGATTCTGTCCAGTATCACCCAACCGGCGCAGCTTTCCCGGAACAGATTGCAGGATTCCTGATCACCGAAAAAATCAGAGGTGCTGGGGGCCAACCTATCAATAAAGATGGTGAGTTATTTGTCTTCCCGAGAGAACCCCGGGACGTCGAAGCCTCGGCTCTTATGCGGGAATGTCTTGAAAGGAAAAATGGGATCCAAACACCCAGCGGCCGATTGGGAGTCTGGCTTGATTCACCCCTCATCGATATGCTCCAGGGAGCGGGCTACGTTAATAAACAATTTCCTGCCATGTACCGGCAGTTCATTCACTACGGAATAGACATCACACAAGAACCTATGCTCGTATACCCCTCTCTTCACTACCAAAATGGCGGGATCGAGATCAACGATAAGACCGAAACCAACATTCGCGGCCTCTTTGTGGCGGGCGAAGCTTCGGGGGGCGTGCATGGCCGCAACCGATTAATGGGAAATTCGGTATTGGACTACAATGTTTTTGGCCGCAGGGCAGGAAAATATGCTGCTGAATACGTCAAAACAGCCAGGATCGGCAAATTAACTCTGGAACATGTCGACAATTATGAGAAAGAGTTAAAGGCTGCACGCATCAGGACAAATCGAGTGGCCCCTGTGCTTCTGCCTTCATACACTCCGGAAGATGTCCGAAAGCGCCAGCTCACAGCCTGCTATGAAGGTACTCTTCGGTAAAACCCATACTGCAGTAATCTGCTATATATCAGTACGAATCTAGGGTCTGTTCTGGGAGCGGACCTTAATTTATTTACCATTTTTTCTTCCCATATCCCGACAAAATAATAGAAGCCTGGATTATTCACGAGTTGAAATTTCTTTCATTTCGAAAAGTATCGACATTTTTTATGAATAATTCAGAACGATTTATTTTGACATTTATTACGGATTTGATATATGCTAATTACTTAAATTTGTGTACATTCTACCCCAGATAGCAATGGAGGAGGAATTTCATGGAGTACATAGGGATTGAAAGACGAACTTGTATCCGGTTTGAAATTCCAGGAGCTACCTTAAATTATAAAAAGGACAAAGCCTTACTCCCAGAAACGAAATATGGAGAAGAATTCTGTCCTATTCTTGATATTAGTCGAGGTGGACTCCGCTACCTCACACAAGAAAATCTCAAAATCAACAGCAATGTGACTTTAAAAATTTCCCTCCCAGGAGAAAGAGTCCCCCTGGTCATGAAAGGCCAAGTCAGGTGGGTGGCGATCAATGCAGGCAAAAGCTATAAATACCAAATCGGAGCCCAATTCAATCCCTACGGCGAAAAAAAGGGACAGAATTATCCCGGTGCTCTCGTCAAGATCATTGCTCTCGAGCAAAAATTCGCGCCCACAGAGAAATCAGATGCAGAATCGGATAAAGGTGACTTTGAAATCGACACCGAATAACATCCCTTGAATTATTCATAAAAGCTTCTGACAAATTTATATTTCAACACCCTCTCTATTTTATTGTCAGAATCTTTTCCCCTACGGGCGAACCGATCTTGCCACAGCTGCATCATTGCAGCCCATTCGCGGTAGTTTACTACAGCTTCATGGACCGCTGCTTCGCAGTTGTGGCAACCTCGGTCCGTGAATAATTCAGGTTAAGCTTGGTCGGAGATAACGATCTGCGAATAATCCGCTATCTCGTTGAGAAGTTTGCTGATGGCCTGAAGAAGGGCTAGCCGGTTCCTCTGGAGTCTTTTGTCATCAGCCATGACCAACACATGATCAAAAAACGTGTTGATGGATAACCGGATCCGAAAGACCATTCTCTGCGCTTTTGTGAAGTCTCCCCGAGCGATCATTTCAAGAATATTTTCACGAATGATACTGAAAGTCGTATACAGCTCGCGCTCCTCTTTTTCGAAAAGCAACTCAGAATTGATCTTGTATATTTGGGGTTGATTGCGGAGAATATTGTTCACGCGCTTGGCGATGAGGATCATCGGCTCAAAATGAGCGCTTTCTTTGAGGCTATCTAAAGCCTTAAGCCTGAGATATGTGTGGTATATGTTGTCTATCCCTGGACTAAGGGCCGCATTGACAAGGTCGTAGCGGAATCCCTGGCTTTCGAAGATATGATGCAGACGTCCCTTAAAAAACCCGAGGCAGCGTTTTTTGATGTCTTCTTTGTCCTTTTCTAAAATTTCGCCATAGACGGCTATCACCTTGTCCACTAAACGGGAAAAGGCAAGATCGATCTTTTTCTCCAGGATAATTTTACAGATCCCCTGTGCGTTTCTGCGCAGACCGAACGGGTCTTTAGACCCGCTGACTTCCATGCCGATACCGATCGCCCCAACGATGGAATCCAGTTTATCCGCGATTGAAAGGATCGCACCATTGAACGATGTGGGGACATGATCATCCATGCTCAGGGGCTGGTAGTGTTCATAGATGGCTTTCCATACATTCGCCACGTAGCCCTCTTCCCGGGCGTACAATCCTCCGACCTTTCCCTGGAGCGCTGGGAATTCCCTTACCATTTCTGTCAGCAGATCGACTTTGCACAGTTCTGCAGCCTCAGCCATCGGTTTTTTTTCTCCCTTAGCTTCCAGTTTATGTGCAAGATAAACAACGATCTTTTTCAGCCGCTGGGTCTTATCCT
>CAZIMJ010000106.1:0-7232 GCA_964540205.1 uncultured Eubacteriales bacterium | reverse complement strand
TTGGATTATTGACCGTTGGTGAAGGATTTGAGCTTTCGGCTTCTACTCGGATGTTTGAGTTTTCTCAAGGCTTTGGCTTCGATCTGCCGGATCCTTTCACGAGTGACCTTGAACTGTTGTCCAACTTCTTCGAGTGTATGTTCGTTGCCATCACCCAAGCCAAACCTCATTTTCAAGACCTTAGCCTCCCTTTCTGTCAAAGTTTTCAGGGCTTCCTCGATCTGTTCTCTGAGGTTGATGTGAATGATCGTATCAGGAGGGGAAGGCATGATCTTATCCTCGATGAAATCACCCAGATGGCTATCTTCCTCTTCACCGATAGGAGTCTCGAGGGATATCGGTTCTTGAGCGATCTTTATGATCTTCCTGACCTTGCTGATCGGCATATCCATTTTCTTTGAGATCTCCTCAGAGGTCGGTTCACGTCCGATCTCCTGTACGAGACTTCGCGAAACCCGGATCAATTTATTGATGGTTTCGATCATGTGCACAGGAATCCGGATCGTCCTAGCCTGGTCGGCGATGGCACGGGTTATGGCTTGCCGTATCCACCATGTGGCGTATGTGGAAAACTTGTATCCTCTACGGTATTCGAATTTATCCACGGCTTTCATCAAACCCATGTTTCCTTCCTGGATCAAATCGAGAAATTGGAGTCCGCGGTTACTGTATTTTTTAGCGATCGATACCACGAGCCTGAGGTTGGCTGCGACAAGCTCTTTTTTCGCTTGATCGCTGATTTTTTTGCCAGTGGTTATGGAGCGCAGGGTTCTTCGCAATCCGTAAGAATCGAGAGCGATCTCTTTTTGATAGCTCCGTATGATCTTAATAATCTCATTGATCTTTTTCTTGTATTCCGCCTCTTTCTTTTTGCTTCTGGTGTGGCTCATCGAGACTTTTAAGTCTTCTCTGGCTTCCTCTAACTCATTGATGGTTTTTAGTCTGCTTCGGAGCTCTATAATGATGATCTCCCGGTGGAGGGGGCGGATGTTGAGCTCGCGGATGAGCTCGCTTATTTCGACGATTAAGCGACCTCTCGCAAATGCATATTTTTTTAGATTGGGGATTTTTTCCAGTTCGCTGCTGATCTCATGGATTCCCTTAACCTTATCCAGGATCTGCTTTTTCTTGAGCTCATATTTTTCTTCGGAAAGTTCTTCTTCGGTAAAGTCGAACATCTCTTGCAGGACGTCCGGATCTTCGTCTATCCTGTCCTCGAGAGAGATAACTTCGTTGAGCACAAGCCGTGTTTTTGACAGAGCTTTGATTATGGCTTTTTCGCCCCTCTCTATCTCTCTTGCAATGGCGATTTCTCCCTCCCGTGTTAAGAGAGAAATGTTACCCATCTCCCTAAGGTAGAGCTTTACTGGATCAGTTGTACGCTCCAGTCCCTCGAGGGATACGACATCACTTTTTCTTCTTTTAGGGACGACCTCCCTCTGTTTATCGAGGATCTTAATTCCATAATCATCCATCGAGCTAAGAAATTCATCAAAAACTTGTTGGCTATCAGAGTCATCCTGGAAAGTTTTGTCGATTTCAGAAAACAGCAAATACCCTTGTTTTCTTCCCTTAGATATCAGATGATGGATTTCGCTTTTTTGATCGTCTCTATCTGATGGCAATGTTGACTCCTCTTTTCCTTTAAGTAACCTGGATTATTCACGAGTCGAAGCCAACCCACCCCACCCTAACATTAAGGTTGAGGAAGCGGCCCATGAAGCTGTAGATGGCTACCGCGAATGGGCTACAACGAAACAGACGTGGCAAGATCGGTTCGCCCGAAGGGTAAAGAATGCCGACATAAAAAGGGAAAAATGTATAGGATATGTGTTTAATGTCCTGCTTTAGCAAGTTCATTGTAACTGGCACATATGAGGAGAAATAGATATTAGTGTCGGCATAATTTATGAATAATTCAGGATAATTGAGTTCCAGTCCTTTAAACATTATATCAGAGCTCCTGATTCGGCAGGCGCGAAAGCTGCATTTTCACGTCTTGTAATTTTTTCATGACTAAAAGAGCTTTTTTTATTTCATTTGCTTTTTCGAGTCTAAATATTTCGTGTTTTAATCCCAAGGACTCGTTTTCAAGGGCAAACTGTCGGAGTGCCCGCACACATTCCATAGCTTCTTCAACACTTGGCTCTTGCTCTTCCTCCTGTAAAATTTTCGCCAGGGAGCTAAAGAGGCTTTTATCAATTTTTTCTCGTAAATTTAGGATATTGAAATCTACCCTGTTATTTATAAAATCCGACACTATCAGAAAAATGGATTCACTTTGTAGACCTGTGAAATCTTCCTTTTTCATAGCCTTTATCACAGTTGGTACAATATTACTGTCATTGAATAGGATCTGCAGTAGGCGTTTTTCAGCATTTAGAAAAACTGTTTGTACTTCCTCCTTATCTTCTTTTTTGGATCTGGTCTTGATCATAAAGCGCAGAACGTCCTCTTTTAAATTGAGCTCCTCACTTAGTTTTTTAAGATTTTCGCTTTGGATGATGGAGTTGGGTATTTTAATGATCTCGTTAACTATGTATCTCGCGACTCTATTTTTTTGCTCAGGACTTAGTTTTTTCTTTCCTCGTACATATCCAATTAAAAAGTCGATTCCTGGTGTGCTCTCTTGGATCTTGTTGATAAATTCTTTTGGACCGTACTTTCTTATATAACTATCGGGATCGTACCCTTTGGGCAATGTCAACACACGAATTTCAACACCTTGTTCGAAACATAAAGAGATGGCACGGAGAGAGGCTTTTATCCCAGCTGAATCTGCATCGTAGCTAACGATCACTCTCGATTCAAAACGCGATGCTTGCAAGACCTGTTCAGATGTCAGGCTGGTCCCTAGAGAAGCAGCTGCATTTGGTATGCCAGCTTGAAGCAGGGCGAGAAAGTCTGTGTAGCCCTCGACAAGGATGGTCTCTCCTTGTTCACGGATGGCATCCTTTGTAAAATTCCAGCCATAGAGAAGTTTCCCCTTTGTGTATACGGGTGTATCAGGAGAATTGAGGTACTTGGGTTCCTGGTCGATGATAGTTCGTCCTCCAAATGCAACCACTTTTCCTGTTGGAGTGAAGATGGGGAATATGACCCTTCCCCTGAATCGGTCGTAGTGTCCTTCCTTTTTTGTCCTCCGCAGGACCAAACCGGCCTTCTCCAGGAGGCCGGGGGAGATGTTTTTTTTCTTGAAGAAATTGAGTAGAGCATCCCATGAGTTGAGTGCGTATCCGATCTTGAGATTCTGGATGGACTCCTCGGAAATCCCTCTTTTGCGGAGATACTCATGGGCGTTTTCACCCTCTTTCGTGTTGTAAAGGTTTTTTCTGAAGAAGGCCAAACTGTCTTCGCTGATCTTGTAGAGCGTTTCTTCCAATTTTGCCAATTGAGGGGAAAATTTCCTCTTTTCCGGAAGTGTAATGTTGTACTTTTCGGCCAAGAACTGCAGAGCTTCCGGGAAGCTCAGGTTTTCTTTTTCCATGACAAGGGTGAAAAGATCGCCCCCGATATTGCATCCAAAACAGTGGAAGAGCTGTTTGTCTTCGTCAACAGTAAATGAGGGAGTTTTTTCAGAGTGAAAGGGGCAGAGTCCCAAGTGTTTTTTGCCCCTTAGCCTTAGAGTTGTGTACTGTGAGGCGACATCGACAATGCTCGCCTTATTCTTGATTTGATCTATAACATCCATAGTGCGTCGAGATAGACTTCTATTCCGAAATTAACTAGTAAAATATAGGGTTGACGCTACTCATTGTCAAGCTCCATACATGAATTATTCATAAAAGATGCCGATACCTATCTTTAGAAAGACTTCCATTCATATTATCGGCATCTTTTACCCTTCGGGCGAACCGATCTCACAGCATCGGCTTCGTTGCGGCTCATTCGCGGTAGAACACTACAGCTTCATGAGCCACTACCTCGCCGCTACTATAACCTCGGTCCGTGAATAATCCATTTTCTCTTGAATTATTCATAAAAGCTGCCGACACATTTATATTCAAAACCATTTCAAATCTGGATTATTCGTAAAATAGGTTGTAGAAACGTGAAAAGCTAGAGGTGATTAATGAGAGACGCCATATAGGCAGCGCCGAATCCATTGTCGATGTTAACAACAGCAAGTCCACCAGGACATGAATTCAGCATGGCCAACAGTGCAGCTAATCCTTTAAAACTTGTTCCGTAACCAACACTTGTTGGTACTGCGATGATGGGGACTTCTGTGATCCCCGCAATAACACTCGGCAGCGCTCCCTCCATTCCTGCGGCTGTGATGATGACCCGGGCGTTTTTGATCGTGCCCAGCTCTCCGAATAGCCTGTGAAGGCCGGCCACGCCGACGTCATAAATTTTATCTATATCGTTTCCCAATATCTCGCAGGTCACTACCGCTTCTTCGGCTACAGGTATATCTGATGTTCCCGCAGTAATGATAACGATCCGTCCTTTCCCGGGAGGCGGATGGGTTTGTTTCAGGTAGATAGCTTTGGCAAGAGAATTATAGCGAGCTTTGGGGATCTGCTTTTTGATCTTTTTGTAGACTTTGGGCTCCACGCGTGTGATGAGAAGATTGCTGCCTTTTTTGAGGATGGCCTTGGCTATTTTTAAAATTTGAGCGTCCGTTTTTCCGGCTCCGAAGATGACCTCCGGAAATCCGCACCGCAACTCTCTGTGGTGGTCGATCTTAGCGAAAGTCAGGTCCTCGTAGGGGAAATCTTTAAGTGTCTTCAGAGCGTCTTTGGGAGAAAGCTCCCCCTTTTGAACTTGGACAAGGAGCTTCTCAAGCTGTTGAATCATCGACCCATTCTAGCACAAATCCTTTTGAAAATGCCAGAGACCGAAGTCTTGCGAACATCGAGAAAACATTGAGGAGGTGTTTTCGCACCAGTCAGATTTTTTTGGGAGAATCTTCCGATGTCGCTCAAAGCATCTCTCAATGTTTTTTTTAACTGTGGCGTCTAGACTCTTAAGGATGTCTGCATTATACTTTAAGCGAAATCACATGATGGCGCAGAAAACAACGATAAAAAAGGAGATCTCGTTTTCTGGGGTCGGAATTCATTCTGGGCAGAATGTAGTGTGTTTGCTTAAACCCTCCACCTCTGGAGAGATCCTCTTTTCCGTCAAAAATGAAGAGAGCTTCGAGATCCGCATTGATCCCTTACGGGTTGAATCCAGTTTCAGCACTATCTTGACAGATGGACCGCGGAAGGTCCATACGATCGAGCATCTTTTGTCTGCCCTGTGTGTTTTTGGCGTAGATAGCATCGATATCGAACTTGAAGGAAGCGAGATTCCCATACTGGACGGGAGTGCTTTACCGATAGCGAAAGCCCTCAAGGAGTGTGGAATTCAGACGCTCCCCCACAAAAAGACTTATTTGAAAATCACGAAGCCCTTCGTTGTGCAGGAGGAGAATGCATCAATTTCGGTCGATCCGGATGAGGAGTTCAAAATAGGCTACACCATCGAATTTGATCATCCTGCCATTCAAAAACAGACTTTGGACCTGGCCGTCAATGTAGAGAGCTTTCTCCAGGAGATCGCTCCTGCCCGCACTTTTGGATTTCTCAAGGATGTGGAGAGACTCTGGGCTCAGGGACTGGCCTTGGGAGGGTCATTAGAAAACGCCATCGTCCTTGATGAGAGAGGCGTTATAAACGGCCCCCTTCGGTTTGATGACGAGTTTGTGCGCCATAAAATCATCGATTTGATCGGAGACCTATCTTTGATGGGATATCCCCTTATCGGACATTTTAGTGCCTATAAAGCGGGGCACTCGCTGCATCTCAAAGTTGTCCGTTTTCTCATCGAAAATCCTGAATATTATACACTCCTCTAGCTTTTGAATTAAAAGCTTGTCAATAGAATGATTCTGAGATAAAATGGTCAACACTTTGATTTTAATATTGTTAGGGAGATAAAAGTGGCTACTGAGAAAGAAAAAAAGAAAATCGATAGCTACGAACAAGCCATGTCATCCTTTGGTGAGGCGATCAAAGCTTTCAGGAAAGGCAATTGCGAGAAGGCAGTGGAGTCGTTCAAGGCACTGATAGAAAAACACGCTTCCGAGAAGGAACTTGTTGACCGTGCTCGAACCTATATAAAGATCTGTCAGAAAATCAAGAATAAAGAGACAATTCCCCCGAAGACATTCGATGATTTTTGTGAGAATGGTGTTTTTTTGATGAATCAGGGAAGATATGAGGAAGCTTTGAAACTTTTCAAGAAGGCCATTGAAAAAGACCCGGATCAAGCTAAGATCCTGTACTTCATGGCTGTGGTTTATCAGTCGATGGGGGAATCTGACCAGTCTTTCGAATTCCTCAAAAAATCCATCCAGAAAGATAAGTATTTTAAGATATTAGCCCAGAATGATTCAGATTTTGAAGCGTTGAGAGAGGATAAAAAGTTTAGGATATTAACCAAGCTCGCATGAAAAAAGGATTATCTGCTCTTATCCTTGCTGCTGGAAAGGGAACCAGATTTAAGTCGGATAAGATAAAAGTCCTCCATCCTCTTATGGGGAGGTCCATGCTGCAGTTGGTGGTGGATTCTATCCAAAGACTGGGGCCCGACCGTATCCATATCGTGGTGGGCTATCAAAAAGATTTGGTCCAGAAGTCGCTGACCGGACAAAACATTGATTTTGTCTTCCAGAAAAAACAATTGGGAACGGCTCATGCCGTTTTGGCTGCACAAGCCTCTCTAAAAAAGGAAGCAGACAAAGATCTCCTCATCATGAACGGGGATCTGCCATTGATCCGGAGCGAGACACTAAAACCGCTGCTCAGAAACCACAGAGAGAAAGGGAATTCTTTGACCTTTCTAACCACTGATTTGGATGACCCCAACGGATTTGGACGGGTTATGCTTTCTGAAGACAAGACATTCAGGATTATCGAGGAGAAAGATGCCACTCCGGCCCAGAGAAAAGAGAAAGAGATAAATGTTGGCATTTATCTCTTCCGAATAAAGGATCTTCTCAAAAGCCTCACCCAGGTCTCCAATAAAAACAAAAAAGGTGAGTACTATCTCACAGATATGATCGAAATCCTATCGCGGAACGGCAGGAAGGTCGGAAAGTACAAGACAAGGAATACGGAGGAGATCGTCGGTGTCAATGATCGGTATGAACTTGCTCGGGCTACTGATGTTCTGCGGCTGAGGAAGGTCAAGTCTCTCACTGAGCAAGGGGTCACTGTTTACGATCCTGGATCGACATG
>CAZIMJ010000105.1:0-5582 GCA_964540205.1 uncultured Eubacteriales bacterium | reverse complement strand
GAGAGGTCCAGTCCTGCCGCCCGTGCCCTTTCCTCAAGCTCACACAGGCACTCCTCGAGCTGTTCACTGAAGCCAAAACCGAGATGGGGAAGTACACTCAAAAATATCTTGCTGCAGATTCCCGGCTCCAAACTGTCGATCATGGCCCTATTATAGTCAGATTGGTCTGTTCCCACAACTCTTGTACGTATTCTCCAAATCAGAACCTAAAAGGAATGGAGCAGGAACTTTCTGTAAAAATAGATTTAAGAGGATGGATGGAGCCGGGGTGTTTGTTGCGCAAGCAACATCAGATCTGCCAGGACTATGGCTGCGCCCGCTTCCACGATCACAGGAACCCTGAGGGCGATACATGTATCGTGTCGCCCCTCGACCTGCAGGTCGGTTTGCTGTCCTGTTTTGATATTGACTGAGCGCTGTTTTTTTTGGATGCTGGATGTGGGTTTGACTGCCACTCGAAATTGGATGGGATTGCCGTTTGAGATGCCTCCGTTGATGCCACCGGAGTGATTCGTCTCTGTTGTGCCGTCCTTGTCTATGATCAGATCGTTGTGCTCAGTTCCTGTCATGCCTGCCGAGCGAAAACCAGAGCCGAATTCAACTCCCTTGACAGCCGGGATAGAAAAGAGGATATGGCTCAACAGGGATTCCACAGAATCGAAGAAAGGCTCTCCCAATCCTGGGGGAATTCCTTCACACTTGCATTCCACGATCCCTCCAATGGAATCTTGTTTTTTTTGTGCCGCTTCGATGGCCTCCTGGATCTTGGTGCTCCCTCCCGCTTCAGTGATTCGTGCTTGTATTGAGATGGGGGCAAGAATTTTTTTTGCGACAACTCCTGCTGCGACGATTCCCAGAGTGAGCCGGCCTGAAAAGTGCCCTCCACCTCTGTAGTCTTGGAAGCCTCCGAATTTTTTTTGTGCTATAAAGTCGGCGTGGCCGGGCCGGGGAACATCCCTGATGGCCTCATAAACACTGGGTTCGATGTCCTTATTAACGAACAACACGTGGATGGGCGACCCTGAAGTTTGCCCTTTGAAAACCCCGCTCAGCAATTGTGGGCGGTCGGTTTCCTTTCTGGCAGTGGTTCCTGCGAGTGGTGGATTCCGCCTTTGTATATCCGGGTCGAAATTTTTCTCCACAAGGGGGATGCCGGCAGGACAACCGTCTAAAATAATGCCCAAAGAGGGTCCGTGAGACTCGCCGTAGATGCTAACGCGAAAGATCCGGCCGAAACTATTCATCGACTTTTCCTCCTATTGAAGCCAAATCCTCAAAAAATGCAGGATAAGATTTATTCACACATTCTGTGCCTTCGACAGTGATCGGCTGTTTGGCATTGATTGCCAGAACAGCCATAGCCATGGCGATCCGGTGGTCTGCGTGGCTCTGGGCCACGCCTCCTTGGATGTCTCCTCCTTGGATCTCCATGTTCCCATCGAAAATTCTCAAAACAATCCCCATCCTGGACAATTCCTGTTGGAGGGCCGAGGTCCTGTCGCTCTCTTTATATTGAAGTCGGTCCGCCCCCCTGAGCCTGCTTGTTCCCGGGCAAGAACATGCCAGTGCGGCCAGTGGAGGCACAAGGTCTGGGCTGTCAGTGACATCAAAATCAAAGGCCCGCAGTTCTCTTTTTTGAACAACCACAACATCTGGAGTAAGACGAACGTTTGCTCCACAGTCCTTAAGAACTTCGAGGATCTTTCTGTCGGGCTGAGGGGATTGGACATCAAGACCTCTTAGAGCGAGAGCCCCTCCGACGGCTGCGGCCACGAGAAGGAAGGCTGCCCCGCTCCAATCGCCTTCCACAGTGAATCCCTGGGGATGATACGTTTGATTTCCCTTGATAGAGAAGCGCGTATAATTATCATGCGGGATGTGGATGCCGCAGGATTCCAGGACTTTTAGTGTCAAGTCGATGTAAGGCCGGCTTGTGAGGTTTTCGACGTGGAGCTCGGAATTTCCTTCCGCTCTTGGCAAAGCCATCAGCAGGCCGGTGAGAAATTGAGAGCTGATCGAGCCGTCCACTTCAGCTCTTCCTCCCTTCAGTGGACCGTGAACTGTAATAGGTTGGTGTCCATTATGAGTCGTACACCTGACGCCCAGGTCTTTGAGGGGCATCACCAACATATCCATCGGCCTGGATCGGAGCGAACCTTCTCCGTTAAGCGTGAGCTCATCCGGGCACAGAGAAGCGATGGGAGCGAACATCCGTATGCACAGTCCGGACTCTCCGCAGGAAAATTCCCTGACAGAGGGGGATAACACCCCTTTGATGACCACCCGGTTTTTGTATCGGGAGACTTCTGCGCCAAGTTTTTTGACCACACCGATGGAGGCCAGGCAATCCGCACTGAATGAGGGATTCCTGATCTCTGTGGTTGTTCCCTCCGTCAAAAGAGCGGCAGCTGTCATCCTCTGCATGAGACTTTTCGAGGGAGGAGCAAAAATCTCTCCCTCAATCAGCGAGTGTTTGATGGATCTCTTCATAGATGTTCTCTGCTGTTTTTTCTGGATTTTTCTCGCTCATGACGACAAGGTCAGCGGCCCGGGCGTAGTGGGGGATTCGGGTTTGAAAGAGGACCTCCGCTTTTTCTCCCCGCTCTTCTGTATCCAAAAGAGGCCTCGAGCTCGGGTCGATCCTCTGGAGACAGGATTCGAGAGAAGCATAAAGCCATATGACGAGAGAATTCCGGCTGAGTGTATCGCGGTTGGCAGGGTTCAGAACGATCCCTCCCCCGCATGCATAGACAGTATTCTTTTCCTGATGAATTTCAGACAGTACGGACTTCTCCAAGGCACGAAAGTCTTGTTCACCCTTGAGGCGGAAGATCTCCGAAACGGTCTTCCCTTCTCGTTCTTCGATCACGCCGTCAATGTCCTTGAATGAATAGCCCAGTATTTTCGCGAGTATTTGCCCAACCGTAGTCTTGCCGCATCCCATAAAACCGATCAGGGATATGTTGTCACAAATCGTTTTGGATTTAAAGTCGGAAGAGAGGGCGTCCTCCATGCTCTTCCTGTCTGCTTCCCTTCCTGTGAAGAGCTTGTAGACGGGAATAGCCTGGTTGAGGAGCCACTCCTCACCGCGAATGACAGTACAGTCCTGCGATTGTGCCATGGTGCTCAATGGGGAGTGAGGATAATTTGCATCAAGGACGACATGAGAGGGGCGCAGCCATTCCTTCTGAATGGGATTGATTCGAGGGGCGAGTGCGGAAACCACTATTTCTGTTTTATTTAAAAGAGCCCTCAGGTCATCCAGGGGAACTGCCTGACAACCGAGTGTTTTTGCTGCTTGGACGGCTTTGTCGAATGTCCTGTTTGCCAGAAATACATTGGCGCCTTCTTGAATAAGGCCATACGCAGCGGCTCTCCCTGCGCCGCCCGCCCCCAGCACAAGACAATGGCGTTCCTGCAGACGGAGTCCCAGCCCTTTCAACGAGGAAGTCACTCCAACGTGGTCTGTGTTAAAACCTTTCAGCAAGCCCCCATCCTTGATCACTGTGTTCACAGCACCGATGGCCGCAGCAGCGGGACCTGTCTTGTCCAGCTTTTGCAAGATGGTCTGTTTGAACGGCGAGGTGACATTCATGCCGGACAGATCTATGTCCTTGAATAAAGAAATAGCTTCAGAAGCGCTCTCCGCCGAAATCCTTGTATAAACCGCCTTCTCCTTGTTCCCTTGGAACGATCGGTTGAAAAGGAGAGGGCTTTTGCTGTGCAGAACAGGATTGCCTGTCACAGCAAAGATGTTTGTCGTCTCACTCATCGAAGGGCATCCAGGATGTTTTTGAGGTGTTGCCTGTCCAGTTGGCCATCAGCGGTTTCTTTCCCGGGAGCCAATGCGGCATACGTGAACGGAGCACCGAGAAAAAGTGAGGCAATTCGCGTGAACGTTCCCTTTTTACCCAGCCCGAACGCGATGATATTTCTCTTTTTTTGGTAGAGAGAGAGGATTCGGGCACAGTCGGCAGAAGAGTGGACGCGGCATGCGATCTTGGCAATATCCGCCTCCATACGAAAGCAATGGGCGAGGATGTTCTCCAATTCGGCCATCTGTGGCGTGTGTTCCAGATCGTGGTAGGAGACGATCAGCTTGCAATTGTGGTGTTTAGCGTTATCCGAAATTTTATGAAAATAATCGGTATCCGCGTCTACTTCGATGTCCACGTATGCTGCGCCGGAGGAAATGGCTGAGAGGAGGAGGGATTCCCTCTTCGATTCACTTTTTGTGCCCGGGCGGCATGTGGCGATGATGTCCACAGATAGGGCAAAGAGTTCCTGGATCTCGTCTTCTGAAAAATCCGTCTGATCGATCCGAAGTTCCGCCAAGTCGGAATCTAAAAGTGCATCTCTGCATCGACCAAAATCACGCTCTGCGATGCTAACACAGATCATGGACGGAATCCTCCAATTCATCAAAAGAGATCTTTTTAACCTCAGGAGTGCCGATGTCCTTGAGGAAAACGAAGTGAATGCGATCGGCCTCCCTCTTTTTGTCTTTTTTTATAGCAGCCAGAGCTTTTGTCTTATCGAAATCACTGTCTATGGGAAACTTCATTTTATTAAAGAGTGAGAGGATCCTCTCGGATTCCTTGGTCCCGAGTTTTTTTCCCTTTTCCGAGTATCTGACGGCAAAACTCATCCCCAGACTTATCGCTTCGCCGTGGGACAGGCGTGTGATCTTTTCGATGGCGTGACCTAGCGTATGACCGAAATTGAGTATGCGGCGCTCTCCGGATTCCCGTTCATCCCTTTCCACGATAGCAGTTTTAACAGCAATAGAGTCACGCACCACCCTTTGGAAAAAGTCATGGTCACCCTCCGAGTCCCTTTTTTCGAAGTGACGTTCCAGAAAGGAAAAAAGCTCGGGGTCCCCAATGAGCGCATGTTTGAGGGTCTCAGCGAGTCCGTTCAGGATCTCTCTCTGGGGAAGTGTGTCGAGCAGCGCCAGGTCGCAAATCACGAACTTGGGCTGATTGAACGTTCCAACGATATTTTTGTATCCTCGGAAATTGATCGCGTTTTTTCCTCCCACACTGGCATCGACCTGTGCAAGGAGAGATGTGGCAACAAATCCGAAATCCAGCCCCCGCATATAGGTCGAAGCTGCAAATCCGGCAAGGTCACAGACAACGCCGCCTCCGATGCCCACGATGAATGTCGAGCGGTCTGCCTCGTAGTCAAGGAGCTTGGTGTAGATCTCTCCGATGGTTTCGAGGCTTTTGGCGTGTTCGCCGCTCTCCAGTTCTATCAGATCAAAGTCTGGAAAGAGATGGTGGTAATGGTTTTTGACATATGTATCGGTGATTATGATGCACTTTGTGGGGGGGAGATGTTCGGGGAGATTTTGCAGACTTTCCCCCACCAGGATCTTGGACATCCCGGTCTGCCCGTGTATTTCAAAAATATCCACTCCAGTTTCTCGCTAGACGGAAGGGGCCAGGATGTCGTTCATCGCTCTGTACATCTTCTGGATCTTTTGTGCCAATCCATCAAATTCAGCGAGCGTGAGAAGCTGATCCCTATCGCAAAGAGCTTCTTTGGGATTTGGGTGAACTTCGATCATGATGCCGTCA
>CAZIMJ010000104.1:0-1565 GCA_964540205.1 uncultured Eubacteriales bacterium | reverse complement strand
TCGTAAACCGCATTGTTTGCCGGGGCCAGCAGTTCGGTACTGATGAATGGTCGGGGCAGTGAGAGTCGGTGGGAGATGTAAAAGAACTCCTGCTCGAAGAGGACTTCATTCCCATCCCTGTTCTGGACCGAGACTCTGATGCCGTAGTTTGCCGGTGACATGTCAAAGAGCGGGAAAGAGATCAGAAATTTATCGTTTTGAGGCCATTGTGTGCCCTCTCTCACCTGCTCCTGGATCAACTCATCACTTTTCGAGATGGTCACCTTGATTTTTCCATCTGTGCGAATCCCTTCCGGGACGCCGTACAGTTCAAAGTACACATGGAGGTTTTCGTCCTTGGAAAAGTCCCTCTTGGGTGAGATGTACAGCTGCTGGTCCTGCACTTTGAACGGCTTGATCTGGCCGACATAGGGAGATTGTTTTTTGGTGTGAGCGAGAAGAAGAGGACTCATCTGGAATTTTACTGGAGATGGAATAATTATTTGTTTTTCGAAGGATGTGAATTCTCTGGACACTCTGTTTTTCATCAGCAAATGGAATTTATAGGTCCCCTCCACCATCGGAAAGGCATCTTGATAGCTAAAAAGCTTCGACTTGATCTGGTCAAATTGATTTTTGTTGAATTGTAAAGGGAGCGATTTGTCGAACTGGTATATGGTTTTTTCCTCGAGGTTGGTCACTTGGCCGCTGATCTCGAGAGTTGTGTGGTAGGTGTCCTCGTACAATTCAATAGAAAGCTTTTTGGGTTCGATGAGGTAATGCACCAGGAACAATCCCTGTTCATCCTGTATGGTCTGAACGAAGTTATCGTTCCCGATGTAGTTTGCGGTGTACTCCACTTCGATGATATCTTTGTATTTCAGCAGTTTTTCCGCGTATTCATCCTCGACCTTCTTGGGGGTTTCAAAGATCCGGGATATCAGGATGTCTGAAGCCATGGATGGAGAAGTTAAGCTTGTCTGATCGTTAGGGATCAGGGACATAGAAATCTTCGCAATGCTGGGATTAATTTTATACAGCTGTTTGTATGCGGCTTCGATGTTGATACGGTCATCGGCGAAAAAACGCAAAAGTTTGTAGGGACCGTGCACAATGGGGCTGTAGATCTCCCAATCACTGAATTCTTCCTGCTTGAAGAAAACAACATTAAAGGAGTTCGGGAGTCCCATCTCAATTTTTCCCTGGTAGAACCAGATGACCGTGGGCATCACTTCTGTCTCGTTTTCATACTTATCAATCGTGTTGGGCTCTCCGAGGATAATATAAATCCGCCCCATTTCTGTTCTCCACCCTTCCCCAGGCGTATCCCGGCCGAACATTTTGTTAGCATAAGCGATCCTCTGGTAGTGTTCGGTTTCAAATTCGTTTTCAGGGGTGGAAGGATTCGGGTCGCGGATCCTCCAGAATGCGTCGATGAAGATCTGTCTTTCCCTATCCGTTTCCAACTGAAGAAAGATATCTTTCTCTTTTGACGAGATGATATAGACGACTTCCTCTTCGAGCCATTTTTTGAAAACGGGTGGGAGTTCTTCAGGTTTTATTTTGGTCTGGCTGCTCCAACAGAG
>CAZIMJ010000103.1:0-22711 GCA_964540205.1 uncultured Eubacteriales bacterium | reverse complement strand
AATAACATCCGAGTGTCCTAATTGGTGGTTCGAAAACACGCTCAGTTTCCCCAGCGAGGAAAATTCGCTCGGATCCGGGCTTCCCTCACATCTCCCCATAGGAGATGTACCATGCCCGTCCAGCCCTTCTCACGGTTTTCTCCACCACACAATTGGGACACTTAATAACGCAATGTGAATTCTTGATATCATGCTTTTAGGGATGCTTAGTTTATAGGTAGTACCTTGGTTTTAGAGTACTTTTAGACTATAATAAACCCAATTCAGTGCTGCCATGAACGGAAACAAGGTTGTAACGGCCTGTCTTGTAATCATAGTTGTCTTTCTCTTTGGCCTGTTGTTGAAGGAGGCTAAGCCTGTTTTTTTTCCTTTTTTCCTGGCTGTCATGCTGTATTTTCTGATGTCTCCAGCTCTGGATTTTTTAACACGGCTCAGGATCCCTAAAGCGATCGCCATCCTCGTCCTGGTTATTTTCACTTTTTCCGTGTTCTACCTCATGGGGGCTCTTTTTTACTCAAGTGGCAAAGATTTCGCTTCGGAGCTGCCAAAATATGGACAGCGGCTCCAATCCATCGTAAATTCGATCCAAGTGAAGCTGCAAGCGCCGCAAATAGACTGGGAAATGATCGATTTGACAAAACAGCTCGATTTGGGCAAGGTCGGAGGCTTTGTCCTTTCATCCTTAGGACCATTTTTTTCTTTTATGGCGAATCTTTTTCTGGTTTTTATTTTCCTTATATTTATTCTGTCCGGGCGTGGGCAGGTCAAAAACAAGGTCGTCAATTATTATCCAAAGGAAAAGTCTGAAAGATTTATCACTATGGCACATAATATCGACAGCCAGATTGAACGATATATTGCTATCAAAACTTTAGTCAGTTTTTTCACGGGAGTATTCGCTGGCATCGTTCTTGTGATCTGGGGGCTCGATTTTGCTATAGTTTTTGCATTCCTCACTTTCATCCTGAATTATATTCCCAACATCGGCTCGTTTATTGCGACTGTGTTTCCGGTAGCGATCGCGATCTTTCAGTATGACACGATCTGGCCCGCTGTCTGGATATGTATCATCTTGATCACCATTCAGCAGGTGATGGGGAACGTTATCGAGCCGCGGTTGATGGGAAAGGGCCTGGGACTCAGCCCACTCGTGGTCGTCTTCTCCCTGTTTTTCTGGGGTTGGTTGTGGGGGATACCCGGGATGATCTTGGCGATTCCCATGACAGCCATCGTGAAGATCGTGTGCAGCAATATTCCTGAATTGGGTATTGTTGCCGCACTCATGTCAAAAGACTGAGCGTCTAAGAGGAAGGTGTGATAATTTTAGGTTGTTGGGAAAGTTCGTTGAGTTTGGCTAGACGTTCGATGAGCTGCATAAGGTATCTCTGCCCCTGGATGTGGTCGCCCGCAATTTGTTTTGCGGAAAAGATAACTCTGTCCAGACATCGGATTTTCTCCTCTTTTTTGTATGTCTGGATGGTCTCAGGCAAAATGATCTTTTTCTCATATCGGCACTGTTGCAGGCTTTGGAAAATAGCCTCCCCGAGATCATTTTTTGGCTGTAATCGCGAATCAGGGACGATAATAAGCCCTTTTTCCTTTTCCACTTTCTCTCGCACATACTCGAGGGCCAAAAGGGCATCTCTATCTACTAGATCGGTCTCTTTTCCGGCGAATTGCGCAATCGGTACCTCGATGTTGAAAACCAGCCAAGCAAGCCTTTCATCGCTCAGAATATCTGTCTCACGGGAGAATGCTTTTGGGCGTTCTGCATGTCTCTTTTCGAGGACACGCTGATCCTGGTAGGGTTTGTGTTTGGCCAGGAATGAGCAGGAGGGCGGACAGTGGATCTCCTTTTCTCTCAGTTGGCCGCAGCACAGGCTGCATATGGATTTACCCAGCGCAGGGCAGCGCCTCTTTCCCTTCCTTTTGTCGCATTTCACGCACTTCGCCATTTCTGGCTTATCATAATACAGGCATTCTTCAAATGCAAAAACAAAGGAATTGCTCGGAGTCAATTATGCTTTCTCTTCAGGAGAAACGTATCAGTTGTAAGAGTCTTTATTTTTCGACCGAGCAGACTTTTGAGTGCTTTCTGCGCAGCCTTTTTCTCTGCTTCTTTTTTGGAATTTCCTTTAGCCTTCGCCAAAAGTTTGTCTTCTGCGAAGACTTCCACAAAGAAACTCCTTTTATGGTCGGGCCCTTTTGTGGTGACAGTTTTGTAGATGGGCGATGTAGCATTCTCCCTCTGGAGATACTCTTGAAGAGCTGATTTGTAGTTATTCACAAAAAATTTCTTGATATTGATCCGTTTGAACAGCGTAATCAGGAACTTGAGAACAAAATCTCTGGCAGGCTCAATTCCTCCATCGAGATAGATGGCTGCGATGACAGCTTCATAAGTACCCGCAAGAATCGTTTTTTTCTTTCTCCCTCCACTCTTGTCTTCACCTTTACCCAATCGGATACATTTGTCGAGTCTGATTTTCTTGGCGAAGTAGTCTAAAGCAGACGTGCTGGCTGCTGCAGATTTGAGTTTTGATAGCTCACCCTCTGAAAGTTTGGGATAAACGCCATAGAGGAAATCCGCGATGATTAGACCCAGGACAGAATCCCCCAAGAATTCAAGCACTTCGTTATCCGAGATGTCCGCTTGTTGATTTTCATAGGCATAGGAGCTATGTGTGAGTGCCTGGAGTAGAAGATCTTGGTTTTTGAATTGATATCCTATTTTCTTTTCACATTGGTCGATGTTAATCATCATGTGTTTTCCTTCGTAATTTTACTCGTCAAATGGATAGACGATGTTTCCTCTGACGATCGTTTTTACAGGGCATCCCCTCAGTTTCCATCCGTCAAAGGGACAGTTCCGGCTTTTTGATTCGAATGTGTTGACATCTACGACAGTATCTTTGTTCAGGTCAAGAAGGGTGAGATCGCCATCCATACCAGGGGCGATCCTTCCTTTGCTATCAAGTCCTAGAATCCGTGCTGGATTGAGCGAGATCATCTCGATGAATCTTGAAAGTGTGATCATCTGTGTGTGGATGAACCGGTCGAGGATCAGAGACACAGCTGTTTCCATACCGATAACACCAAAGGGCGCTTGGTCGAATTCCACGGCCTTTTCATCCGGCGTGTGCGGCGCATGGTCCGTGGCGATAACATCGATTGTCCCATCTCTCATAGCTTTGATCATTGCCTTGACGTCCGATCGACTTCTCAGGGGAGGCTTCATTTTAAGATTTGTGTCGTAATTTTTAAGAGATGCATCCTCCAAAAGGAGGTGGTGAGGTGTCACTTCGGCTGAGACCCTGACCTTTTTTTTCTTGGCATTCCTGATGAGCGCTGCGGCTCCTTTGACACTGAGGTGCGCGATGTGAATGGGCACATCGGTCTGTTCGGTTAGGAGGATGTTTCGAGAGACCATGATCTCTTCCGAGGAGGAGGGGATTCCTTTTAAGCCAAGAAGATCAGAATAGCGTCCCTCGTGCATGACGCCATCACGGCTCAAATCTTTGTCTTCACAATGGTCAATAATAAGAGCGTCCACAAGCTTGGAATATTCGAGGGCTCGCCGCATGACTTCACTATTGTACACAGGCTGACCATCGTCTGAAAATGCTATGGCGCCGGCCTTTGTTAGATCTGCCATATCTGTAAGTTCTTCGCCCTTGAGCCCTTTGGTAACTGCCGCAATGGGGAAGACGTTCACCACCGCACTCTTTTGCGCCTCGGAGACGATATAATCAGTCACGCTCAGCTTGTCGTTCACGGGTGACGTGTTCGGCATGCAGGCGATGGACGTAAAACCTCCCTTTGCCGCTGCCCTGGCTCCTGTGCGGATCGTCTCCTTGTTCTCCTGTCCCGGTTCTCGGAGGTGGACGTGCATGTCGATGAATCCTGGGGCCACGACAAGGCCTGTTGCGTCAATGGATCTTTGAGCTTCTGTTTTTATGTTTTTATTTATGTCAACAATTCTCCCATTATCAATGAGGACATCCAGCTGGTCGTCTGTCTGGCTTTCGGGGTCGACCACTCTGCCGTTCTTAATCAATAGCTTCACATTCTATCCCTCCTGCCTATTTGATCCCTCCTGGTTCTGTAATGAGGACTTCGTCTATGTCATCGATCTCTCTTAAATGCACTTGTACGATCTCTCTCTTGGAAGTGGGGAGCACTTTCCCCACATAATCCGCATGTATGGGAAGCTCTCTGTGTCCTCGATCGATGAGGACAAGAAGCTGGATCGTTTTGGGCCTTCCCAGGTCGATGAGACTGTCCATGGCTGCCCGGATTGTCCTCCCAGTGAAAAGCACATCGTCGATGAGAAGAACATCTTTTTTTGCAACAGAGAAGTCTATCTCTGTCTTTTTGACAATATGTTGGGCTTCCAATTCTGAGAAGTCGTCTCGATAGAGAGTGATATCCAGAACGCCAAAAGGAACGTCGATTCCCTCAAGGGTTTTGATGAGTCTGTTCATCCTTTTCGCAAGGTAGATGCCCCTGGTTCTGATTCCAACGATCACCAGATTTTTTAAATTCCGGTTCCGTTCAGTGATCTCCGTTGTCATGCGTTGCATGGATCTTTTGATCTTTCGGGCGTCCATGACCCTGGCTTTTATCTTTTCTTCCATGAAGCAACTCCCGGTTTGGTAATACCCTGCACCTCAGCGACTCTTTGATCTTAGCGCATCATGTGAGGGGTGTTTGCTTAAAAAAATGCATTATTTCCAATAAAATGTCAATAACCTCGGGTCTTCAAAGCTTTTCATGTATGGTCCGTTCCCCGAACGGACCATTTAGTAAAAAAATGGGTACAGGCACCTCATTCCCTGTTGGAACTTCGGAGCCAGTCCCCATTTGATGTAGGGAGCATTTGTTAAATAGTCCATTCGGGGATGGGACCATACATCAGAAATCATCGATCCTTCCGGGAGGAAAAGAAAGCCTCAGCAGCTTGGATGTCCTTTTGAATCTGATGAGAAAGCGCTTCGGGTGAATCAAAATTGATCTCATCACGGACCTTTTTTAAGAAGCGAATGCGGATTGTTTTCCCGTAGATGTCTGCGTCGAAATGCAAGATATAAGTTTCGATATTCCTGTCTTTTTGGTGGAATGTCGGACATGTGCCGATATTGGTGAGGGATGGATAATTCTTCCCTTCAAGGTAGATCGCTGAAAGGAATACTCCTCCCGGTGTGATCTCGTTTGAGGTCTGGATGTTGGCGGTGGGAAATCCGAGCGTTTTGCCCCTCGATTTTCCTTTGATGACCTCACCCTCGATCTCATAAGACCTGCCAAGGAGGGTTGCCGCTTTTTCAATCTCTCCTTCCCACAGGAGCTTACGGATATTACTGCTGCTCACAACGGCTCCACCCACGCTAACAGGTGGAATGGAACGCACATCAAAGCTGAGTTTTTGGGCGAGCTTTTTGAGCGTATCGATGCACCCTTCCCGGTTCCTTCCAAAACAGAAGTTCTCTCCTACGATGATCTCTTGGGCTCTGAGGAGTTTGAGTACAATATTCTCTAAAAAATCTTGGGCGGTTCGGTTGGCTAGCTTTCTGTCGAAGTTTAATATGAGAGCCGTATGGATGGGGAAAAGGCCTATTTCCCTTAACCGCTGATCCAGGGATTGCAGCATGTGTATCTGCCCTTTGTCCAAGACTTTTATGGGATGCGGCGAAAAGGTCAAAACTACAGGGAGAAGGCCCTTCTTTTTCGCTTCGTCGGTCAGGACTCTCAGAATCTTCTGGTGCCCCAAGTGGACACCATCAAAATTCCCGATGGCGACAGACGTATTCTTGGGAAAAGAAGGAAAATTTGTGAAGTTCTTTATGATCTGCATAAATCTATAATGCTATGATCTTTGCCTTTTCCATGTAGGCCATTCTGAGTTGGTGAAGACACTGATCCAAGAATATCTCCTCCTCGGATTTTAAATTGCCTGTTGTTTTTTCTTTGAGCATGCTGAGCAGATCGATCAGCCTTTGTGTGAGCCTGAGATTTTCCTCTGTGTTCTTAGCTTCAGGGTCCTCTGTTTCTCCGAGCTCGATCAAAGCCTGGGTGAAAAAGGGAAGGACCAAGGAGCTGAAATCAAGTGGAGGGAGGATTTTTTTTGGCTCTGTTTCATCTCGTTTTTCTTCCGTTTTGTCTTCCTGTTTATCTTCTTGTTTCTTTTCTTTTTTCTCTTCTACTTTTTTTTCTTTTGCTTTGGGATCTTCTTTTTTCTTGTTTTTTTCGGTCATTTTCTCCTCTCACTCATAATATTATGAAAACTATGGGTTGGGATTGAATTTTATTATAGTTTCAGATAATTTGGATGCGTTGGAGAAAAATTCTACAACAAATACGAATTAAATTCAAGGAAGCCCCAAATGGAAGATGCAAAGCTTGCAGGCCAAAAATTCGAACAACTGGTTAAGATCCTGGATACCCTTCGGGGAAAGAGCGGATGCCCCTGGGATAAAGAGCAAGACGAGCAGTCCATATCAAATTATTTCCTGGAAGAGGTTTATGAAGCCCTTGAAGCTATTCTTTCGGGAGATGCGCCCTCTGTTGCTGAAGAATTGGGAGATGTCTTGATGGAGGTTGTCTTTTTAGCGAGGATTTACAAAGAAAAAAAGGCATTTACGGTGTCTGACGTCGTAGAGAACATCAATCAGAAGATGATCCGTCGGCATCCTCATGTTTTTGGAGACAAGACGATCGCCTCTTCTTCAGAGGTCTTGGATGCATGGAATCAAGGAAAACAGCAGGAGAAGAAACGGCAGTCTCTGTTTGATGGGATCGTCAAACTGGCTCCTGCTCTCCATTCGGCCTATCAGATCGGACTGCGTGTGTCTTCCTATGGTTTTGATTGGGAAAACCCCTCAGATGCTCTAGAAAAGGTCAAAGAGGAGGTCTCTGAATTGGAGAGCGCTATGAAAATAGGGGCAAAGGAGCACATATTCCAAGAGATCGGTGATGCTTTTTTTGCTCTGACGAATGTTTCACGCAAGTTGGGTGTCAATCCGGAGATCGCGCTGAAGAAGGCCAATGAAAAATTCATGCTGAGGTTCGAGTCTCTTGAAAAAGAATTGGTTGCGAAAGGAAAAAGCCTGGGTGAGACCAGCCTCGAAGAGATGGACGATATTTGGGAACAGATCAAAGATCGAGAGCCGTGAAACGGAACTCTCCGTTTTAGGTACCAGCCCTATCCCGTTGGAGAAGGCTGGCTTTGATAAATTCATCTAGATCCCCATCCAGGATCTTGTCTACATTGCCTGTTTCTACGTTTGTTCTGAGGTCTTTGATCATGCGGTAGGGATGGAGCACATAAGACCGGATCTGGTTTCCCCAGGCGATCTCACCTTTTGTATCTTCAAGTTTTTCAAGTTTTTCGCGCTTTCGTTTCTTTTCCAGTTCATAGAGACGAGATTTGAGCACCTTCATAGCACTGGCCTTATTTTTGTGCTGAGATCTTTCATTCTGGCACTGGACCACGATTCCAGTACTCAGATGAGTGATCCTCACGGCCGAATCCGTGACATTTACGTGTTGGCCGCCCTTCCCGGATGATCTGTAGGTGTCGATGCGCAGGTCTTCAGGATTTATTTCGATCTCGATATCATCTTCAATCTCTGGATATGTGAAAACGGCGGCGAAAGACGTGTGGCGTCTTTTATTGGAATCAAAGGGAGAGATCCTGACCAACCGATGAACACCTGACTCTTGGCTCAGGTTACCGTAGACATAATCGCCCTCAATGCGGAGTGTCGCACTTTTCAGCCCTGCCTCCTCTCCAGGTTGACTATCCAATAATTCGGTTTTGTATCCCTTCCTTTCTGCGTACCTGAGATACATCCGCAGGAGCATCTGGGCCCAATCCTGAGATTCGGTCCCTCCTGCACCCGGGTGGATGGTAAGAATTGCGTTTCGAGGATCATCGGAGTCCGTGAAGAGGACTTGGAGCTCTGTCTTGTCCAACTTGTCTTCGAACGAAGAGAGGACTTGCTTGAGGTCCTCCTGGATGTTTTCACCCTCTTCGACCAGTTCGAGTAGGACCTCGAGTTCTTCCTTCATTTCGATCACTGAAGAACGCGCTTGGATATCTCGTTCCAATCGTTTCTTTTTTTGCTTGAGGGATAAAGATTTTTGTTGGTCGTTCCAGATATCGGGGTCAGAGAGTTCTTTATCTAACGCTTCTATCTCTTTTGATTTTTGACCGAGGTCAAAGAAAACCTCGCAATTCCTCGAATTTGGCAAGCAGTGTTTTACTTCTTTCCTGGAGTTTTGATAGATTTTTTTCAGGGGAGAAATCACTGTCTTTCATTTCGCCTCTTTATGACGGCAAGAATAAGGAAAAAGATCGTCAAAGTCAAGCTGATATAGGGTAAAACATCCCCGTGTTTAGTGTACACTGTGTTCTTGTGCAGGGGAGTGATGGTGTTGTACAAGAACGTCTGGGTCATCAATTCAGAATGAGAGAGTGTCCGCCCATAGGGATCGATGATACCGCTGATGCCAGTCGTGGCCGCTCTGAGAAGATAACGCCGGTTCTCCACTGTTCTTAGAACTGCCATGGAGAAATGTTGATAGGGGGCTGAACTTCGTCCATACCAGCCATCATTGGTGATTGTGACCAGGAAGCTAGCTCCGTTTTTAACAAATTTGCGCACAAGGTCTGGAAATATGATCTCGTAACAGATCGGAGAGCCGAAGCTGTTGCCTTCATGTTCGTGCAGTACGAACTGGTCTCCAGGAGTTATATCGCCGATGGCATGGGTCACGCGCGATATGAACGCAAATACTTTCTTGTAGGGGGTGTATTCGCCGAAAGGAACGAGATGAATTTTATGGTACTGGCTTTGGGAGAGATCTGGTTTCAGGCAAAGCGCTGTGTTGTAGTATTCCGTCTCTCCCCCCGTCTCTGTTTTTTCGTTTGTTCCGAGAAGGAGAGTGCATCCTGTTTCCTGCACAAACCGGTAAAGACTGTTTTTGAATTCCTGATAGATCCCGTATGAACATCCGAAACACAGCGGCACAGAAAACTCTGGCCAAATGACCAGGCCATTGTTTTTGAGTGTGGCATTGCGGCTCAACTGCAAGTGCTGGTTGAAGAGGGATTCGATCTCCTCGAAGGGTAAATGTCCCCATTGTATATCTGAAGAGACATTCCCTTGGATGACGGCTGCGGAAAAGGAATTTTCTTGAGCCGGAATATCTTTGATGCTCACAAATCCGCTCACATGGATGAGTATGACCAGTATAAGGACTGCAAAAAAAGGAGCCTTTTTTCTCAGGTTCATGGAGAGCACAAAAAGACTCTGGAAGAGCACAAGGATGAAGGAAAGACCGGTGATGCCGGTTATCGAGGCCATTTGGATGAAGTAGAGGTTTTTGTACTGGCCATATCCAAGAAGGCCCCACGGAAATCCCGTTAATATGTGTGTGATGATGAATTCGAATGAGACCCATAGGAAGGAAGCGAGGAAGAAACTCAGAATAGGGAAGGGCTTATGAATCTTTGTGAAGCATAGAGAAAAAGCCGCCCATGTCAGCCCGAGAACACACATGAATCCCAGGTAGATGAGGATGCTAAGAAGGATTGAGAGGCCTCCATAATGGGAGGGAACGGCTGGGATCCAGTACAGGAGTACGGCATAATAGGAAAACCCGGCCATCCAACCGAGCAGGAATCCCTGTCCCGGATTTTTTTTTGTCAGTACAAAAAAAAGGGGAATAAGGGAGATCCAGGAGAAAAAAGCCAGGTTAAACTTGGGAAAGGCGAGGGCAGTGACCGCTCCGCTTAAAACTACCCAAAGAACGTCCCCGGTTTTAATCTTCATGAATCTATTTCTTGCTGCTATGGCACCCACCTTTTCTTTGGATCGCCCGGCAGAAAAAAACACATGGTGTGGATCATACAGGTTGGTGAAACAAGTAACTCAGCGTCGCCAAATAAAATAGTCAGATTTTTGCTTCCCTTGAGCTTGTGCAACCTTTCCCAATTCTTCTTCAGCCTGGGCTCTTGTCTCATAGCCACCCACTCGAACCTTGTAGAGGGGATTTGTTTCCGTTGGAGCAGGGTCGAAGACCTGGGCAGGAAAGCCCTGATCCTTCAATTCTTCTGCTGTCGTATAGGCGGAATCCCTGTTCTTAAATGCTCCGATCTGGATGTAATAACCACTGTTTCTTGGGATGGGAGTGGGTTCTGTTTTTGTTTCTGCTTTTACTTTCTGATGGGATGCCAATTCTTCACGAATGACGTCTTTGGTTTGCTCTGCGGGTTTCTCTGTTTCTGCAGGTTGTTCCTCTGGCTTTTCAACCGGCTTCGGTTCTTCTTCGAGGACCTGTTCTGTTAAAGGCTCAGAAGTGAACTGGGTGGCATCTGCGATTTGAGCCTGCTTTTTACCAACGGACACACCCAGTAAAAAGATCACCACACCCAGAGCAAGAATTGCGATGAAGATCAAAACAAGTTGAGAGCTGGAGAGCTGAAGTTCTCTGTAATCTTTGTTAGTCATTTTCCTGTATTCTTAAGTTTTCTTCTTTTCTTGCATAAAAGCACTGATCAAGTCAATAGGTAAGGGGAAAATAATCGTGGAATTTTTTTCAGTAGCTATCTCTGCAAGGGTTCCCAAAAATCTAAGTTGGAGAGCTTGAGGATTTCCTGAAATGACATCTGCAGCCTTTTTGAGCTTATCTGCGGCTTGAAATTCTCCCTCAGCATGAATGATCTTGGCTCTTCTTTCTCTTTCTGCCTCTGCTTGTTTGGCGATGGCCCTGACCATATTTTCTGGGAGGTCGACGTGCTTCATCTCGACGAGCTGGACTTTAATCCCCCAAGGGTCGGTGTGTTTATCGATGATCTCTTGGAGCTGGAGGTTCAGTTTTTCTCTTTCTGAAAGAAGATCATCAAGTTCGACTTCTCCTAAAACGCTCCTGAGGGTAGTCTGGGCTAGCTGAGATGTGGCGAAAAGAAAGTCTTGGACTTCCAGGACTGCCTTTTGGGGTTCCATAACACGAAAATAGACAACTGCGTTGACCTTGACGGATACGTTGTCCTTGGTGATGACATCCTGAGGCGGGATGTCCATGACCACGATACGCAGACTGACTCTGACCATCCGGTCGATCGGGGGGAACACAAAGATCAAACCTGGCCCTTTGGGTTTGACCAGCACACGTCCAAGACGGAAGATTACGCCTCTTTCATATTCTCTCAAGATTTTTATCGCATTCAGGAGATAGAGTACGACGAGGGCAACGACGACTATTGGAAAGGTTATCATTTTTGCCTCCTCATTGGGGAGCCTAGGATCTTTTAAACTCCTAAACTCCTGTATTTATTTCAAAATTATTTCTTCTTGTTTGCTTTTATACCACAAGACTGCGCAAAGAGCTATCAGAAATGTCTACACCTTAGTGACCTTGATCTTTAAATTCTCGAGGACCTCACTGACCTTCACTTTTGTTCCCTCTGGGATGTCTTGCTCCGCCTCTGCGTCCCAAATCTCCCCATGGACAAAGACCTTGCCCTCCGGATTGAGTTCTGTCCGGGCCACGCCGATATTACCGACGAGACCTTCTTTGCCCGTGAGGGCTTTCCTCATATGGACGCGTACGGCCAGTATGATCAGAAAGAGAAAGATCAGAGAAAGACCGATGGCAACAGGGATGATGAACTTAAGACTCGGGCGCAATTCAGGGATAGGGGCGTCGATGAGCATGATAGATCCTATGACCATTGCCAATATCCCTCCTACAGATAAGATACCATAACTTTGAACTTTAATCTCTAGGATAAACAGGCCTATGGAAAGCAGGATTAAGATTAGACCCACATAATTTATGGGTAGGATTTGGAATGAAAAGATGGCAACAAGAAGGCATAATCCCCCGAGCACACCGGGAAGAATCGCTCCAGGGTTTGAGAACTCAAAATACAGTCCCAATAATCCAAGCATGAGAAGGATGTACGCCAGGTTCGGGTTTGAAATGGTCAGGAGGAACTTTTGCCTGGCTGTCATAGGCAGGTCGACGACCTCTTCATCTTGGAGGTCCAATATTCTCTCCTCCCCATCGAATTTCTGAATTGTCTTGTTGTGGAAAAAATCGATGAT
Organism: uncultured Eubacteriales bacterium; assembly: GCA_964540205.1. Classification (GTDB taxonomy): domain Bacteria; phylum Acidobacteriota; class Aminicenantia; order Aminicenantales; family Aminicenantaceae; genus WTAW01. Next base: position 10,601 of record CAZIMJ010000103.1, on the reverse strand, counting down.
CTCTTGTTCGTCCTTTGCGATCAAGTCAATAAGGCCTCCCTCCAAAGCTTCTTTTTCTGTGTAGGAGAGGCTCTTCCTGACGGCATCTTCGGCCATCTTTGCGTTCCGGCCTCTTTTTTCCGATATAGACTTGATATATGAAGCCGCATCATGTGTGACCTTATCGGCCATGGTCTCGTCCATCTGCTGTCCTGTGATCGAAACGCCCACGGGATGGGCAGCACCTGTGTTGGTTCCAGGGGCCATAACAAAGAGATCACAGGCAACGCCTATAAAGAATCCTGCAGATGCGGCGCGTGCACCGCTAGGACTCACAAAAGCCACAACTGGGGTTTCGGTGCTGAGGATCTTTTCGATGATCTCTCTCATCGATGTATCCAGACCACCTGGAGTGTTGAGAGAGATAATGATGAGGCTGGCGTTCTCCCTATCCGCTTTTTCGAGGGATTTCTGGATGTATTCTGAAGTGATAGGATGAATGGGAGCATCAACCGTGATTTTGATGATAGAACCGTAACCCAGAGTTGTTAGACACAGAATTAAAAGGACGGGGAAGACGTTTCTTTTCACCTTGATTTTATTATAGATAGGCGCTCTGGCCAAGTCAATGCTTTATGTTGGTCCTATCTACAAAACCGTGATGAATGATAAAACGAATGATCAGATTGGTGATTTCGAAAATGAACAACGAGTCATCAGTAGGGCTCTCTCCATGTTAGATGTAGGGACCGTTTCCCAAACGGTCCGTTCGGGGAACGGACCCTACATAGAAAGGTGCCATGCCTGCCTAGAGCCCTTCACACGGTTTTCTCCACCACACAATCTGATCACTCAATAACGCTATTGAGCATTCAGGTCATCACGGTTTTGGAAATGCTTTTTCGATAATATCTTGAGTGTAAGCTAAGCCTGGACTAAAATAAGGAATAGCGATGGCAAAAAAAGCGTGTTTTATTTTTCTTCTACTAGTCTCTTCATTTGTGTTCAATATTTATGCCTTTATAAGACAGATCCGAACAGCCTTAGTTTTTTTCTAACAAAAAAACCTGTTAAGCTTTTATTACATTCAAGGGAAATTCCTCAACCTATGATTGTACTCCTACATATACAATTAAATGTATGTATATTATAGAAAATAAAAAAGAGCGGAAAATCATTTTTTTTCTTGACATTGAGAAAAATGATAGTATTATAGTAGTATGATGATAGTACAATTAGAGTGTTTGGAGCGGCATTTTTCCGTTGCATCTCTCCCTTGGGCTCCTCCACTCTCCCCTAAAACTCTCTCCAAACGAATTTATACCAACCAGTCAGACAGCCTGCGTCTACTCTCATGAGAATCCGGACACATTCCAATTATTTAAGTTTCATCCTCAAATTTCTGGACGATGACTATTCCAGCTGGGGCCTGTTCAAAAAGTCGGGTTTCTTGCGAAAAAATATGAGAGAAAGAAGAGGAAAAGAAGAAAATATGTCAAGACAAAAAGGGAATAAAAATGGCTCTCGAGACGCATTCCAGAGCGTGGACTAAGTCTATAGTATGGGAAAGAATTAAATGGGGAAGGGTTATGCATCCTTTAAGTAGTTTGCCTGTTAATAAAGAACTGACGCCGGAAGATCTTCAACTGATCCGCAGCCAGCTTAAAGATCTGGGCTATCTGGAATGAGATTCCGGTGATAAATAGAGGCAGGATTTTCCATTCGCCACTTCTTTAGGAGGATGGCGGGAGATTGAGACAATGAATAAACCCTTCTTAAAAACCGGCAGCAAAAAAATGCTTTGCGTTTTGCTTTTCTGGCTGATTCTTTCCCGAATGCCGGGTTTCAACTGAAATTTCGAACAGCGGAGGCATCTCTGAATGAATGAATTCAAAGACTCCGGTGAAGGAGGAAAGATGAAAAAAACAATTCTTTTCATTATAGCGGTGGGATTTCTATTTCAGGGCTGTTCCCCGGAGCCTCTAGAAAATTCAGCAGCGGACAGCGTCACTTTGACTCTCGGCGCCTATACAGTTCCCAAAGAAGTCTATCAGAAAGAAATTATACCCTCTTTCCAGAAGATGTGGGAGGAAAAAACCGGGCAAGCCGTAAAATTTGAAGAGTCGTATATCGCCTCGGGAGCGCAATCCCGGGCCATCGTCGCCGGATTCGAAGCGGATATCGCGGCCTTATCCTTGGAACAAGATGTGGACCGCCTTCAAAAAGAGGAGCTGATCACCCATGACTGGAAAAACAGAAAGTATAACGGATTTGTAACCCGCTCCATCGTCGTCATCGCCTACAGGAGCGGAAACCCCAAAAATATTAGGGGGTGGGAAGATCTCGCCAGGGAGGACGTGGATGTCCTTTATCCCAGTCCGAAAACATCCGGTGGGGCCATGTGGGATGTCAATGCCGTCTACGGCGCCGGCCTCAGAGCAGGTGAAGCGGTGACCGGTAAACCTGATCCCGACCTGGCCAAACAGCTGCTGAAATCAATACAGAAGAGAGTCAAGACCATGGATAAATCAGGCCGGGCCTCGGTTACTACTTTTGAGAACGGCATAGGTGACGCTCTTTTGACCTATGAAAACGAAGCCCTGCTGAGACAAAAAAGCGGAAGAGATTTCCCTTTTCTGATCCCTGAAGCCACGATTCTTATCGAAAATCCCATCGCCCTCGTGGATCGGAACGTAGACAAACACGGAAATCGAGAAGTGGCCAGAGCCTTCATAGATTTTGTTTTGTCCACAGAAGCACAGTGGAATTTTGCGCAGTACGGGTTCAGGCCGGTGGATGAGGGGGTTTCCGAAGAATTCGCAGAGGAATACCCCAAGCCACGACTCCTTTTTGACATCTCATATCTCGGGGGATGGGGAAAAGTTTCTAAGGAAATCTACGGAACGGACGGCATATGGACCCGGATCATCCGAGAATTGGCCGATGAAAAATAACCGGGCGACAGCCCTGGCTCCATCGGAAATGATTCCCCGAAGTCTCTCCCTTTTTTATATCGGCTTTCTGATTGTTCTGCCCATTGTGGCCATCACGGCCGAGGCTTTTAAAGGCGGGCTCCAGAATTTATTCCATCAAATCGCCCTGCCTGAGGGACTCTATGCATTGAAGCTGACCTTTTTTCTTGCGTTATTTCTGGCGCTGATCAACATCGTCACCGGCACGGCAACAGCCTGGGTCTTGGTCCGCTACAGTTTCCCGCTCAAAACCTTCATGAATGCTCTGATAGATATTCCTTTCGCCATACCCACCGTGGTCACAGGAATAATGCTTGTAGTACTCTACGGCCCCAACAGTCCAATAGGAAGCTTCTTTGAAAAACAGGGAATCGAAATTATTTTTAACAAACCAGGGATCATTCTGGCCCTCCTCTTCGTCACCTTTCCTTTTGCGGTCCGATCCGTTCAGCCGGTGCTCATGGAGATGGAGAAGGATATGGAGGAGGCCGCCCAAACGCTCGGAGCTTCCAGGGCCACCATCTTTTTCCGTGTGATTTTGCCAACCCTGTTGCCCTCCATTCTGACCGGAGCCGCCCTCTCCTTTAGCCGGGCCCTGGGCGAGTTCGGGTCCATTGTCATCGTTGCGGGAAACATCCCTTTTAAAACCCAAGTCGCTTCGGTCTACATCTACGGGGAAATAGAAAGCGCCAATATCCAGAGCGCTCTGGGAACGGCTGTGGTTCTGCTTTTCAGCTCGTTCATCGTTTTGTTCTTTTTGAACATTCTCCAGAAATGGAGCCATAAACATGAGCGATGAGCACCGTTGTGTCGAACTAACCCGGAGCCGTCATCGCATTGGTCAATGGCTACTCCTTTCCTTTGTCCTGATCTGGTTTTTCATACTCATCCTGACTCCCTTGATCGGGATCATCAAGGAGACCTTCAGCCAAGGGATCGAAGCCGTGAAAAACTCCTTGACCACACCGGCCTCAATGCATGCATTCTGGCTGACCCTCGTCATTACAGCATCCGCCGTCGTTTTGAATACACTCTTTGGCACAATTCTGGCGGTCGTTCTCGCCCGACAGAATTTCAAAGGGAAACTATTCCTGGAAAGCCTCCTCGATCTCCCTTTTGCCGTCTCTCCGATTGTGGCCGGCTTCATGTTCATTTTATTGTTCGGGCCGAGAGGATGGATCGGCAATTGGTTCTCCTCCCTGAACATAAAAATCATCTACGCCTTCCCCGGGATGCTGATCGCCACCCTGTTTGTCACTCTTCCTTTTGTCGCCCGTGAAGTCCTTCCCGTTCTTCGAGAATTCGGCCCGGAGCAGGAAGAAACCGCCTCGACTCTAGGCGCATCCCAATGGCAGACTTTTTGGAGGGTCACACTTCCGTCCATCAAGTGGGGGATGGCTTACGGAGTCACCCTGACAATTGCACGGTCGATCGGAGAATTCGGAGCAGTCCTTGTCGTCAGCGGCAGCATTATCAACAAAACGCAGACCGCAACCCTGCGTATCCACGATCAGTTTACCGATTTCAACTATGCAGGAGCTTTCTCTGCTGCTCTTCTGCTCGCCGCTTTCTCTTTTTTCCTGCTTAATATTATCCAGTGTATCTACAAGAAAAAAGGATCGGCTTCCACATGAGCGGTATTCGAGTCGAAAGCGTGACCAAAAAATTTGGGGATTTCGTCGCAGTGGACGACGTCAGCTTTGCGGTCGAGGAGGGGGAACTCGTTGCACTGCTCGGACCGAGTGGCTCTGGAAAAAGCACGATCCTGCGAATTGTCGCAGGCCTTGAAACACAAGACCATGGACACGTTTATCTGACGGGAGAGGATGTGACATCTTTGAGTCCTCAGAAACGCAAGATCGGTTTTGTCTTCCAGCATTATGCCCTCTTTAAGCACATGACGGTTGAAAAGAATATCGCCTTCGGGCTAGAGATCCGGAAAAAAAATAAAACCCAAATAAAAAAAAAGATCGCCGAACTCATCGACCTGGTCAAACTGAATGGATATGAAAAACACTATCCCAGCCAGCTTTCAGGGGGCCAGCGTCAGCGGGTGGCACTGGCGAGAGCCCTCGCTCCAGAACCCAAAGTCCTTCTTCTGGACGAGCCTTTCGGATCACTGGACGCCAAAGTGCGGAAAAACCTGGCCAAGTGGATCAGACAGCTGCACGATAGAATAAGAGTGACAAGCATCTTTGTCACCCATGACCAGAGCGAAGCGATGGAAATAGCGGACAAAATCATTGTCGTTAACAGGGGAAGGGTCGAACAAATCGGAAACGCCTCGGAAGTTTACGAGCACCCCAAATCGAAGTTTGTCGCCAGTTTTGTCGGGAATGTCAATGTGATAAACGGACGCACATACGTGAGCCATATAGCCATCGAGGGTACCGAGGGTAGAATATCCCAGAAAACGGAAGATGTTCCCGAAGACCAGGATATTGTATTGCTGGTGCGGCCCGAAGAAGTCGTCATCGAGGAGACAGCATCAAAAGACTCCAGCATACCTGCCGTGATTGAAGAGATTCATTATCGCGGAAGTTTCTATGAAGTCGATCTGAGAATCGGCGCCAATGATATCAAGTCGTTCGTTCAAAAAGAAAGGTACAAAAGCAATCCATGGACTGTGGGAGAACACGTCTTTGTCCTTTTTACGCAGTTCAAAGTGTTTGAAGCCTCCGAAGGGCACCAGGCCATCCATAGAATGCTGAAGCAGTTGGGCTACATCGAATGATCTTATCGATAACCTTGTGGTCTTCGATGAAGGCGACGAGGTGCATCGGGCCGTCGCATCGAGGACACTGCAGCGGGTCTGTCTCGTAAACCTTGCGGATCATCTCGGCCCAGCCTTTGGAGGGAACAGAGATGTCTTCTTCGATGATCGGAGCATGAAGGAGCGCCTTATTCTTACGCATCTTACCTCTATGCGCATTAGAGTAAGCCATAATAGCGCACCATGACCTGGCCTCTATCGGGAATGTGGGAGGTGACTCTGGCGATGGACTCCAAGTAGTCCATGCCGATCCGCAGACAGATGGCCTTTGCGATGAGCACGGTCCGTAAAAATGGATTGATATGTTCAATGCGATGAATTGTGTATTGCAGTGACTTTAAGTATAATACAGATGCTCTTATTACAAGGCGTGATTCTTCTCATGGTTTATGGTTTCTTTTTTGCCTCCAATGCTCTGGAAATTCGCACTGTTTTTTTGGACGAGTGCGTGCGTGGCGTTGTTATCAACAATAACCAGAAGACTCGGTAATACATGCCTTCAGATCGCACTTTTGAAAAATTTTAGAGATGAAAAAGACGGGACGGAGCAAGAGGGTAAAAAGATAAGAGTGTAATCTTTGAAAGAAGTCAAATCGACACTGTTTCCCTCGCTCCCTCTAAAGTTGAGCGGCTTGGAGGAGCTAGCGACCAACCTGTGGTGGAGCTGGCATCCGGAAGCACGAATGCTTTTTAAGAAACTGAATCGCGCGACCTGGAAGGAAAACCGCCACAACCCTGTGAAAACGCTCACAGAGCTCCCTGTGGAAATATTTGAATCCGCGGCACGGGATGCCCAATATTTGAAGCATTATGATTTGGTGCTAGAACAATATCACAAAGACATAGATGCGAAGAGAGGCTGGTTTACGGAAAACATCACTGCCGAGTGCAAATTTCCCATCGCCTACTTCTCCGCTGAATACGGACTGCACCATTCACTGCCCTTTTATGCAGGTGGATTGGGTTTTCTGGCGGGTGATTATCTCAAAGAATGCAGTGACTTGGGGATGCCGGTGGTGGCCGTGGGATTCATGTATCCAGAGGGATATCTGCATCAGAAAATCCGTGACGATGGCTGGCAAGAAAATGTGGATGAGGTTCTCGACAGAGAGGCATCTCCAATCAGTAGGGTGCTTGATGAAAAAGGGGGACAACTGGTTGTCAAAGTTCCTTTCATCGAGCCGTCGATTCATGTGGCCGTATGGAAGGTCATGGTGGGGCGTTTGCCCCTGTATTTGATGGACACGGACTTAGAAATCAACGACCCCTGGAATCGGGAGATATCGGCCCGTCTTTATATCGGCGACACAGAACAGAGATTGCGTCAGGAAATTGTCCTCGGTATCGGCGGAAGCGAGGTTCTGGCCAGTTTGGGCATAAAGCACTCCATCCTTCATCTGAATGAAGGGCATCCGGGATTTGCCATACTGGAACGCATCAGAGAACGGATTCTGGGTGGTATGAATTATGAGGATGCGGCCCGCCAGGTGAGAAGCACGACTATATTTACAACACATACGCCGGTGCCTGCCGGTCATGACGTGTTCCCTTTTCCATTGATGGAAAAATATTTTCATTCTTATTGGCCGACCCTAGGATTGGGCCATGACGGTTTTTTGCAATTAGGAATGCATCCAGAGTATCCCGATTCCGGTTTCAACATGACTGCATTTGCCTTGAGAATGTCCGATTTCCATAATGGGGTGAGCAAGCGTCACGGAGAAGTCGCCCGCCGTATGTGGCAGAGCCTCTGGCCGGAAAACTCCGAAGAAAAAGTACCGATTGATTCCGTCACCAACGGTGTCCATACCCCCACCTGGACAGAACCGAAATTTGCACTTCTTTTTAATAAATACTTGGGCCCCGGCTGGCTGGCCGATCATGACAGTCACGAAGTTTGGGAATTGATCGACGAAATCCCGGATGAAGAATTATGGCAAACCCATTATTGGCTGAAAATGAAGTTGATCAATACGATACGCGAATACGCAAGACAGCGTTGGGTTCAGGATAGGGGTAGTCCTGCAATCGTCCTGGCGGGAGGAGCATTTCTCGATCCTGCTGCGTTGACGATAGGATTTGCTCGACGTTTTGCCACTTACAAGAGAGCAAATCTCATATTCCATGACAGAGAGCGGCTGAAGCGAATGGTAAATAGCCGGTGGCATCCCATACAAATTATCTTTGCGGGCAAGGCTCATCCCGCAGATGATCCGGGAAAACACGTCCTTCAAGAAATTTTTAACGCGGCAAAGGACCCAACCTTTGGAGGACGCATTGCGTTTGTGGAAGATTATGATGAGCAACTCGCTCAGTACATGGTGCATGGCGTGGACATATGGCTCAACAACCCATTACCTCCCCTTGAGGCATGTGGAACCAGCGGAATGAAAGCAGCGATAAATGGCGTACCACACATGAGTATCGCGGACGGTTGGTGGATTGAGGGATTTAGCGGTAAAAACGGCTGGATTTTTGGCCGTGAAGAACTGAGCGGGAACAGGGATCAACACGATGCCGAGGCTATTTATGAAATATTTGAGAATAAGATCATTCCCTGTTTTTATAAGATTTCCGATGATGGGATGCCTCATGATTGGATCAAGGTCATGAAGGAAGCGATCAAGAGCAGCGCGCCGAGATATTCTGCGCGGCGCATGGTCAAAGAATACATACATAAATTTTATGCAACGGCATTGAAAAATGTAGAGCCGAAGAGTTGAATGACAAATTTAGTCAATGCAGGAATAAACAAATGACGGATATTTTTAAAGCCTATGACATCCGGGGATCGTACCCCGATGAACTGGATGAAGCGAAGGCAAAAAGAATCGGATATGCTTTTATAAGGCTCTTACAATGCATAAAAAAGGAGATAAACAAGATAAGATTGTGAATTTGCAAGAGAAGAACAATGCTTGAATTGCCACAGCATAAAACAAAGATCGTTTGTACAATCGGTCCTTCTTCGCGATCGTCATCGATTTTAAAAAGACTCATTCAAAGCGGTCTGAATGTTGCGCGCCTCAATCTTTCTCATGGCAGTCTTGAAGAACACAAAAAAAACATTCGGACTATCCGCTCTCTTGCCGCCAAATTGGGTCGTGTCGTGCTGATCCTCGTCGACCTTCCCGGTCCGAAGATCCGCATCGGGCAGCTATCGCATGAGCCGCTCGTACTTAAAGCAGGCGAGGAAGTGATACTCACCACAAAAAATATATGTGGGACAGCCTCGCACATCCCCGTAAATTATTCAGGCTTGCCTAAAAGCGTGTCTCAAGGTAATCTCATCTATCTCAACGATGGATTTATCCAATTAAGAGTGCACTCCGCCTCCAGGAACGAAGTGAAGTGCAAAGTTATAATCGGCGGACCGCTTCTGTCTTACAAAGGGCTTAATATTCCTGGGGCGAAATTAAATATAGGGGCGATAACGAAAACCGACCTCGATTATGTCGATTTCGGGCTGAAGAACGGAATTAACAGTTTCAGTGCTTCCTTCGTAGGAGATGCAAATGACATACTGAAATTAAAAGATTTCGCGCACAAACGAGGAGCATCGATCAATGTCGTGGCAAAGATTGAACGGGCGGAAGCAATCGAGAACATCGATAGGATAATCGAAGTGGCCGACGCGATTATGGTGGCACGGGGAGATCTCGGTGTTCAAATACCCGTTGAAGAAATCCCCATAGTACAGAAAAACCTTATACGCAAGGCAAACCTCGCGGGTTGTCCTGTCATTACCGCCACACAAATGCTTGAATCCATGACAGAGAATACCCGTCCCACAAGAGCGGAGGTGACCGATGTGGCGAATGCCATTCTGGATGGCACCGATGCCTTGATGCTTTCGGAAGAGACAGCGATCGGAAAGTACCCTGTTGATGCAGTGAGAATGATGACTAAAATTGCCCTGTCGACGGAACATCAAAGGAATACCTACGGCTTTTCATTCCATTCAGAAAGATACTTCAAGCGTGTCGGACAAAAGATGATGAGTATTGAGGACGTCGTATCCGTGAATGTGATTGAGTCGGTCCGCGCCCTGAATGCGCGTCTCATATTGACCCCTACTCATTCCGGCAGTACGGTCCGAAGCATCGCACGATTCAAACCAGATTGCTGGAATTTGGCTTTTTGCCGTGACGGGAGTGTCCGCGATTTTTTGATTCTTTCCTACGGAGCCTATCCGATTATCATAAGGCACAAAATCGAAGACTGGGCCGAGACGATGTTGCGGTTCATCAGGAAAAACCGTCTGGCCGTCAAAGGCGACACCCTGGTCATGACACAAGGCATTTCGGGAAAAGGGGACGGCACAAATTCACTCAGGGTTATAAGGGTGAGCTAACCTTCTATTGCATTAAAAATATTATTGTTTCTGCGGTTTTCCGTTTATTCAGGTGTCATTCCGATATGATATCTGATTAAATCAATTCTATCACCATTTTGCTTTGTGAGCCAACGAATTGCCGGCTGTTGTCAGCAGAAGGGGGGTTGATGATGGGATAGCAATGATGGGATTTTAAGCATTTGTCCTATATCCATTCACATGTCCTCTGCTTTGAACATTTCATCATGTTTTTGGACTCACCATTTCTGAAATGCGTTGGCATAAAGTTTGCTTTTAATAATATGAATTGTTTTATTAATCGAGGATAAGAACTGATGAAAAACATTGGGGGGCAGTAATGAGTGCGCCGAGCAAAGCTTGCCTTATCCAGTTGGTGACTCTCAGAAGATAAATGAAACAATTTGAGTTATTTAATCTGAGCAGGAGGGAAGTCCAACCGCAGCAAAGGTTAGCCACCGACTGTGTAGTGAACTCTGCATATGGGGAGGTAACGAACCATATGAAGCCAGAGGGAGCAAGA